>CAMFLK010000015.1 GCA_945957135.1 uncultured Rhodospirillales bacterium
GTACAAGCCAAAACGAGCAAAGTCTTTTTGCTTCTTTTTCTTCAGAAAAAGAAGATGCTTCCTTTCTTCTCTTCCTTCCCCCTCGCACGCGCGCCGGGCGCATGGCTGCCCCATGTCACGGGACTTCGCTTGCGCCGGGCTTCGGTGCGGACTATGTGGACGCGCCAAGGTTGCGGAAAGGTCCGGCCATGGTACCCCCTGATTCTTCTTCCACGGAAACCGAGCGGACGGCGGTGCGGTCCGATCCCATGTCGCGCATCCGCGAGGCCTTGGCCTTCGACGATGTGCTGGTGGTACCGGCATATTCGCAGATTCTGCCGGCGCAGATCGACACGCGCACGCGGCTGACGCGGGAGATTTCGCTGAACATTCCGTTGGTGTCCTCGGCCATGGACACGGTGACGGAGGGGGTGATGGCCATCACCATGGCGCAGCATGGCGGCATCGGGGTGATCCACAAGAACCTCACCCATGCCGAGCAGGCGGCCGAGGTGCGGCGGGTGAAGAAGTTCGAATCGGGCATGGTGGTCAATCCGCTGACCATCCATCCCGACCAGACCCTCGCCGAGGCGCGCCAGCTGATGGCGGCGCATCATATCAGCGGCTTTCCCGTGGTGGAGCGCGGCACCGGGCGGCTGGTGGGCATCCTGACCAATCGCGACGTGCGCTTCGCCACCGATCCGGCGATCAAGGTCTATGAGCTGATGACGCGGGACAATCTGGTGACCGTGACCACCGGGGTGGGCATGGACCAGGCGCGCGGGCTGATGCACCGGCACCGGCTGGAGAAGCTGCTGGTGGTGGACGACGCCTATCGCTGCGTCGGCCTGATCACCGTGAAGGACATGGACAAGGCCCAGGCGCATCCGATCGCCAACAAGGACGAGCTGGGCCGGCTGCGCGTGGCCGCCGCGACCGGGGTGGGCGATGACGGCATGGCCCGCGCCGAGGCGCTGATCGCCGCGGATGTCGATGTCATCGTCATCGACACGGCGCATGGCCATTCCGCCGGGGTGCTGGCCTCGGTGGAGCGGATCAAGAAGCTGTCCAACGCCGTGCAGGTGATCGCCGGCAATGTCGCGACCCCCGAGGGGGCGGAGGCGCTGATCGCGGCCGGGGCGGACGCGGTGAAGATCGGCATCGGGCCGGGCAGCATCTGCACCACCCGTGTGGTGGCCGGCGTGGGCGTGCCGCAATTCTCCGCGGTGCTGGAGACGGCGGCGGCGTGCCGGGCGCAGGGTGTGCCGGCGATCGCCGATGGCGGGGTGCGCACGTCGGGCGACATCGTCAAGGCGATCGGCGCCGGGGCGGATGCGGTGATGGTGGGCAGCCTGCTCGCCGGCACGGACGAGGCGCCGGGCGAGGTGTTCCTGTACCAGGGCCGCAGCTACAAATCCTATCGCGGCATGGGCAGCCTGGGGGCGATGGCGCGCGGTTCGGCCGATCGTTATTTCCAGGAGGATATCAAGGACACGCTGAAGCTGGTGCCCGAGGGCATCGAGGGCCGGGTGGGCTACAAGGGGCCGGTCTCCGCCGTGCTGCACCAGATGGTCGGCGGGCTGCGGGCGGGGATGGGTTATACCGGCAGCGCGGATATCGGCGAGCTGCAGCGCAATGCGCGTTTCCGCCGCATCACCGGGGCCGGGTTGCGCGAGAGCCATGTGCATGACGTGGCGATCACGCGCGAGGCGCCGAACTACCGGCAGGAAGGGTAGCGCGCTCTTCCCATGACTCCCGCTGCAAGGCTTGCGGCGGCGATCGAGCTGCTGGCGGCGGTGGAATCGGCCCCGCGCAAGCCGGCCGATGCCGTCGCCAACGATTTCTTCCGTGCCCGCCGCTATATCGGCTCCGGCGATCGCCGGGCGGTGTCGGAGCGGGGCTGGGCGGTGCTGCGCACCCGCCGCCGGCTGGCTTGGTGGCTGGAGCGGGTGGGCGCGCCGGTGACCCCGCGCATGCTGGTGGCGGCTTCGCTGCTGCTGGATGGCTGGAGCCTGTCGGGCCTGGCGCAGGGATTTTCCGGCGGGCAGTTCGGGCCGACCCATCTGTCCGGGGCGGAGAGCACGATGCTGCGGGGGCTGGAGGGGCAGGCCTCCGTGCATGCCGACATGCCCGAAGCGGTGCGGCTGGACGTGCCGGGCTGGGTGCTGCCGCATCTTCAGGCCCGGTTCGGGGGCGCGCTCGAAGCCGAGATGGCGGCGATGGAGGGCAACGCGCCGCTCGATCTGCGGGTGAACCTGCTGAAGGGCACGCGCGAGGAAGCGCGGGCCGCGCTGGCGGCGGAGGGGATCGCGGCCGAGCCGACGCCGCTGTCGCCCTGGGGCCTGCGCATCGCCGGACGGCGGCCGGTGACGTCGGGCCGGGCGTTCCAGTCCGGGCTGGTGGAAATCCAGGACGAGGGCAGCCAGCTGGTCTGCACGCTGGTCGATGCGCGGCCGCAGATGCGGGTGGTGGACTGGTGCGCCGGGGCCGGCGGCAAGACGCTGGCGCTGGCGATGACGATGGCGAACCAGGGCCATGTGGTGGCCTGCGACGTCTCCTCGCCCCGGCTGGAGGGGGCGGTGCGGCGGCTGCGGCGGGCCGGGGTGCACAACGTGGAGCGCCATCTGATCGAGCCCGGCGACAAATGGGCCAAGCGGCGGGAGGGGAGTTTCGACCGCGTGCTGGTCGATGCGCCCTGCACCGGCACCGGCACCTGGCGCCGCAACCCCGACGCGCGGGGCCGGCTGACGGAGACCGACCTGGCGGAGCTGGTGCCGAAGCAGGCCGCGATTCTCGGTGCCGCGTCGCGGCTGGTGCGCAAGGGGGGGCGGCTGGTTTACGCTACCTGCTCGCTGCTGATCGAGGAGAACGAAGCGCAGGTGCGGGGTTTCCTGGCTGCCCATCCGGATTTCACCGTGGTGCCGCTGGCCAGCGCCTGGACGCTGGACGTGCCATGCCCCGGCGACGGGCCGTTCCTGTCGCTGACCCCGCGCGGCCATGGCACGGACGGGTTCTTCGGCGCGGTGCTTGAGCGGGCCGCATGATCACCATCCGCCGCGCCCGGCCGGCGGATGCGGTGGCGATCGGCGCGGTGCATGTTGCGGCCTGGCGCAGCGCCTATCCCGGCATCCTGCCCGACGCCTATCTCGCCCGCATGTCCGCGGTGCGGCAGGCGGCGGAATACGACCATTCCATCCGCGCCGGCCGGGGGGTGCACGTGGCGACGGCTTCGGGCCTCGATCTCGGGCCGGAGGGCGGGCCGCCGCGCATCGTGGGCTTCGTGACCGGCGACGCGGCCCCGCGTCCGGGCGGGCTGGCGGAGGGCGAGATCCACACGCTCTATGTGCTGGACGACTGGCGCGACCGGGGCATCGGGCGGCGGCTGATGCGGGCGGCGGCGGCGCATCTGGCGGCGTCGGGCTGCGGTTCGGCGTTCCTGTGGGTGCTGCGCGACAATCCCAGCCGCTGGTTCTACGCGCGGCTGGGCGGCAAGGCGGCGGCGGAATCGACCGTGCGGGTGGGCGGGGTGGCGGTGCCGCAGACCGCCTATGTGTGGTCGCCGATCGACAAGCTGGCCCAGGCGACCTCGGCCGCGCCTTGAGGATTACGCGTCGCCGGCCCCCCGCCCGGTCTGCGCCCCGAACCACGCCATGATCGGCACGATGCCCAGCAGCAGCCAGCGCGCCGGCCGCTCCCAGCCGGCGGCGGCGAGGCACGCGGCCACCAGGAACAGCCCGCCCGCCAGCAGCGGCGACAGCACCATGTCCCGCCGCAGGTCCGGCGTCATGCGTGCGTCCTCGCGCAGGAAGGGCGGGCGCAGGGCCGTGAGCGAGAGCAGGGCGGAGAGGATTTCCACCGCCGCCATCACCGCGGCATAGAGCATGAAGGCGATCCGGCTCTCGCCCCGCTCGCCCAGCGCGCTGCTGGCGAAGGGGATCAGGCACAGCGCCATCAGGTAGAGCAGGTTGAGCCACAGGATCCGGCCGTCCACCCGCTCGACATAGGTGAACTTGCGGTGGTGCCCCAGCCAGCTCATGCCCAGCACGAGGAAGGTGAAGGCGAACAGCACCAGCTTCGGCGCCATCGCCGTCAGCACCGGCAGCAGCGCCGCCTCGCCGCCCTCGGCCGCCGGCGGCAGGCGGATATCGATCACCAGCAGCGTGATGGCCACGGCATAGACGCCGTCGCTGAAGGCGAGCAGCCGTTCGGGGCGGAACAGCTCGGCGGGCCGGGACATGCCTACCGCCGCCGCAGGGTGAGCAGCACCTGGTTCATGGAGCCGGCGTTGAGCGTCACCGCCACCACGTCGAACAGGCCGGTCCAGTTGCGGCGGATATAGTCCATGCCGATGATCGTCTCGCCATAGGTGACCTCGCCGCCGACGCCGTGGCCCTGCGGGGCGAACAGGTAGCCGTGCCGCGCCAGGATGCGGCCGGCCTCCGCCTTGTCCGGGAAGCTCGGGCAGGTGAAGCGGTAGTCGGGCGGGCGGATGGTGAGCAGGAACAGCCCGCCGGGCCGCAGCGCCTCGTACACCGCGCCCAGGCAGGCCTCGCTGGTGGCCTCGGAGAGATGGGTCCAGACCGAGCTGGCGATCACCACGTCGAAAATCTCGGTGAAGGGCATGCGCTGGGGGATGCGCTCGGACAGCGCGAAGCGGGCATGGGGGTTGAGCTCGGCGGCGGTCCGCACGATGGCGGCCAGCGGGTCGCAGCCGAACAGCCCGGCATTGGGAATGTCGCGCACGAAATAGCGCAGCACGCTGCCCCAGCCGCAGCCGAAATCGAGCAGCCGGACCGACGCGAGGCCGAGCGGCAGGTGGGTGGCGATCTGTCGCTTGAAGATCTCGTACCAGGCCTGCACCTGGACGCCCAGCGTGGACATGCCGCTGCGCCCGGCCCATTGCTTCTGGATCTCCGCGGGCGGCATGCCCGGCAGCGCCTGCTTCAGCGCGGGGAAGCCGGCATATTCCTTCCACAGCAGGATGCTCCACAGCGTGGGGTCGGGCACGCGGGAGAAGATCGGGAACAGATCGGCGGGCGGGGCGCCGGCGCAGTACTGCGACAGGGAGTCGAGCAGCTCGCCGTAGTATTCCGTCATCCAGCTGTCGAGGCTGGGGCCGGCGGTCATGGGCGGGCGCCGTTCATCAGGGCGCGGCCGCGGGCGACGCGCTCGGCCAGGGCGGTGGCGCGGCCGGGGCCGGGTTCCAGCCCGGCATGCAGCCAGCTTCCGCCCACCGCGATCACGTTGCGCAGCTTCGCGTAGCGGGGCAGGGCGGCCTCGGTGATGCCGCCGGTGGGGACGAAGGCGATATCGGCAAAGACGTTGGCGTAGTCGGGCAGGATGGCGGGCGCGTCGTTCGGCTCGGCCGGATAGAATTTCAGCACGCCGAACCCGGCCTCCCGCGCCGCCATCACCTCGCTCGGGGTCTGCGCGCCGGGGATGAGGGGCGGGCCGGCGCGGCAGAGGGCGGCGAGGGTGGGGGTGAGGCCGGGGGCGATCAGCAGGTCGGCGCCCGCCGCGATCGCCGCCTCGCGCGCGGCCATGTCGAGGATGGTGCCGGCGGCCAGCAGCAGCTGGGGGTGGCGGGCGCGGGCGCGGGCCAGGGCGGCGGGGGCGGCCGATGCGCGGAACAGGATTTCCACGGCGGTGATGCCGGCGGTGGCGAAATCGTCGATCAGCGCCACCGCCGCGTCGGCATCGGGTGCGGAGATGATGGGCAGCAGCCGCGCGGCGGCCAGCGCCGCCTTCCAATCCGTGGTCATGTCGCGAGTCCCCGCATGAAATCCTCCACCTCAGGCCGTCCGGGCACGGCGAGCCGTCCGCCGGGCCGCAGGCATTTCAGCGCGGCGGCGGCGCTGGCGAAACCCAGCGTGGCCGCCATGCCGCGCCCCTCCACCAGGCCGACGGCGAAGGCGCCATGGAACACGTCCCCGGCCGCGTTGCTGTCCACCGCCGCCACGGCGAAGGCGGGCAGGTGGCGCGGGGCGGGGTCGGCGCGCGTGGCCCAATGGCAGCCGGCCTCGCCGGATGTGACCACCGCGACATCGGCCGGCGTGGTGCCGAGCAGCCGGCCGACCGCATCGGCCGGATCCTCCGCCCCCGTCAGCAGCCGCGCGCCGGCGGCGGAGGCCACCAGATGGGTGGCGCGCGGCGCGAGATCGGCGAGGATGGCGGCGGGGCCGACATCGAGGTCGAGGATCGCGGGAATGCCGGCGGCCCGTGCCGCGTCCAGCGCCTGGGCGGCGGCGCCGGGCCAGCGCACGTCGGTCATCACCGCGGCGAAATGGGCGGCGGAGATGTCCGGCCCGTGCGCGGGGGTGGCCATCAGCCTTGGGTGGTAGTACGGCACCACCACCCGCTCGCCCGCGCCATCGACGATGATGGCGGAGGTGCCGGAGGGCACGCCCGCCACCCGGCGGATGAGGTCGGTGCGGATGCCCTCGCGCGCCATCTGCGCCACCAGGAAATCGCCCGCCGCGTCGTCCCCGGCGCTGGCCCAGAACGCGGCCGGCCAGCCGAGCCGGGCCACGGCGGTGGCGGCGATCGCGGCCATGCCGGAGGCGCTGATCGCGAGGTCGTCGGCGAGGAACTTGCCCGGCCCGGCCGGCAGGCGCGGCACGTGCAGGATGACGTCGTAGGTCAGCGCGCCCACGCACAGGACGGGTTTCGGATTCATCGCGACAGTCTAGGGTGGCGGACTCATGACCGGAAGGAGTGGGCCATGTATTCCCGCACCGGGCGCGTGGAAGGCGCCTATCTGCGCACCGCCTATGCCGTGACCGAGGCGCGGCCGGAGGTGGTGATCCGGCCGGGCATGGCCAGCCGGTCGCTGGACGCGCTGATCGCCCGCAACGGCGGGCGCGGCCTCGCCTTCGTCACCGCCTGGAACCCCCGGGGCGTGCCGCGCGGCCGGATGGTCAACGGCCAGGCGCAGCGGCGGCTGGCGGCAAGGCTGCGCGGAAGCGGGCTGCGCGCGCTGGCGGGCGAGGGGAGGGGCGCGGGGCATGACTGGGCGCCGGAGCAGAGCCTGGCGGTGTTCGGCATGTCGCGGGCGGGCGCGGCGCGATTGGGCCGGGCGCTGCGGCAGAACGCCATCGTCTTCGCCGTTCCCCGCCGGGCCGCCGAACTGGTGAAACTGGCCTGATCCTGTGCGAAGTGCTTGGCTTGGCGAGGGGGGATTCGCATGAGCGCGCCAGAGCTGCCGCTGTCCGGCATCACCGTGGTTTCGCTGGAGCAGGCCATCGCCGCCCCGCTCGCCACCCGCCATCTCGCGGATTGGGGGGCGCGCGTCATCAAGATCGAGCGGCCGGGCAAGGGCGATTTCTGCCGCGACTACGACGCGGTGCTCAACGGCCTGTCCAGCCAGTTCGCCTGGACCAACCGAAGCAAGCAGAGCCTGGCGCTGGACGTGAAGGCGCCTTCCGATCGCCGCGTGCTCGACGCGCTGCTGGAACGGGCGGATGTGTTCGTGCAGAACCTCGCCCCCGGTGCGGCCGCCCGGCTGGGACTGGATGGCGCGCGCCTGGTGGCCCGCCATCCAAGGCTGATCGCCTGCGACGTGTCCGGCTATGGCAGCGGCGGCCCCTACAGCCACAAGAAGGCCTACGACCTGCTGGTGCAGTGCGAGACCGGCCTGCTCGCGGTGAACGGCACGGAGGAGGCGCCGGCCAAATGCGGCATCGCCGTTGCCGACATCGCCACGGGCATGTACGTGCTGAACGGCGTGCTGATGGCCCTGCTGCATCGCGCCCGCACCGGCAAGGGCCTGGCCTTCGAGGTGTCGCTGTTCGACGCGATGACGGAGTGGATGAGCTACCCCGCCCTCTACACCAAGGGCGCCGGCCACCGCCCCCGCCGCACCGGCACGCGCCACGCCACCATCGCGCCGTACGGTCCGTTCCGCGCCGGCGACGGCGGCACCGTGTTCTTCGGCATCCAGAACGAGCGGGAATGGGCCGCCTTCTGCGCGGAGGTGCTGCGCGACCCCGCCCTGGCCGCCGACCCGCGCTTCGCCGGCAACACGCGCCGGATGGAACATCGCGCGGCGCTGGAAGCGCGCATCGAACAGGGTTTCGCGCCGCTGACGGCGGCGGAGGTGCTGGCCCGGCTGGAGGGCGCGGCGATCGCCAATGCCCGCCTGAACACGATGGAGGAATTCCTCGCCCACCCCCAGCTGCACGCGCGCGGCCGGGTCCGCGCGGTGCCCTCGCCGGTGGGCGAGGTGCCCGGCTTCCTGCCCGCGATCACCATTCCCGGCATGGCGCCGGTGATGGGCGGCGTGCCCGCGGTGGGCGAGCACAACCCGGCCATCCTGCGCGAGCTGGGCATCGATCCTTGAGGAGACGCCAATGACCGACGCGGCTGCCGCCGAACTCGCGCCCAGCGGAACGCTGCGCGCGGCGATCAATCTCAGCAATTTCCTGCTGGTGACCGGCCGGGACGCGGTCGGCGACCCGGTGGGCGTGGCGCCGGACATGGCCCGCGCCATCGCCGATGCGCTCGGGGTGGGCGTGCGCTACGTGCCCTATGCCCGCCCCAGCCTGCTGGCCGATGCCGGCGGCACGGGGGAATGGGATATCGGGCTGATCGGCGCCGAGCCGGCGCGGGCGGAGAAGATCGCCTTCACCGCCGCCTATTGCGAAATCGCCTCCACCTATCTGGTGCCGCCGGGCTCGCCGATCGCCTCGATCGCCGAGGTGGACCGCCCGGGGCTGCGCATCGCGGTGATGGGCGGCAGCGCCTATGGGCTGTGGCTGGACCGCAACATCCGCCACGCCACCCTGCTGCGCGGCACGCCCGAGCGCGACGCCTGGACCATCTTCACCGAGGACGGTGCCGACGCGCTGGCCGGGCTGCGGCCGGGCCTGCTGGACGACGCGGCGAAGCTGCCCGGCGCGAGGGTGCTCGACGGCCAGTTCGCCGCCGTGCAGCAGGCGGTGGGCACCGACCGGCGCAACGAATCCGGCGCCGCCTTCCTGCGCGATTTCGTGGAACGGGCCAAGGCCAGCGGCCTCGTCGCGGAGCTCATCGCCAAGCACGGCGTCCCCGGCCGCCTGTCCGTCGCTCCACCCGGCTGAACCGGCGCCCGGGCGCTTGACGCTGTTGCGATCCTGTCCCTAAATCGTATTAGGGAGAGGAAAACGGACGGTATGGTCCCCAAGCGCCGCGCCACCAGCCGCGATGTCGCACGCCTTGCCGGCGTGTCGCCCTCCGCCGTGTCGCTGGTGCTGAACGGCGCGGGCACCCGCCATGGCCTCGCCGCCGCCACCCAGGACCGGGTGCGCGATGCCGCCCGCGAGCTCGGCTACATCCCCAACCACGCCGCCGCCAGCCTGCGCCGCCGCAGCACCGGCACCATCGCCCTGCTGACCGCCGATCTCGCCAACCCGTATTTCGCCGAGTTCGCCGCCGCGGCCGAGCGGGCGGCGCGCGAACGCGGGCGGGTGCTCAACATCATCGCCATGCCCAACGCGGCGGCGGAGCGCGACGCGCTGTCCCGCCTCGCCGCCGGCGTGTCCGACGGGCTGCTGGTGCATGGCAGCAGCCCCGTGCTGCGCGAGGGGGCGCGGCGTCTGCACCAGCAGGGCCTGGCCTGCGTGCTGCTGCAGGACCCCGGCGAGGATGACGGCATCGCCTGCGTGCGGGTGGACATCGCCGAGGGCGGCTTCCTCGCCACCCGCCATCTGCTGGCGCTCGGCCACACGCGCATCGCCCATGTGACGGACCGGCGGATGCGCCACAGCCGGGTGAACGAGCGCCTGCAAGGCTATCGCCGCGCGCTCGATGAAGCAGGCATCGAGTTCGATCCCGCGCTGGTGCTGGAGGGCGAGAACAGCCTGGCTGGCGGCGACGCGGCGATGCGCGCCCTGCTCGACGGCGATCCGCGCCCCACCGCCGTGTTCCTGTTCAACGACCGTATGGCGATCGGCGCCCTGCACGCGCTCGCCGCCCGCGGCCTGCGCGCGCCCGACGACATCGCCGTGGTCGGCTTCGATGGCACCGAGGCCGGCGCCTTCTGCACGCCGGAACTCACCACTATCGACCATCCGCGCGGCGCGCTGGGCCGGCTGGCGGCGGAGGCGGTGCTGGACCAGCTCGACGGGCGCGCGGCACCGCCGCTGACCGTGCTGCCGGTCCACCTCGTCGTCCGCCGTTCCTGCGGCGCGGAAAAACCATAGAAGAAACCTGGGAGAAACGCACATGACCGGACGCATCGACCTGACCACGGATATCGGCACGCTCGGCCGCCGCACCCTGCTGGGCGCCGCGGCGGCCACGGCGCTGACCCGCCCGACCCGCGCCCAGGCGAAGACGCAGCTGACCATGACCGTGTGGGGCGCGCAGGCGGAGCAGGACGCGTTCAACGCCATCATCGCCAAGTATCAGGCGGCGCATCCCGACGTGGCGATCAAGCTGGAAGTGTTCGGCAACGGCATGCAGCTGTATCAGCAGGTGGACACGCGCCTCGCCGGGCGCCAGGCGCCGGACATCTTCCGCGTGCAGTACCAGCAGATCGGCCGCTACGCCAGCGCCCGCGCCGTGGCCGATATGTCGAAATTCATCGACAAGGACTACGGCTCCGCCTTCGGCCCGGCCTTCTGGAACGCCGTGTCCTACAAGGGCCGGCCCTACGCCATTCCCCACCACACCGACACCTTCGCGCTCTACTACAACCGCGACATGCTGGCGAAGATCGGCGTGGAGGCGCCCAGTTCGCTGGAGAAGAGCTGGAGCTGGGAGGAGTTCATCCGCATCGCCCGCGCGATGAAGGAGAAGGGCGGCGCACCCTATGGCTTCGCGATGAGCTGGCAGAACGCCGCCTATCGCTGGCTGCCCTTCCTGTACCAGCATGGCGGCACGCTGCTGAATGCCGACCTCACCCGCGCGGTGCTCGCCAATCAAGCAGGTGTGGGCACGATCGGCTGGACGCAGTCCTGGTTCAAGGAGGGGCTGGTGCCGCCGAGCACCTCGATCAAGAGCTCGGAGCAGCCGCAGGCGCTGTTCGCCAACGGCACGATCGGGCTTCTGCTCGCGGGCGACTGGCAGATTCCGTTCCTGAACGGGAACATGACCAAATGGGGCTGGGGTGTCACCTACATGCCGCGCGACGTGGCGATGGCATCCGACCTCGGCGGCAACTGCCTCACCGTCTCGCGCGACGCCAAGAACCCCGAGATCGCCGCCGATGTGGTGAAGTTCTTCTGCAACGAGGAGAACATGCGCGACTTCGTGGTCAACGCGCAGTTCCTGCCGGTGCGCAAGGCGCTGATGGCGGAGAAGCTGCCGTACAAGCTGCGGCCGGACGCGATGCAGGTCTTCGTGGAGCAGTCGGCCACCATCCCCGACCATCTCGTCAGCACCGTGACCATGCCGAATTTCTCCAAGATCAACGCGGTGCTCACCGATCAGTTCGACCTCGCCTTCACCTCCGGCCAGGACCCCGCGGCCACGGCGAAGGCGATCGACGAGCAGACCCAGGCGCTGCTCGCCTGATGGGGACCATGGCGGCGCGATGGGCAAAGCGGCGGCACAAGCTGGTGCCGTACGTGTTCATCGCGCCGAACGTGGTGCTGTTCACCGCGTTCAGCTTCCTGCCGCTGCTGTATGCCGTCTATATCAGCTTCTTCGACTGGAGCCTGATCGGCGACGCGGAATGGCTCGGCGTGGGCAACTACACAAGGCTGATGCGCGACCCGCTGTTCTGGCGCGCGCTGGTCAACACGCTGCTCTACGCGCTGGCCACCGTGCCCACCGGCATGGCCATCGGCCTCGCGCTGGCCCTCGCGCTGAACCGGAAGCTGCCAGGGCGCACCTTCATCCGCAGCATCTACTTCCTGCCGGTGGTGGTCTCCGCGGTGGCCACCGGCACCATCGCGGCCTGGCTGTTCAACGACAATTACGGCGTGATCAACAGCATCCTTGTCCGCCTCGGCGGCAGCCGCGTCGCCTGGCTGTCCACGCCGCAATGGGCGCTGCCCTCCATTGCCATCGCCACGCTGTGGGTGCGCAGCGGCTTCAACATGGTGGTCTATCTCGCGGCCCTGCAATCCATCCCGCGCATATACTACGAAGCCGCGCGGATCGACGGCGCCTCGGCCACCCGCCAGTTCCTGCACGTGACCTTGCCGCTGCTGGGGCCGGCGACCTTCCTGCTGCTGGTGCTGGACATCATCCATTCCTTCCAGGTGTTCGACCTGATCTATGTGATGACCGGCGGGGGGCCGGGATTCTCCACCACGATGGTGGTGCAGTACATCTACAAATCCGCCTTCGTCACCTCGGAGATGGGCTATGCAAGCGCGATGGGTGTCGCGCTGTATGTGCTCATCCTGGCCTTCACGATCGTGCAGTGGCGCGCCAGCCGGCAGAAGGAGAACGTGCTGTGATACCAACGGCCCGAAGCGATGACTCTTCCATCGCGAAGAGGCCGTCGGTATCGCGCGCCGGGTTGGCCGGCGGCGGCGCGCCAGACAAAGACTCATCCGAACGGTCATTCTTCATGACCGTTCGGATGAAGCGGAGTTTTCCCGACGCGGCCATCTGGCTGGCCCTCGTCGCCGGCGCGCTGGTGATGCTGTTCCCCATCTACTGGATGGCCGTCACCGCCGTGCGGCCGCGTGCCGAGATCTTCGAGGCGCTGGTCTCGCTGCTGCCCGGACGGGTGGATTGGGGCAATCTGGCGGAGCTGTGGCGGCGCCAGCCGCTGCTGGGCTGGCTGACCAACTCCGCCTTCATCGCCGTGGTGGCGGTGATCATCACCGTCTTCGTCAATCTGCTGTGCGGCTACACCTTCGCGAAGTTCCGCTTTCCCGGCCGCGACATCCTGTTCTTCGCCATCCTCGGCGCGCTGATGATCCCCATCCAGGTCATCCTGGTGCCGGAATTCCTCATCACCGCCTGGCTGGGCCTGCTCAACTCGCCCTGGGGGGTGATCCTGCCGCGCGCCGCCGAGGCGTTCGGCATCTTCATGGTGCGCCAGTTCATGGTGAGCATTCCGGACGAGCTGATCGAGGCGGCGCGGCTGGATGGGGCGGGGGAGTTTCGCATCTTCCTGCGCGTGGTGCTGCCGCTGTCGCGCCCGGTGATCGCCGTGCTCGTCATCTTCACCTTCATGTGGCGGTGGAACGATTTCGCCTGGCCGCTGGTGATCCTGACCGACCGCGACAGCTTCACCCTGCCGCTGGGGCTGAACCTGCTGCGCGGCGAGGTGAATCCCGAATGGGGCCAGGTGATGATGCTGGCCCTGCTGAGCATCGCGCCGATGCTGCTGATCTTCCTGGCCTTCCAGCGTCAGCTGATCCAGGGAATCGCCAGCACCGGCCTCAAATGATCCGCATTCAAGGAGCGTGCCCATGACCAAGATCGCCATGATCGGCGCCGGCAGCGCGGTGTTCGTGAAGAACCTGCTGACCGACATCCTCAGCCTGCCGGAGCTGCGCGGCTGCACCATCGCGCTGCACGACATCGATGCCGAGCGGCTGGAAACCGGCGGCATGATGGCGCGCTGGACGGCGGCGCAGTTCGGCGCGGATGCCAGGGTGGAGGAACACACCGACCGCCGCGCCTGCGTGGCCGGGGCGGATTTCGTCATCAACATGGTCCAGATCGGCATGCACGAGGCCACGCTGCTGGACTTCCAGATTCCCACCAAATACGGGCTGAAGCAGACCATCGCGGACACGGTGGGCATCGGCGGCATCTTCCGTGGCCTGCGCACCATTCCCTTCATGCTCGATCTCTGCGCGGACATGCAGGCGGTGTGCCCCGACGCGCTGCTGATGAACTACACCAACCCGATGAGCATCCTCACCTGGGCGGTGTATCGCGCCTTTCCGAAGCAGAAGGTGGTGGGGCTGTGCCACAACGTGCAGTTCACCGCGCGCGACCTCGCCGAATATCTCGATGTGGACATCAACCGCCTGACCTACGATTGCGCCGGCATCAACCACATGACCTGGTTCCTGCGGCTGATGATCGACGGCCAGGACGCCTATCCGCGCCTGTTCGAGGCGGCCGAAAATCCCGAGATCTTCGCCAAGGACAAGGTGCGGTTCGAGCTGATGCGCCATCTCGGCAAGTTCGTCAGCGAATCGAGCGAGCACACCGCCGAATACACGCCCTATTTCCTGCGCCGCGACGACCAGATCGCCGAGTTCGACGTGCCCGTCGATGAATATGTCCGCCGCAGCATCCGCAATCTCGGCCGCTACACCGAGACCCGGCGCAAGCTGCTGGCCGGCGAGAGCTTCCCGCTGGAGCGCAGCGCGGAATACGGCTCGGTCATCATCCACGCGATGGTTACGGGCAGGCAGGCGCTGTTCTACGGCAATGTGGAGAACACCGGCCTGATCGAGAACCTGCCGCGCGGCTGCTGCGTGGAGGTGCCGATCGTGGTGGATCATAACGGGCTGCGGCCCGTCTATGCCGGCACGCTGCCGCCCGAACTCGCCGCCCATTGCGCGCCGCACACCTTCGTGCAGGAACTCACCGTGCGCGCCGCCCTGGAAGGCGACCGCGCCGCGGTGTTCCGCGCCGCCGTGCTCGACCGCCACGCCGCGAGCACGCTGACCTTGCGCGACATTCGCGCGATGACGGAGGAGCTGATCGAGGCGCATGGCGCGGCGATGCCCAAGGGCATCCGCCGCGCGGCGGTGGCGCGGGCGGCGGAGTAGTCCTAGGCTGGCAGCGTGTCCGGCCACCAGTAATGGTGGGAGTAGTGCAGCTGTGCCTTGTGGTGCAGCGTCTCCTCGGAGATCGACGTCGTCGCCTGGCGGTCCGGCGCCATGGTGGCGATGTTGAGGCACGGCTTGCCGGTGACGATCAGCTCGGCCAGCAGGCGGCCGAGGGCGGGGGCGGTGGACAGGCCGCCGACGCAGCAGCCGCCGATGACGAACAGGCCAGCGAGCCCGGGCGCGGCGCCCAGCACATGCTCGCCGTCGGCCGTCATGGTCGGCAGGCCGCCGCGATATTCCTGCAATTCCACGTCGCGGAAGATGGGGAACTGCTCGGCCACGCTGTCCGCCAGCCGGCGCAGAACGCCGAGATCGAGCGGCATGTCCTCGATGCGGAAACCCGGCGGCAGGCTGGCCATGTCGAACTGCATCGGGTCGGGCTCGTAGCCGCCCAGCATCAGCCCGCCCTTGTCCGGCCGCACATAGACGTTGCTGTCGATGATGCGGGTGATCGGCTGCATCGGCTGCACCTTGGGCAGCGGCACGGTGATCATCAGCTGGTGGCGGGTGGGCACCAGCTTCACATCCGCCCCACCCATCGTCGCGACAAGCCGCAGCCAGCCGCCGGCGGCATCCACCACCACCTGGCTGCGGATCTCGCCGCGATCGGTGCGCACGCCGGCGACCGCGCCGGCCTGGGTGACGATCTCCTCCATCCGCGTGTTGGGCAGCAGCGCCGCGCCGCGCTTGCTCGCAGCGGCGGCGTAGCACGCGGGGATCTGCACCGGTTCGAGATACACGTCCTTGGGCACGTGCATCGCCGCGCGCACGCCCGCGGTGTGCAGATAGGGCATCATGCCCTGCGCTTCCCCGGGGGTGACAATCCGGGCCGCGATGCCCAGCCGGCCCGCGCGGGCCACCGCCTCGTGCAGCTGCGCCTCGTCCTGTTCGCGCCGCGCGATCTTCAGGCTGCCGGGTTGGAAGAAGACGAGCTTTTCCCCTGTATCCGCCTCGAAACTTTCGATCATGTCCACCGCCAGCGTGGCGATGCGGGTCATGTCGTCGTCGGCGCGCAGCACGCCGGTCAGCCCCGCGGCGCGGGGCGAGGTCTGCGATGCGAGCTCGGCCTTGTCCACCAGTGCCACGGACAGCCCGGCCTTGGCGAGATGGAAGGCGGTGGAGGCGCCGAGTCCACCCGCGCCGATCACCACGGCGTCCACCCGCGCCGGCAGGTTGGTATCGCTCATCAGGTTCCCCCTTGCAGCCGGCCGCGGGCGAAATGCCGCTCCAGCGCGCGCACGCCGCGCATCATCGGCCAGGCCATGATCAGATACATCGCGCCCACGAGCAGGTAGTAATCCATCGGCAGGTAGTAGGTGCCGGCCAGGTCGCGCGCGCGCAGCATCAGCTCGGGCGCCGAGATCAGCGAGGCGATCGAGGTGTCCTTCAGCAGCGACACGGCGTAGTTGCCCATCGGCGGCAGCACGGTGGGTAGCGCCTGCGGCAGGATGACGTGGCGCATGATCTGCGGCCGGCGCAGGCCGATCATCTGCGCCGCCTCGCGCTGGCCGGAGGCCACGGCGCCGATGCCGCTGCGATAGACTTCCGCGAGATAGGCGGCTCCGTTCAGCCCCAACCCCACCACCGCGGCGACGAAGGAGTTGAGCACGATGCCCATCGGCACAAGGCCGAAATAGATCAGGAACAGCAGCGTCAGCGCCGGCATGCCGCGCACGATCTCGATATAGACCCGCGCCACCCGCCCCACCACGCCGCCGGCCGCGCGCGCCAGGGCCAGCAGCAGGCCGAGCACCGAGGCGAGCAGGAAGGCGAGGCAGGTGATCTTGATCGTGTTGAGCGCCGCTTCCAGAAGTTCCGGCAGGGAATCGAGGAATATCTGCCAGCTCATTGCCGCCCCCGCGCCAGCCGCGCCTCCATCAGGCTGGCGAGATGGCTCAGCGGCAGGCTCATCGCCAGGTAGATCACGGCGACGCTGAGATAGATCTGGGTGGAGAGGAAGGTCTTGTCCACCAGGTTCTTGGCGCGGAACATCAGTTCCGGCGCCGCGACGGCGGCGGCCAGCGAGGTGTCCTTCAGCAGGCCGATGGCGTAGTTGGCCAGCGGCGGCAGCACCACGCGCATGGCCTGCGGCAGGATGACGATGCGCAGCGCCCGCAGCCGGGTCATGCCGATCATCTGCGCCGCTTCCATCTGGCCCTGGTGCACCGACAGGATGCCGGCGCGGAACACCTCGGCGAGATAGGCGCCGCCATTGATGCCGAATCCGATGATCGCCGCTGGCAGCGGATCCAGCCTGATGCCGATTTCGGTGAGGCCGAAATAGATGATGAAAAGCTGCGTCAGCACCGGCACCGCGCGGAACACGTCCACGTAGAGGCCGATCAGCGCGTTGAGCGGGCGCGAACCCAGCGTCTGCAGCATGGCGCAGAGCAGGCCGATGAGCATCGCGACGATGAAGGCGCCGATGGTGATCTCGACGGTGGTGATCGCGGCGAGCAGCAGGGTGGGCAGCAGGTCCCAGACGGTGAGCCAGGCGTTCAAGAGGCGTCGGCCATCGTCTGGCGGTCCAGCACCGCGCGCAGGAAGGCCTGGGTGCGCGGGTGCGAGGGCGCGTGGAACAGCTCGCCCGGCGGGCCTTCATCGACGATGCGGCCATGGTCCATGAACACGATGCGGTCCGCCACCTCCTCGGCGAAGCGCATCTCGTGCGTCACGATCAGCATGGTCATGCCGTCGCGCGCGAGGTCGCGCATCACGTTCAGCACCTCGCCGATCAACTCGGGGTCGAGCGCCGATGTCGCCTCGTCGAACAGCATCAGCTTGGGCTGCATGGCCAGCGACCGGGCGATGGCCACGCGCTGCTGCTGCCCGCCGGAGAGGCGTTCGGGATAGTCGTCGGCCTTGTGCGCCAGCCCCACCTTGCGCAGCAGATCGCGCGCCAGCGGCTCCACCTCGGCGCGGCTGCGCTTGAGCACCCTTGTTGGCCCCAGCATCACGTTCTCCAGCGCGGTGAGATGCGGGAACAGGTTGAAGCGCTGGAACACCATGCCGATGCCGGTGCGCATCTGCGCGATCTCGCGGTCCGACATCTCGCGCCAATGGCCGTTGACCAGCTTCTCGCCCACGCGCTGGCCGGCGATGGCGACGTAGCCGGCGGTGGGCTTCTCCAGATGCGCCACACAGCGCAGCAGCGTGGTCTTGCCCGAGCCGCTGGGCCCGATGATCGCCACCTTCTCACCGGCGCGGACGGAGAGATCGACGCGACCGAGAACCCTGGTGTCGCCAAATACCTTGTCAACACCACGGATTTCGACGAGGGCGTCGGCCGCCCCGTCCGTTGCCTGCTCCGCCACGGGTCAGGAGAACAGCGCGGAGAAATCCTTCGGCGTGTGCGCGCCGGGGCCGGTCACGTTGCCCTGGGCGTCGCGGTCCACGCCGATGCGCAGGTTGGGCTCCGGCGCCACGAGGTAGTCGGGATTGACGATGCCGTATTTCTTCATCAGCGCGGCGTTCTGCCCGGTCTTCCACATCCATTTCACGCCGGCGTTGAAGGCGTCGAACAGGTCGTGGTTGTCCTGGTTCATGCCCATCACGGTGTGCTGCTTGCTGGTCAGCTGCGGATAGGCGGCATCCGCCTTCAGCGCCACCTGCTTCAGGCTCCAGCTGGGATTCTTCAAGATCATGTAGTCCACCAGCGGGCCGTCGAGCACCGCGAAATCGAGCCGCCCGGCCACCACGTCGCGCACGCAGGCATCGCTGTTGTCGTACAGCTTCACCTCGGTGGTGCCGGGGATCTTCTTCATCTCCGGCACGATGGTGAAGCCGTTCACCGTGCCGATCGAGTGGCCCTTGATGTCCGCGATGGTGATCGCCGCGTTGAACGGCTGGCTCTGCTTCATGCAGACGAAGGCGCCGGCGTAGTAGATCGCGTCGGTGATGGCGAGCACGGCGGCGCGGGCCGGCGTCCAGCCCATGTTGCCGACCATGATGTCGGCACGGCCGCTCTTCACCGATTGCACGGTGGCCGACCATTCCATCTGCGCGGACACCACGCCGAGGCCGAGCTTCTGCGCGATGGTGGCGACGATCTCGGCGTCCGAGCCGATCAGCTTGCCGTTCTCCATCGAGATCATCGGCATTTCGCCGCTATTGGCGATGGTGATGACGCCGGGCGCCACGGTCTTGAAGCTGGGTGCGGCCGCGCGCGCGCCGCGTGTGGCGCCGGCGATCAGGGCGGCGGCACCGCCCGCGATCACGCCACGACGGCCGGGATGTCTGATCAGCATGGTGAAGCCCCTGTTCCTGTATGGCACGGGCCGTTTCTCGGCCCCGCCCTGGCCGGTTCGATCGCCCGGCACCGGAAGGTTCGGGCAGCGTCGCTGGCGCTGTCAACAAGGAAGCCGCGCGTTCACGCGGATTTCCCGTTGCGGTCTCGTATCAGGCGGCGATCTGCGACTGGTGCGCCACCAGCCGTGCGTAGGCGCCGCCAGCCGAAAGCAGCGCGGCATGGGTGCCGGATTCGATGACCCGCCCTGCCTCCATCACCAGGATCATGTCGGCGTTCTGGATGGTGGAGAGGCGGTGGGCGATGATGATGGCGGTGCGGTCGCGCATCAGCCCGTCGAGTGCCGCACGGATCTGCTGCTCGCTGATCGTGTCGAGATGCGATGTGGCCTCGTCGAGGATCAGGATCGGCGCGTCCTTGAGGAAGGCGCGGGCGATGGCCACGCGCTGGCGCTGGCCGCCGGAGAGCTGCACGCCGCGCTCGCCGACGCGGGTGGCCAGCCCCTCCGGCAGGCTGGCGACGAAGCTGCCCAGCGCGGCGTGGTCGATGGCCGCGCGCAGCTCGGCGTCGGTGGCGGTGTCGCTGGCCAGGCGGATATTGGCTTCCAGCGTGTCGTTGAACAGATAGGTATCCTGCGCCACCAGGGCGATGCGCCGGCGCAGCTCGTCCAGCCGGATGCGCGGCAGAGGCGTGGCGCCGCAGGTGATCGCCCCGCTGTCCGGGTCCCAGAAGCGCAGCAGCAGGCTGGCCACGGTGGATTTGCCGGCGCCCGAGGCGCCCACCAGCGCCACCGTGCTGCCGGGGGCGACGGTGAAGCTCACATGCTCCAGCGCCCTGGATGCGCGGCCGGGATAGGTGAAGCCGACATCGGCGAAGGCGATGGGGGCGTTGACCGGCATCGGCTCGCTGCCGTCGGTGATCGGCTCGGGCTCGTTCTCCACCACGTGCAGGCGGCGGGTGGAGGCGATGGTGTCGGCGAGCTGGCGGCCGATCTGGGCGATCTCGGCCACGGGCATGAACGCGGCGACCGAGACCAGCACGGCGAGCGGCAGCCACGCGGCGGGGAACCAGCCATGGGCGGCCAGCGCGGCGCCGAGCAGCGCGACGGTCAGGCCGCCGATGCCCGTGGCGATCTCCAGCGCCGCGGTCTGGTGCGAGAGATCGGCGAGCAGGGCGGCGCGGCGCGTCTGGTAGGCGGCGATATCCGCGAGGAAGGCGTCGCGCCGCCGCCCCAGCGCCTGGAAGGCCGCGAGCTCGGCGAGCCCCTGGATGGTCTCGGTGAGATGGGCGCCGAGCAGGCCCAGCGCGCCGCGCGCCTCCGCCCCCAGCCGGTCGATCCTGGCGCGGGCGAACAGCGGCGCGAAGCCGGCCCAGGCGAGGAAGGGCAGCAGCACCAGGGCGAGCGGCCAGGCGATCCAGGCGAGCAGCGCCAGCACGGCGGCGGGGACCAGCACCGCGACGAAGGCCGGCGCCACGGTGTGGGCGTAGAAATACTCCACCGTCTCCACGTCCTGCGTGGCCAGCGCCACGAGGTCGCCGGAGCGGCGGCGCAGCAGATAGGCGGGCGCCAGCCGGTCGAGCTTGGCGAACAGCGCGATGCGCATTTCCGCCAGCAGCTGATAGGCCATGTCGTGCGCCAGCCAGGATTCCAACCAGTGCAGCCCGGCGGCGACCGGGGCGGCGGCCACCAGCGCGACGAGCAGCCAGAAGGTCGGCTGCCCGCGCGTCAGGGCGGCGACGGTCAGCGCGCCCAGCACGCTGACGCCGATGAAGGCGAGCACCCGCCCGACCCCCGCGAGGATGGTGAGGCTGAGCATCCCCCGCCACGGCCCGATCAGCCGCAGCAGGCTGCGCAACGTGTCTCCCCAGCCGATGGCGGCGGCGTCCTCGGCGAGCGGGCGGGGGGCGGGGCCGTTGTCGGCGCGCGCGGCCTCGGCGCGTTCGGCGAGCGGGGCGGGTGGGCGGGCGGCGGTGGCGAGCTGCGGGCCCATCAGCCGGCGATAGGGGCCGGGCCGGGCGATCAGCACCTCATGGCTGCCTTCCTCCACCACCGCTCCCTGGTCGAGCACCACGATGCGATCCGCGCCGATCACGCTGGACAGGCGGTGGGCGAGGATGAGGGTGGTGCGCCCGCGCATCAGCCGGTCGAGCGCCTGCTGGATCACCGCCTCGTTCTCGGCATCGACGGAGGAGAGCGCCTCGTCCAGCACCAGGATCGGCGCGTCGCGCAGCAGGGCGCGGGCGATGGCGATGCGCTGGCGCTGGCCGCCGGAGAGGGTGGCGCCGCGCTCGCCGATGCGGGTTTCGTAGCCCTGCGGCAGGGCGGCGATGAAGCCGTGCGCGTTGGCGGCCTCGGCGGCGGCGACCATCTCCGCCTCGCTCGCGTCCGGCCGGCCGAGGCGCAGGTTGTCGGCGACGGTGCCGGCGAACAGCGTGGTGTCCTGCGCGACGATGGCGACCATGCCGCGGATCTGTTCGGGGTCGAGCGTGCGCAGATCGTGGCCGCCGATGCGGATGGCGCCGGCGTCGGGGTCGTGCTGGCGCAGCAGCAGGCGCAGGATGGTCGATTTGCCGGCACCGCTGGGGCCGACGATGCCCACCGTCTCGCCGGCGGCGACGCGCAGGCTCAGCCCGGCATGGGCGGCGGCGCGGCGGCCGCTGTAGGAAAAGGCGACGTCGGTGAATTCGATCTCCGGGCGCAGCGCGTCGGGACGGGCGCGGCCGGCGGTGGGCGCGTCGCTGGTGGCTTCCAGCAGGGCGTGCACCCCGGCGGCGGCGGACTGGCCGATCATGCCGGTGTGCAGCACGGAGCGCAGGTCGCGCAGCGGGCGGAAAATCTCGGTGCCCGCCATCAGCACGATCAGCAGGGCTTCCAGCGACATCTCGCCATGCCCGACCCGCCAGGCGCCGAGCGCGATGGCCGCCGCCGCCCCCAAAGCGGTGCCGAGATCGGTGAACAGCCGGGTGAGCAGGCCGAGCGCGAGCACCCAGAAGGTGCTGCCGGACAGCGCCCGGGCGCGGGCGGCGAGGCGCTCGGCGAAGGCGCGGCTCTGGCCGAACGCCTTCAGCGTGGGCAGGCCCTGCATGGCATCGAGGAACTCCTCGCCGAACGCCTTGAAGGCGCGCGAGCGGGCGATGGCCGCCTCCTTGTCCGCGCCGTGGACCAGGATCGGCAAGGCGAGGGTGGCCAGGGCGGCGACCAGCAGCACCAGGGCGGTCGGCACGTCCCAGAAGGCGAGCACGGCGAAGATCAGCAGCGGCGCGGCGGCGGCGATGATCAGCTGGGGCAGGTAGGCGCCGAAGAAGGTCTGCAGCTGCTCCACCCCGTCGATCACCGAGAGCATCACGCCGCCGGTGCGCTCGGCGCCGAACCAGGCGGGGCCGAGGGCGGCGATGCGGTCGAACAGAAGGGCGCGCAGGCTGGCCTGCACGCGCAGCGCGGTGCCGTTGGCGAGCAGGGTGCGGCGATGGTCGAGCCAGGCGCGCAGCACGATGCACAGGGCGCAGGCCGCGGCGGACAGCGCGATGTCGGCGATCGGCGCTGCGGCGAAGGCCAGGGCGATCACCCGGCCGAGGAACACGAAGCGCAGGATGCCGAAAAGCATCGCCAGCAGGCCGAGGCCCACCGCGGCCCCGATCCGCCCCCGCAGCCCCGCCGTCATCGCCCACAGCCGCGCGTCGAAATACATGCCGAATCTCCTTCACCGCGAAGTTCCGCCAAGCCGGGCGGGCTGGCAAAAGATCATTTTTCAGGGGGTCATGAGCGTTCTACACTACCCTCTTCGCCAGGAGACCCCGATGGCCGCACTCCCCCCGCTGGCCGCCCTGCGCGCGTTCGAGGCGGTGGCCCGGCTGGGCGGCTTCGCGCGGGCGGCGGCGGAGCTGAACGTCACCGCCAGCGCCGTCAGCCACCAGCTGCGCGGGCTGGAGGAGGTGCTGGGCGCGCGGCTGCTGGAACGCAGCACCGGCACGGGCGGCATCAGCGTCACCCCGGCGGGGCAGATGCTGCTGCCGGCGGCGGGCCAGGCGCTCGACCTGCTGGAGCAGGCCTGCCGGGCGGTGCGCGGCGTGGCGCCGGTGCTGACCGTCTCGGCCAACCTGCCGTTCTCCTCGCTGTGGCTGGCGCGCCGGCTCGCCGAATTCTCCGCCCGCCACCCGGGCACGCCGGTCAACGCCATCGTGCAGGACGGCGAACCGGATTTCGCGGGCAAGGGCATCGACCTCGCGGTGGTGCATGTGAAAGGGCCGTTGCGGCCGGGGGACGTGATGCTGCTGCGCGAGCAGGTGTTCCCGGTCTGCGCGCCGTCCATCCATGCCGAGGTGGCCAATGCCGTGTGCCGCAGCCGGTTGCTCCAGGAGGCGCATGAGGGCAGCCGGGAGCTGGACTGGATGGATTGGGCGGAGCATTTCAACTTCCCGCCGGACATCGCCGCCAAGATCGTGCGCTACAGCAGCTTCAGCCAGGTGGTGGGGGCGGCGATCGGCGGCGGCGGCATCGCGCTGGGCCGTACGCCGCTGATCGACCCGGAGCTGGAGAGCGGGCGGCTGGTGCCGGTGATCCCCGGCCTGTCGCGCCCCGCCTCTTGGTGTTTCGCGCTGCGCCCGGCACCGGGCCGCCGCCACGAAATGGTCACCGCGCTGACCGACTTCCTGCGCGACGAGGCGGGCCGGAGCGGATAGGATGGCGCAACGAAAACGGAGGAAACGCCATGCCCCAGGACCAGCCCAGCCGGCCGGGCGACTTCCAGGCGCTGCTGTTCGGCCGCGCCGACCCGCAGGACATCGCCGCCTGCGGGCCCGATGACCTCCGCCGCCTCGCCGAGGCGGCCCATGCCCATCTCGCCGCCCCGCGCCCGCCGCACCAGGCCGATATCCGCCTGACCGACGACGCGCTGACCGGGCCGGACGGGCGGATGCGCGAGGTCACCGTGCTGGAGGTGATCAACGACAACATGGCCTTCCTGCTCGACTCCACCCTGTCCGAACTGGGCGAGCAGGGGCTGGAGCCGGCGCTGGTGGCCCACCCCATCCTGGCGGTGGAGCGCGACGCGGCCGGCAATTTCCTCCGCCTTCTCGGCGAGGCCGGCGGGCCGGGCGGCGGGCATCGCGAAAGCCTGCTGCACATCCACCTGCCGCGCATCGACAGCCCCGCCCAGCGCGCGGCGCTGACCGAGGCGCTCGCGCGGGTCTATGCCGATGTCGCCATGGCGGTGGCGGACTGGGTGGCGATGCGCACCCGCGTGTACGAGGTGGTGCAGGCCTACCGCATGGCCCCGCCGCCGCTGCCGCGCGAGGAGGTCGCCGAGGCCATCGCCTTCCTCGACTGGGCGGGGGCGGACAATTTCACCTTCCTCGGCCTGCGCGAATACCGCCTGCCCGACGGCGACACCGCCGCCGATCCCGTCGCCGGCTCCGGCCTCGGCCTGCTGCGCGACCCCGAGGTGAAGGTGCTGCGGCGCGGGCGCGAGCTGGTGACGATGACGCCGGAGGTGCGCGCCTTCCTCGACCGGCCGCGCGCGCTGATCATCGCCAAGGCCAATGTCCGCTCGCGCGTCCATCGCCGCGTGCATCTCGACTATATCGGCATCAAGCTGTTCTCGGCCGAGGGTCGGCTGCAGGGCGAGCTGCGGCTGATCGGCCTGTTCACCGCCAGCCTCTACACGGAGGTGACCTCCGCCATCCCCTATCTGCGCCAGAAGGTGGCGCGCGTGGTGGCCCGCGCCGGGTTCGACCCCGCGAGCCATGCCGGGCGCGGCCTGGCGCTGGTGATGGAGGCCTATCCGCGCGACGAGCTGTTCCAGGTGGACGACGACACGCTGTTCCGCTTCGCCATCGAGATCATGAACCTCGCCGAGCGCCCGCGCATCCGCGCCCTGGCCCGCACGGACGAGTTCGACCGGTTCATCTCCGTGCTCGTGTTCATTCCCAAGGATCGCTACGACACCACCATCCGCAAGCGGGTGGGCGAGCATCTCGCCGAAATCTACCAGGGCCGCGTCTCCGCCGCGTATCCCACCTATCCCGAGGGGCCGCTGGCCCGCACCCATTTCATCATCGGCCATGACGAGGGGCAGACCCCGGTCATCGACCAGGCCACGCTGGAACGCGGCATCGCCGCCATCGTGCGCACCTGGGCGGACGGGCTGCGCGACGCGCTGGCGATGCAGGGCGATGGCGGCCAGGCGCGGGCGCTGTTCGCGCGCTATGGCGAGGCGTTCTCCGCCGCCTATCGCGAGGCCTTCCCGCCCGAGCGGGCGACCCAGGACATCGCGGTGCTGGACCGGCTGGGCGGCGAACACCCGATCGCCGTCGATCTCTACCGGCGCGAGGGCGATGGGCAGACGCGGGTCAACCTGCGCCTGTTCTCGCACGGCGCGCCGCTGCCGCTGTCGCAGCGCGTGCCCATGCTGGAGAATCTCGGCTTCCGCGTGGTGAACGAACGCACCTACCGCATCGCGCCCGCCGCCGAGGAGGCCGAGGGCGCATGGCTGCACGATATGACGCTGGAACGCGGCTCCGGCGCGGCCATCGACATCGGCGCCATCCAGGCCCCGGTGGAGGACACGCTGCTGGCGCTGTTCGCCGACCGGGCCGAATCCGACGCGTTCAACACGCTGGTGCTGGAAGCCGGGCTGAACTGGCGGGACGTCGCGGTGCTCCGGGCGCTGGCGCGCTACCTGCGCCAGATCCTGGTGCCCTACGGGCTGGACTACATGGCCGCCACGCTGCGCGCCCATGGCGACATCGCCGCCCGGCTCGTGGCCCTGTTCCACGCCCGCTTCGACCCCGCGCGCGCGGATGGCCGCGCGGCGGAGGAGGCGCGGCTGGGGGCGGAGATCGAGGCGATGCTGGCCGCGGTCAGCAGCCTGGACGAGGACCGCATCCTGCGCCGCTTCGTCAACCTGATCGGCGCGGCCGTGCGCACCAACCTGTTCCAGGTGGATTCCGAAGGAAACCCGCGCCCGACCATCGCCTTCAAGTTCCTCTGCGCGAAGGTGGAGGCGATGCCGCTGCCGCGGCCGCTCTACGAAATCTTCGTCTATTGCCCGCGCGTGGAGGGGCTGCACCTGCGCTTCGGCATGGTGGCGCGCGGCGGCCTGCGCTGGTCGGACCGGCCGCAGGACTACCGCACGGAAGTGCTTGGCCTGGTGAAGGCGCAGCAGGTGAAGAACGCGGTGATCGTGCCGGTCGGCGCCAAGGGCGGCTTCTTCGCCCGCCGCCTGCCGCCGCCCGCCGACCGTGCCGCCTTCATGGCCGAGGGCGTCGCCAGCTACCGGATCTTCATCCGCAGCCTGCTGGAGCTGACCGACAACGTGATCGACGGCGCGCTGACCCCGCCGCCCCGCACCGTGCGACATGACGGCGACGACCCCTACCTGGTGGTCGCCGCCGACAAGGGCACCGCGACCTTCTCCGACTACGCCAACGCCATCTCGCTGGAGATGGGCCACTGGCTGGGCGACGCCTTCGCCTCCGGCGGCTCCAACGGCTACGACCACAAGGCGATGGGCATCACCGCGCGCGGCGCCTGGGAATCGGTGAAGCGGCATTTCCGCGAAATGGACATCGACATCCAGAACGAGCCGGTCACCGTCGTCGGCGTCGGCGACATGTCCGGCGACGTGTTCGGCAACGGCGCGCTGCAATCGCACAAGCTGCGCCTGCTCGCCGCCTTCGACCATCGCGACATCTTCCTCGACCCCGACCCCAACCCGGAACTGGCCTGGGCGGAGCGCCAGCGCCTGTTCAACCTGCCGCGCTCCAGCTGGCAGGATTACGACAAGGCGCTGATCTCCGCGGGCGGCGGGGTGTTTCCGCGCAGCCTGAAATCCATATCGCTGTCGCCGCAGGCCCAGGCGGCGCTCGGCTTCGAGAAAGCCGAGGCGACGCCCGCGGAAATCATCAGCGCCATATTGAAGGCGCCGGTCGGGCTGCTGTTCTTCGGCGGTATCGGCACCTATGTCCGCGCCTCGACGGAAATCGACGCCGATGCCGGCGATCGCGCCAACGATGCGGTGCGCGTCACCGGCGCCGAGCTGCGTGCCAGGGTGGTGGGCGAGGGCGCCAATCTTGGCCTGACCCAGCGCGGGCGCATCGAGGCGGCGCGGGCCGGCGTGCGGCTCAACACCGACGCCATCGACAACTCCGCCGGCGTGAACACCTCGGACGTCGAGGTGAACATCAAGATCGCCCTGTCGCTGCCGGAGCGCGAGGGCCGGCTGGATGCCGCCGCCCGCAGCGCCCTGCTGGCCAGCATGACGGAGGAGGTGGGCCAGCTGGTGCTGCGCAACAACTACCTCCAGTCGCTCGCCATCTCGCTCGCCGAGCGGCGCGGCGTGGCCGATCTCGGCTTTACCCGCCGCTTCATGCAGATACTGGAACAGCGAGGACGGCTGGACCGCGCGGTGGAATTCCTGCCCGACGAGCTGTCGCTGGAAGCCCAGCAGGCGCGCGGCGAGGGGCTGACCCGGCCGGAACTCTCCGTGCTGCTGGCCTATGCCAAGATCGCGCTGAACGACGATTTGCTCGACAGCCGGGTGCCCGACGACCCCTACCTCGCCCGCGAACTCATCCGCTATTTCCCCAAGGAATTGCGCGAGGGCTATCCGGAGGCGATCGCCGGCCACAAGCTGCGGCGCGAGATCATCGCCACCCAGGTGGCCAACGCGGTGATCAACCGCCTCGGCCCCGCGGCGATGACACGGCTGGGCGACGAGACCGGGGCGGACGTGCCGACCATCGCCGCCGCCTATGCCGCCACGCGCGACTGCTTCGCGGTGGGCGACCTCAACGCCGGGGTGGACGCGCTGGACAGCGTCGTGGGCGGGACGGTGCAGATGGCGCTGTACGCCCGGCTGCAATCGCTGCTGATGAACCGCATCGTCTGGTTCATCCGCAACGTCGATCTCGCCGCCGTGCCGCTGGACAAGGTGGTGGAACGGTTCCAGCCGGGCATTGCGGAAATCGGCACCAACCTGGCCACGCTGCTGCCGCCCGAAGCCGCCGAGGCCTGGCGCACCCGCGCCGCCGAGCTGGTGGCGCAGGGCGTGCCGGAAGCCCTGGCCGCGCGCATCGCCGGGCTGGACGAGCTGGCGGCGGCGCCGGACATCGTGGTGGTGGCCCAGCGCGCCGGCCAGCCGGTCGCCCGCGTCGCCGCCACCCATTTCGCCCTCGCCGCGATGTTCCGCCTCGGCGCCCTGGCCCGCGCGGCGGCGGAAGTGCCGGCCAGCGACTATTACGACCGGCTGGCGCTGGACCGCGCGGTGGACGCCATCGAATCCGGCCTGCGCCGCCTCACCGCCGCGGTGATGGATGCCGGCGGCGATGCCGAGACCTGGCGCGCCGCCCATGCCGGCGAGGTGGGGCGGATCGGCGAGGCGGTCGGCCGCATCGTCGCCTCCGGCCTCACCACCTCGAAACTCGCGGTGGCCGCGGGGTTCCTCGGCGATCTCGTGAAGGAGTAGGTTCCGCCCCCTTGCGCGGCCGGCGCGTTCGGTGAAGCATCGGCCCAACACCAAGGGGAAATCGTTCGAATGATCCAGACCAAGGACATCACGCGTCCGCCGCGCGCGTTGGTGGAGGGGTTGCAGGCGGTGGGCACCGCCACGGCGGCGGGCGAGCTCAGCCGGATGGGCATTCGCGACGCGCATATCCGCGGGCCGGTGCCGTGGACCCGCGGCAAGTCGATCGCCGGCCCGGCGCTGACCCTGCAATTCATGCCCAAGCGCGAGGACCTCTACGGCGAGGACGAATACACCGACCCCGAGAAGCAGCTGCACCGCCATGTGCTGTACCACACCCAGCCCGGCGACGTGGTGGTGGTGGATGCGCGCGGCGACCTCAGCGCCGGCATCTTCGGCGAGATGATGCTGACCTATTTCAAGGGCCGTGGCGGCGCCGGCCTGGTGATCAACGGCTGCATCCGCGACTGGGTGAACGCGCAGGAGCTGGACCTGCCGATGTGGCTGCAGGGCGTCACCCCCAATTTCCACACCCAGACCAATCTGATGCCCTTCGCGGTGAACGAGCCGATCGCCTGCAACAACGTGCTGGTGATGCCCGGCGACATCATCGTCGCCGACGACGACGGCGTGGTCTGCGTGCCCGTCTCGCTCGCCCCGCAACTGCTCGCCAAGGCCAGCGAGCATCGCGAGTGGGAGGAGTTCTCCCGCCTGCGCCTGTCGCAGGGTGGCGATCTGCGCCAGTACTATCCGATGACCGAGGCGATGCGCCCCGAATACGAAGCCTGGCGCGACGCCCAGCAGAACAAGGGGTGAGCGCCATGAATTTCACCCGACGCCTGCTCCTGCTGCTCGGCCTCTGCCTCGCCGCCCTGCCGGCCGCGGCGCAGACGCCGGAGAGCATCAAGGCGCGCGGCAAGATCGTCATCGGCGTGATGATCGACGTGCCGCCCTACGGCATCCTCAACGCCAAGAACGAGCCGGACGGCTACGACGTCGAGCTGGCCAAGATCCTCGCCGACCGGCTGGGCGTGAAGGCGGAGCTGGTGCCGGTCACCGGCCCCAACCGCATCCCCTACCTGCTGACCGGCAAGGTGGACATGCTCGTCGCCGTGCTCGGCATCATTCCCGAGCGGGCCAAGCTGGTCGCCTTCTCCAACCCCTATGCCGGATTTGCCCAGTTCCTGTATGGCAAGAAGGAGTTGAAGGTGGCCGGCCCGGCCGATCTCGTCGGGCTGACCATCGGCGTGCCGCGCGCCAACACCACGGATATCGCCCTGTCCAAGGTGGCCCCCAAGGGGGCGACCATCCTGCGCTTCGACGACGATTCCGCGGTGCGCCAGGCGCTGCTGTCCGGCCAGGTCGATCTCACGGGCATGTCGCAGAACGGGCTGGCGGACATGGAGAAGCTGGGCGGCAAGGACAAGTTCGACCGCAAGTTCGACCTGTTCGTGCAGGTGCAGGGCATCGCCATGCGCAAGGACCAGACGGAGCTGCTGGCCTGGACCAACGCCCAGATCGCCGAGCTGCTGGCCAGCGGCAAGCTGAACGAGATGAACCGCAGATGGGTGGGCGTCGATCTGCCCGAGCTGAAGATGCCGAATTTCTAGACTGCGATCATCGAAGGCGGAATCGCCGGAGATGTGAATCGCAGTCTCAAATCAATGAGCTAGATCCGTTTCGCCCGGCCGCGAAGCGGACGGCCAAGGCGAAACGAGTCTAGCGTGAGCTACCAGTTCGACTTCAGCCCGGTCTTCGACGCGTGGGAAAGCCTCGCCATGGGCGCGTGGCTGACCATCCGCCTCGCCGCGATCTCCATGGCGATCGGGCTGGTGGTCTCCGTGCTGCTGGCCTTCGGCAAGCTGTCCGGCATCGCCTGGCTGCGCCGCGCGATCGACGCCTATATCGAGCTGATCCGCAACACGCCGCTGCTGGTGCAGATCTTCTTCGTCTATTTCGGCCTGCCGGCGATCGGCATCCGCCTGCGGCCGGACACGGCGGCGGTGGTGGCGCTGGTGATCAACGCGGCCGCGTACACCACGGAGATCATCCGCGCCGGCATCGAATCCGTCCATCGCGGGCAGCTCGAGGCGGGCACGGCGCTGGGGCTGACGCGGGTGCAGGTGTTCCGGCTGATCGTGCTGAAGCCGGCGTTCCGGGCGGTGTATCCCTCCATCACCACCCAGTTCAACGTGCTGCTGCTGTCCACCAGCATCGTCTCGGCGATCGCGGCCAACGAGCTCACGCACGAGGCGGAATACATCAACTCCATCACCTTCCGCAGCTTCGAGATCTACATCGTGGTGGCGGTGATCTATTTCGCGATGTCGCTGGGCTTCTCGGCGATCTTCGCGGCGATGCAGTCGCGCCTGTTCACCTGGCCGGACGCGCATTGAGATGCTGAGGCCCATCGGTATCGGCGATTTCATCTTCATCCTGCTGGCGGTGCGCTGGACCATCGCGCTGTCGCTGATGGCCTTCCTGGGCGGGGGCGTGGTGGGGCTGGGCGTGGCGCTGGCCCGCGTGTCGCGCCGGCGCTGGGTGCGTTCGGCCTCCGCCTGGTTCATCCGGGTCATCCAGGGCACGCCGCTGCTGACCCAGATCTTCCTGGTGTTCTTCGGCGCGGCGATGCTGGGCTGGGACATCGGCGCGATGCTGGCGGCGGCGGCGTGCCTGACCATCAACACCGCCGGCTTCCTGGGCGAGATCTGGCGCGGCTGCATCGAGGCGATCCCCGCGGGGCAATGGCAGGCGGCGGAGGCGCTGGGCTTGCGGCGGATGCAGGTGCTGCGCCATGTGGTGCTGCCGCAGGCGGCGCGGCTGAGCATTCCGCCCACGGTGGGCTGCCTGGTGCATGTCATCAAGGGCACGTCGCTGGCCGCGCTGATCGGCTTCGTGGAGCTGTCGCGCGCCGGGCAGATCGTCAACAATTCCACATATGACCCGATGCTGGTGTTCGGCACCGTCGGCGCGCTGTATTTCGCGCTGTGCTGGCCGATCTCGCGCCTGTCCGCGCGGCTGGAGCGGCGGCTGGCGGCGGGGTAGGGGCGGCGGCCGGTGTGCCCACGCGCCATCGCCTCGGGAATGACCCAAGGCAAAAAAATCTGGGGTGGCCGGTTGGGGGTGCGGACAAGGCGGCGGGGCGCGGAGGAGATGCGGGTCATCCCGACCACGCATCCTTGCGCGGCACGGTGACCTTGCGCAGTCTGGAACTCGGCCCGATCCGGCGCGGGATGACCGACCAGTTCACCGGCCGGGTGCGGATGATGCGCCGCCGGACCTCCGGCCTTTCCGGCTTGCGGCGGGGAGAGGTGGAGCGGGCGTGGCGCGTGCGGACACGCGGCTTCCGCGCGGGCGCGGACACCGCCGCCGCGTCAGCCGCGACGATCTCGGCCGGCGCCTCCGGCACCAGCGTGCCCGCCCGCCACTGGGCGAGCAGTTCGTCGAAGGCCCGCATGGTCTCCATCAGGACATTCGCCTCGGCCCTGTCTTTCCGGCTGAGGAACA
>CAMFLK010000016.1 GCA_945957135.1 uncultured Rhodospirillales bacterium
ATGAACTCCTCGCCCAGTGGCGCGCCGGCACCCTGGTGCCGGAGGTGGAGGTGGAAGCGCCGGCCCGTGTCCGGAAGACTCGGTCTGCCGGTCCCCGCACGCGCTCCGCGTCTCCCCGTGGTCCAAGGCCGGCCAAGCCCGAGGCAAGGCGGCGGATCATCCGCCTCCGGCCGGTGAACTGGGCGGTCATTCCGCGAAAGATCGGGTCCCGCCGCAAACGGCGGACAATCACCGTGCCGCGCGCCGACGAGTGGTCGGGATGACGGTCCCGCTCCCAAGCGTTTCGCGCCCTTTCCCGAACCCCAACCGGCTACCCCTGAATTTTTTTACCCTGGGTCATTCCCGGGGCAATGGCGCGTGGACAAGACGAAACCGGGAAGCTTGGAAGAACAAGCCACGGCGCAGCCGAATATCAAAAAGTTTTTTGGTTCTTTTTTTCAAAAAAGAACATTCTTCCTTACTGCCTTTCCCGCGTGGATCGCCGAAACAAGTGTCCGCCCAGTGCGCGGCCGAGTTCCAGCAGGCCGGCTGGCCGGCGTGGGTTCATCAGCAGCAGGCCGATGCGTTGGCGTCGGGTGGTGGTCCAGAGTTGTTTGTAGGGGTCGTCGCCGCGTCCGAAATCGAGTTCCGTGACGTGTTCCGTGTCCAGCAGGTGGCGGATCATGTGGGCGGTGAGCAGGGTGCCGGGGGAGAGGGGTTTGAATGCCTCGTCATGGGCGAGTTTCAGCACCGCCGCCTGGCCGTTGCGCAGGATCCACATCTGTGCCGCCGCCGGCGTCTCGCCCACGCGCAGCAGGGCCAGGCGCAGGCTGCCCTCCCGCGCGGCGGCGCGCATCAGCGTGGCGTTGAAGTCGGGGAAGGGTTCCGGTTCTTTCCAGCTGCGGGCGTACACCGCCTCGTATTCGGCGATTCCTTCCTCCAGGCCTTCGGTGTTCCCGATCACCCGCCATGCCACGGCGGGGTCGCGTTCGGCGCGGGCGAAGCGGCGGCGGACGGTCTCGCGCAGCGCGCCGGGCCGGGCGGCGAGGTAGTCGCGCCACGAGCGGCCGGCGACGGCTTCGTGCCAGTTGCCGAAATGATCGAAGCGCTGCGGCACCAGCCCGCCGCGACGAAACCCGCGTGTCAGCGCCGGCCACAGCGGCCAGTCCGCGTCCAGCGCGTCGAGCCGCAGCGTCGGCCATTGGCGGGCGAAGCGGGCGAAGCCCTGTCCCGCCCGCTCCAGCTCGGCCCGGGTCGCGGAGGGGTCCACCAGCGGCTGGTAGAGGCAGGTATAGGGGCTGGTCAGCGCGGCGGCGCCGTCCGGCCCCAGGCGCAGGGGGAACAGCGCCACCGGCCGGCCGTCGGCGTGGCACAGCACGAATTCCGCGCGGGTATCCGCCGGCAAGGCGGAGGCGACCAGGCTGCGCCACCAGATTTCGCGATCGAACAGGTTGTCCGCCCGCGCCATCCAGCCACGCACCGCCGGCGGCAGCGCGTCGAGCGTCGGGAAGACCTCAACGGAGGGCGTAGTAGGCACAGCCGATCCATTCATGCAGGGCGAAATAGCTGTCGAGCCAGGCGCCGATGCGCGGGATCAGCGCGTCCGGCATCTCCGGCGGGGGGCGAAGGGTGACCGGGGCGGCGGTGGCGGCGATGCCGAAGCGGCGGAAGGCGATCAGCGCGCGCCGCAGGTGCCAGCCATCCGTCACGACATAGACGGACCCGATCCCCGCCGCGCGCAGCAATTCCGCGCTGAACGCGGCGTTTTCCCAGGTGTCGATCGAGCGTGGTTCGATGAAGCGCGCGGTCATGCCGAAATCGCGTTGAAGGGCGAGCGCCATGGTCTCGGCCACGGGCGGGCGACGGTCCTGGAGCACCCCGCCGGTCACCAGCAGCGGCAGGCCGGTGCGCCGGTGCAGCAGGGCGCCGGCCCTGAGTCGGGCCAGGGTCATCGGCCCGGCGTCCACGCCGGCCAGGATGGCGCCGGGGTCGGACAGCAGGTCCTCCGCGCTGAGCACCACGATCGCGCCGGGTGGCTGGCCGGGGGGCGGGGCCAGGGGCAGTCCGGCTTCCAGGGCGCGCAGCAGCGACAGGCTGACCAGCGGCACCGACAGCAGCACCAGCCCGCCGAGCCCGACGGCCACCATCGCCCGGCCCAGGCGGGGCCAGCGCCGCGCGAGCGCCAGGCCGGCGATGGTCAGCGGCACCATGTTCAGCGGCGGGATCAGCACCGCCGATTGCAACATTCCCAGCGACATGCCTCAGCCCTTCTCGTCGGCGCTCCCTCTCGGTTGACAAGGCGAAGGGGCCGCCGCTTATCGCACGCGCATGGTCAGGGCGTCCCTCTCCGATATCAGTCTCGCCACGCAAGCCGACCGTGCCGCGCTGGAGGCGCGCTGGCGGGCGTTGCAGGGGCGGGCCGATGGTTCGTTCTTCCAGAGCTGGAGCTGGGTGGGCTGCCTGGTGGAGCAGCGTTTTCCCCGGCCGGCTCTGCTGGAGGCGACCGAGAACGGCGTGCCGGTGGCGCTCGCCCTGTTCAACCGGCATCCCACGCGCCTGGCGCGCAACACGCTGTGGCTGAACGAGACCGGAGATCCCGGTCGCGACACCATCTTCGTGGAACACAACGGCGTGCTGATCGCGCGAGGAGCGACGGCGGAGGTGCTGCCCGCCTGCCTGCTCATCATGCGCCGCCTTGCCAGCCGGGTGGTGCTGAGCGGCGTGGACGCGGCGCTGGTGGAAGCGGCGGGGCGGGCCGGGTATGTGCGGCCGCGCCGCTGGCCGCAGGCGGCACCTGCGGTCGATCTGCGCCGGCTGCGTCGGGAGGCCGACGGCCATTTCGCGGCCCTGTCCGCCAATACCCGCCAGCAGCTGCGCCGCGCCCTGCGCCGCTATGCCGCGCGCGGTCCGCTCGCGGTCGATCGGGCCACCACCTGCGCGGAGGCCTTCGCGTTCCTCGACGCGCTGGCCAGCCTGCACCAGCAGAGCTGGACCCGGCGCGGCCAGCCCGGCGCCTTCGCCGCCCCCTGGTTCCGCCAGTTCCATCGCGAATTGATCACGCGCGGCCTTCCGAACGGAGAGATCGACCTGCTGCGGGTTCGCGCGGGCGACGACGCGATCGGCTATCTCTACAATTTCTGCTTCGCCGGGCGGATCAGCGCCTATCAGAGCGGCTTTGCCTACGAAGCCGGAGACGCGCAGCTCAGGCCCGGACTGGTGTGCCACCATCTGGCCATCACCCGCGCGATCGCGGAGGGGCTGGACACCTACGACTTCCTCGCCGGCGAGGACCGCTACAAGACCAGCCTGGCCAATGACGGGCAGGTTCTTCACTGGGTGGAGATGCTGGCGCCGGGCACGCCGGCCTGGCTGGCGACACGGGCCGTGGACGCGCTGAAGGCGGCCAGGGGCCGGCCGGGCGCCTATTGTCCCGCCGCGCCGAGCCGGGCGATCGCCTCGGCGATCGGCGCCTGAGCCGCCAGCACCCGCGCCACGAGCGCGCGCGCGCGCTGCTGGATCTCGGGATTGTTCCAGGCCGGCGGCAGGTCGAGCGAGACCGCCATCAGCACGGGATGGTACGGGCTGCCCAGCACCGAATTGGCCCCCTGGCGAATGCGGTCGGCCAGCCCGCCCGCGCCCGGCCGTCCGTCGATCCACACGGCGGAGACGGTCATGCGGGTGGGTGAATCGGTGGAGACCACCCGCCAACGCGCCGGCCCCAGGCCGGAGACCGCCATGCTCGAGGTCTCCGCCTCGCCGCCGACGAACTCGCCGCTGACGGCGCGCTGCGCGGCCAGGATCACGCCGGGATTGACGCGCGGGGCGAAGGTCTGGATCACCACCGTCATGGGCGTGCCGTCGCAGGTGAAGCGCGCCACGGCCCGGCCATTCACCGCCGGGCTTGGCGGCTCCGCCCGGCAATCGGGCGGGGCGACGGGCATCGGGGGCGCGGCCAATGCCGCGCGCCGGGCAGCGGCATCCAGCCAGGCGGCGGATGCCGGGCCAACAGCGGCGAGCAGCGCCAACAGCAGGGCCGCGACCAATGGGCGCATCGGACCGGCCGGCGCTGTCTCGCGCATCGCCGGCGATGCCGGGGGGGTGGCCTCGGCGGTGTCCTCGCGGAAGGGCAGGCCCGCGAGGATCAGCAGCAGGATGACGATCGAAAAGAACATCCACCCGTACAGCACATGGTCCGTCGCCGCGGCTTCCGCGCTGCCCAGGATATGGCCGAGCAACACGATGCCCAGCGCGCGAAACCCGTTGGCCACGATGGGGATGAGGATGGAGGCGGCGATGAAGGCCAGCCGTCGCCAGTAGCTGCGATAGATCAGGCAGGCATACAACACGCCGAAGGCGATGGAGGCGATGAGGAAGCGCAGTCCGGCACAGGCCTCGGCCACGAAAAACCGGCCGGCGGGGATGTCGATCAGGAAGTCATCGACATAGTTGGGAATGCCCAGCAGGTTGAGCCCGATTTCGATGAACCGGGCGGTGAAATGCTGCAGATACGGGGTGAGGAAGGCCCCGAACGGCACGAGGAAGAACAGGTACAGCAGCGCCGCCGACAGCGCCCACCACATCCGCCAGCCCAGCACGGCCAGGAACAGCAGCTGCACGAAGCAGAGCAGCACCAGCTGCCGCCCCTCCATCACGCCGATCCGCTCCGCCACCAGCCAGGCCAGGCCGAGCGGCAAGGCACCGACTGCCAGCCACGGCAGCGGCGCGATGGGCGTGCCTGGCAGGCTCGCCCGCCGGTCCCAGGCGAGGTAGAGCGCGATGGGCAGCACGAAGAAGCAATGGCTGTAGGCGGACGAGGAATCCCAGACCTGCACCGCGGCCACGATCTCGGTGGAGAACAGCGCGCCAAGGATCGCCAGCCCCACCACCAGCGCCGGCGCCGCGGCCCGCCAGCCCCGCCAGGACGCGGCCGCGCCAACGGCCACCGCCGTCTGCCCGCTCATGTCTGTCCGCTCCGCCCGATCATGCGCGTCCTATGCCATATCCCCCGCCGCAGGCGCAGCCGCGTTCGCATCAGCCAAGCCCCCGCACGATGCGCGGACCCAGCAGCCCGGCCACGGGCAGGGGCAGTTTCTTCCACGCCGCGATGAACATCCGGTATTTCGGGTTCAACGGGTTGTGATCGGGGATCGCCGCGCCGGGGGCGAGGCGGAACCGGTAGTGCAGCGGCTCCGGCACGAAACCCCAGTTCTTCTTGAAGGCGAAGGCGCCGGTGCCGATCTTGCTGCGGCCGAAATCGAACAGCCGCGCCCCCCGCGCGGCGGCACGGCGCATCACCTCCCAATACATGAAGTCGTTGCCATAGCGCTCGCGCGCCAGCCTTATGCCGCCGCCGTAATAGGGCAGCACCTCGTCGCGATGGTAGAAATTCATCACCGAGGCCAGCGCCTCCTCCCCGTCGAGGATGGTGACGATGTCGATATGTCCCGCGAATTCCTCGAGCAGGATATCGAAATAGCGTCGCGCGAAGACCGGCGTGCCCAGGTTGCGCACGCTTTCCGCGTAGATGCGGTGCAGCCGTGGGGTATCGGTGTCGAGCACGGAGGTCAGGCCGCGATCGATGCCCTTGCGCACCATGGCGCGCTGCTTGCGCGGAATGGCCTTCAGATTGACCTCGTCATCCGCGGCGATGGGCTTGCGGAACACGACATAGAGGTCGCTGCGGGCAATCCACTGCGCGGGGTCGAGCCAGCCCTCCGGGGGGGGGACGAGGAAGCGGTATTCCATCACCGGCACGGACAGGCGCCGCATCAGCGCGGCCGCCTCGGCGTCCAGCGCGGCCATGGCCTCTTCATCCGTGGCAAGCGGGCCGCCGCACACGCAGAACGGCACGGAGATGAGCGAGTCGCCGAACAGCATCGTGCGCACGCGGGCCAGCGGCAGCACGCCGACGACGGCCCCGTCGCGCTCGGCCAGGATGTAGTGGGTGGCGTGGCCGAAGGCCCGCGCGATGACCCGGCGCCAGGCCGCGCGATGGAAGAACGTGCCTTCGGCGCGCGACAGCACGAACGCGTCCCAAGCCTTCTCGCTGGCCTCGTCGAGCGGTCGGCAGATCGTCGCCATGCGGGGGTTCCGTGCGAATATATGCTAGCGCGCCAGGGCGTCAGCGAAGATGCGGTCCATCCGGCCCCAAGCGAAATCGCGCAGCAACCGGTCCAGCCGTGCCGTCGTCGCGCCGAGATTGAGGTAGTGGCGGAAGCGCGACCGTGGCGGCGCGGCCGCGATGCGCGGCTGGTCGGGGTCGATTTCCCACGGGTGGATGTAGAACAGGCCTGGCCGCTTCTCGTTGCGGTTGAACAGGCGCAGTCCCTGGCGAAACATGGTGTAGGGCAGCAGCCGGAAATACCCCCCACCCGAACACGGCAGGTTGCGGCCGAGCACCGGCAGGGTCGTCATGGGGATTTCCAGAATTCCCGCCGAGGTCGTGAAGGGAAAACGGGGCGCATCGGGCGCCCCGTACAAATCGTGCCGCACGGGGTAGATGCTGGAACTGTAGCTGTGCCCGCTGGCGGCCAGCACGTCGTAGGCCCAGGGCGTGCGGGCGCTGATCGAGAAGGTGGGGGCGCGGTAGCCCTGCACCGCGACGCCGCCGAGGTCTTCCAGCAGCTTCTTCGCGTCCCCCACATCCGCGGCGAATTCGGCGGCGGTCAGCGTGTCCACCCGCGCATGGCCGAAGCCGTGGCTCGCCAGCTCATGCCCCTCCGCCACGATGCGGCGGACAAGCTGCGGATGCCGCCTTGCCACCCAGCCCAGGGTGAAGAACGTGCCGGTCACGCCGCGACGGGCGAACTGGTCGAGCATGCGGCCGGTATTGCCGGCCACGCGGGAGGGGAATTCGTCCCAGCTCTCCCGCCGCACCACCCGCGCGAAGGCCTCCACCTGGAAGTAGTCCTCGACATCCACGCTCATCGCGTTGCGGAGCGCGTGGGCGTGCCGGGCCTCGGAGGGGGAGATGGCGTTCACGATGTCACACCCGCGGCATGCTGAAGCCGCCGAACACGTCCATCAGGCGCTGGAACACGCGTTCGCGCCTTGCCACCGCCTCCTCGAGCACCTTCACGCGGCCCGCCAATTCGCCATAGCCGCGTGAGGCATCGAACCCGCCATTCTCATGCAGCGCCATGCCGTCGCGCAGCGACAGGTCGGCGGTGGGCGGCCCGCTCGGGGCGCCGCCTTCCAGATCCTGATGCAGCTCCTCGGCGGTGTTGTCCACCATCGGGCCGGTCAGCGTCCAGCATTCCTCGAGCGCGCCGTAGAGCAGCACGCGGGAAACCAGGCGGTTGATGCGCCGCGGAACGCCGCCGGTGTGGCGATAGACGGCGGAGAAGAACCCGTCGGTGAATTCGGGCTTGCCGGCCCAGCCCACCGCGGCGAGCCGGTGTTCGATATAGGCGCGGGTCTCCTCGTCCGAGAGCGGACCGAGATGGTAGGAGGCGATCACGCGCTGGCGCAGCTGGTCGAGATCGGGGCTCGCGAGCTTGCGGCGGAACTGCGGCTGGCCCAGCAGGATGGTCTGCAGCGAGGCATGTCCACCTTCGGTGATGTTCGACAGCATCCGCAATTCCTCCAACGCCGGCAGCGAGAGGTTCTGCGATTCATCGACCACCAGCAGGCAGCGCCGCCCGGCCATGCGATGCTCGGTGAGCATGTCCGAGAAGCGGCGGATCAACGTCGCCTTGTCCGCGCCCTCGGTTGGAATGCCGAATGCTTCCATGGTCAGGCGGAACAGGTCGTCGCCCGTCACCTGCGTCGTGTTGATCCGGGCGATCGTGTAGGTATCGCGGTCGAGCTCCGACCACAGCCGCTCCACCAGGGTGGTCTTGCCCGCGCCCACTTCGCCGGTGACGATGATGAACCCTTCGCCCTGCGACAGGCCGTACACGAGGTGCGAGATGGCCCGCGCATGGCCCTTGCTGCTGAAGAAGAAGCGGCTGTCCGGCGTCTGCTGGAAGGGCATCGCCGAGAAATGGTAGAATGTCTCGTACATTGGCCCGCCCTCAGAAGGTTTTATGCACCCCGACCGTCACCAGATTGGACGGGCGTTGCTGCAAGCCTAGGTCCGAGGACGTGTTGGAGTAGCTGTACTGGGCTCGCGCGGTGAGCGTGTCGCTCAGCGCCCAGGTCACACCGGCACTCACCGTCACCACGTTCTGCGTCTGGTCGATCCGCACGGGGGAGGTCGAGGTAAGGGTGGAAATGAAGCGCTGGCCGTATTGGAAGAACAGCAGCGACCGTACCGCCGGGTTCCAGTCATGCGACCAGGAGACGTTGCCATAGGTGCCGTTGTTCTTCGAACCCAGAAGCTGGGTCTGCACCGCGGTCGCCACCAGCGTCTGGTTCTGGCTGTTCACGCCGAGCGAGACCACGTCGCGGTCCAGCAGCCACGCGAAAGTGGCCGAAAAGCTCTTCGTCCTGTAGAGGCCGCCCTGGGTGCCGAAGAAATTGTCGTTCAGCAACAACGGCACGCCGGTCTGGGCGTCGATCGGCTGGCCGGTGGCGTCGAGGTCGGAGGCCGCGAGCGTGTTCTGCAACAGCTCGCTGTTGGTGGACAGCCCCTCGGAATAGCGGATGGACACGCGGGTACGCGCGCTCGGCGCCAGGAAGCCGTTGATCGACGGCGCCGTGATGCCGTCCTTGTGGCCGTAGCGCACGGTCAATTGCGTGTCCGGCGAGGGGTTGAGCCGGATGCCGCCGCTCCACACCGCATCCTGCACGAGATAGACCGGGGTGCCGTTGTAGCGGATATCCTCGTAGCCGACCTCGCCCACCACGGTGACCAGGCGACTGACGGCCACGCCGAGATCGACGACACCGAGATAGCGGTGCGCGCCATCCATCACGCCCGAGCCGATATACTGGGTGCCGCTCAGCACTACGCCGCCATTGTAGCGGCCGAACTCCTCCCCGGTGGTGAAGGCGAGATGGCCGGAATTGCTGGTGAGGTTCTGGTTGCGGTAGTTGTAGATGCTCTGCGGAACGAAATTGGGCGTATTCTGATAGCCGTAGAGCGTCTGGGCAAAAACATACCCCAGCTCGACCATGCCATAGCCGCCGAAGCGGTGCTGCAGATACGGCGTGATCATGTAGTTGCCGTTGAGCACGCCGTTGTTACGGTTCAACGACGTGGTGCCTTCAGGCCCGGCGCTGCCGAAGCGCGATATCTGCGAGGCGGCGCCTTTGGCGTCGAGAAACAGGGTGTCCGGCACCAGGATCGTGTGGATCGAGCCGTTGAAGTTCGGCACCACCTGATCGAGGTTGGAATTGGAGACGTAGATGCGTCCCTGCGGGGCGAAGAACAGGCTGCCCTTCACCCGTGACGTATCCGCCCGGATGGCGAGCTGGGGCGAGATGCCGAAATAGAAGTCGCTGCCGGTCTTGCCGTTGCCCTGCGCCACGTTGGTGACGAAGTTGCCGGTCAGGTCGATCCCCGGCGTGACGATGATGCCCGGCGTGGGGGTCGGCGGTTCGTTGTCGAAGGCGCGTTCGAAATGCTCCCGCATGTCGCCCAGGCGCACGTCGCTGCCGGTGGACGGCAGCACCTGCGCCACCGCCCGGCCCGCGGTAAGGCCGAACGCCGCGACGCCGACGGCACCAAGCAGCCAGTGCCGCAATGTCGTGCCACCCCGCATCCGCATCGTCCGGCCCGGCTCGGTCAGATCAGGAATATGTACCGAAATAGTGATATGCCCCGAACGTGTAGCTCGTTGTCAGTTTCGTCTTGTTCAGCAGCAATGTCACGTTCGGGCATGCCTTCACCAGGTCGAGCGCCGCAAGCACCTCCGCCCGTTGGGATTTTTCCGCCTCGACCACCATCAGGACCTGGCCCACGACGGGCGCGAGCGTGCTGGGATCGCTGGCCGACAGGCAGGGCGGCGAATCGAGAATGATGACGTGGTTGGGGAAGCGCCGGCCCAGGCGCTCCACCATGGCGGAAATCGGTCGCGCCGCGGCGACGGCGGTCTCTCCCCCGTCATTCTTGTGGCGCACGCCGATGGGCAGCACGGCAAGATTGGCGAAACAGGTCCGCAGCACGCAGGCTTCGACGCGAAGCGCGGGGTCGGCCACCAGATCGAGCAGGCCGGGCTTGGCGCTCAGGCCGAGATGGTCGGACAGCGATCTGTCCTTGGCGTCCACATCCACCAGCAGCACCTCGCGCTGGGTGTGCTGGGCGATGCTGCCGGCCAGGTTGAGCGCGGTGAACGATTTGCCCTCGCCGGGCCGGGCACTGGTGACCAGGAGCAGGTTGCCCCCGCCCCGGCCCGGCGCGTGGGTGCCCTTCATGCCGCGCAGCATCTCGCCCACGGTGACGCGGAACTCCTCGGCCACCCGGGTGCGCGAACGGCGCCCCACCACCATGCCGGCCGCCTCGAGCTGCTCGAGCGACAGGACCGGACCCGCCGGGATTTCCGGCTGGGCCAAGCCACGCTCCGGCATGCGGCTGGGCGGGCGCCGCGCGGCAGCGGCCAGCGCGTCGATCCGATCGGCGATATCCTTCTCCGACTTTGCGCTTTCCGGCCGCACGCCCACATCGTCCCGGATGATCTCGGTGGCGTCGCCGGCGGCGGCTTCGTCCGCGATCGGTGAACTCGGCGGCAGGTCGGCCGGGACGGGGGCGGTGGACAGCCCCCCAACGCCACGCAGCTGTTGGGCGGCGCGTTCGATCAGATGGGCAGGATTTGCGGCCATGTCAGATGGATCCCGCCGTCTGGAGGAGTCGGAACATCAGCACGCCATAGACGGTGCCAAGCAGCACCAAGGCGAGGCTGAACAGAAACGCCGTGAGAAACTGGCTCATCCGCGATGCGGCGGCGGCGGACATGGAGATGCTGCCGGCAACCGGGAGGCCGAAATCGCGCAGCTCGTCGATCGTGTGGAACGACTGGTCGAACTGCGACAGCAGCAGCGCGAGCCCGAAGCCGCCGGCCAGGCCTGCGACGAGAATCGCAGAGATGATCAGCACCCGCTTGGGCGCCACGGGAATCTGCGGCACCTGCGGCGGATCGACGATCTGGATCTTGATCTTGTCCGCTTCCGAATCGGCCGCGGAAGCGATGCGCATGGACTCGCGCCGCGCCAGCAATTCCTCGTAGTTCTTGCGCAGCACGTCGTAGTCGCGGTTCAGGTTGGTGAATTCGGCCTGCAGCCCCGGGGCGCTGCGGGCGATCTCCTGCAGGCGGTCGCGTTCCTTGGTGGCGTCGGTCAGCTGGCGCTGCAGCGAGGTGACGAGCACTTCGGTCTCGACCAGCTTCACCTTCATCTGCTCATAGACCGGGTTCGGCAGGGAACGCTGGGTTGCCGCCGGCGTATCGGGGGCCGCGTTCGTGGCGCATGCCCCGGAGGCCGTCAATGACGCCAGCCGCTTGCGCGCGGCGATCACATCCGGGTGCTGGTCCGTGTATTTGTCCTGCAGATCCGACAGCGCGCGGCGCGCCGCCACGCATTCCGGGCTGCCGCCCCCGGCGGCGGCGCGCTGGCGGGCCGCGGGGGGCGTTTCCGTGGCCAGCATCGGCGGGGTCTTGGCGAGCTCGTCCTGGAGCCGGTTGCGGCGGAAGGTCTCGTCCTGCAACTGGCCTTCCAGCTGGCGGACATTGGCCTGGGCGGTCTCCAGCCGTGTCGTGCCGGTGGCGTCGGACGGCAGCAGATCGACGTATTTCGCCTTGAAATCGGCCCGGCGCTTCTCGGTCGCCCTCAACTGCCGCTCATAGGCGGCAATCTGCTGGTCCAGGAACAGCTGGGCGTTCTGCATCTCCGACCGGTTGTTGCCCGTCTTGCTTTCGATGAACGTCGCCAGAATGGTGTTGACGACGTCATAGGCGAGCTTGGGGCTCGTGTTGCGATAGGTGATGGTGAACAGGTTGCGGGTCTGCGGCGTGACCTTGATGGCCGTCGCCAGGCCCTGGACCATCTGCTCCATATCCGCGGGGCCGGTGATGCGCAGGTCGAGATCGGTGGAGGAAACCAGCTTCTCCAGGTTCGGCCGGCTGAGCAGCGTACGCTGCAGCACGTCCACCTGCGCGGCCACCTGGTTGTCGATGGCGATCCCCTTGAGCAGAGGGGTCAGGACCGCGTCGGCATCGACATACAGGCGCGCACTCGCCTCGTACTGGTTCGGAATGAGCGTGGCCGCCGCCCAGCCGGCGCCACAGATCAGCCAGGCGCAAATCACCGTGGTCCAGCGGTACCGCCAGGCGGCGGTGAGGTGACGGCGTACGAGGAGGCGGATCTGGTCCATCGCGCCCTCCTCAGAACCAGGATTGCGGAATGATCAGCGTGTCACCCGGCTGCATCGTCACGTTCTGACTGATATCGCCGTCCTTCAGCAGATCCGACAGTCGCACCCGGAAGGTCTGCTGCTGGCCGTCCACGGTGCGCACGATCACGGCCCGATTGCCCGCCGCATAGCGGGTCAGGCCCTTGGTCGCGATCATCACGTCGAGCACGGTCATGTTGTTGCGGTAGGCCAGGGCCTGCGGCTCCGTCGCCTCGCCGATCACCTTCACCTGGCGGTTCAGCGGGCCCACGAAGCTCGTTACCATTACAGTAACGATAGGATCCTGCACATATTGCTTCAGCCGCGCTTCCAGCGCCTTTCCCAACTCGGAGGGGGTCTTGCCGGCGGCGGTGATATCCGGGATCAGCGGCATGGAAATGCGGCCATCCGGCCGCACGGGCAGCGTGGGCACCGACAGCTCGGGTGCCTTATAAACAGAGATCTGAAGCTGGTCGCCCGGACCGATAACGTAGTCCCCCGTGGTATTCGCCACCGCGGCGGGAGTGGACACAGCCAAGGGGGCCGCAGGTTCCGGCGCGCAGGCCGCGATGACCGCCAACAGAGGCAGGACGCACCATTTCGCCGCACGCGCAAATTTCGACATGGCCATGACGATCCTATCGTTCCAACGAATTCAGCGAACCCTGGACTTCAGCCCCGCGGTCGTCGATGCAAAACCCCGGCATCGGCGGGAGACCTAGGCGCGGAAGGAATTGAACCCCCAACCTCTGCCATGTAATAGCAGCGCTCTACCATTGAGCTACACGCCTGCAAAACCACGTCAATCCCGGTCATAGCCGCTTCGCGTGCCGGGTAGAAGCCCACAGGTGATAGCATGTGTGTGACGTTGCGCACATTGCCTCATCTTTTTGCCCCTTCGGCCAGAAGCCCCAGGAATTCTCCGCCGCCAAACGCCTCTCATCGCCCGTGTTACGCGGGGATGATGAATCTCGCGTCAAGGCGACACGCTTTCGCGGCTGCCTTCGGGGTCGCGATCCCGCGCCGAGTGAGCAAAGCAACTCCCATGCCTGCAAATTGCGAATTTCGGCGGGAAATGCGACGCAGAGCCTGCGTTTACGCCAGGAAAGGCCCGGACTCCGTGAGCCCGATCACAAAAACATGAATATGCATTCAAAAATGATGCCCTACTGTTCCTTGACCGCCGGAAAGGCGAGGTGGATATAGTCCGGCGATTGGGGTTTCCCGAGGTGGTGTCTCCGGACACGACACCGCAATGTGACATGGTCTTTTCATTATATATCGCCAATATTCTGTTATACTCCCTTAAAATCGGGGATGCGACGTGTTGTCCAACATGTGTATTGTCGAGAGTGCGAGAAAGGAATGTTGTGCCTGTGTTGTTTTCCGGGAAGCTGAACTGATGGCTCTGCCCATCCGCAGTTCCCGGTTGTTATCGCAGGACGCTTTCACCGGCGCTTTTACATGCGCCGCAGGTTGACGAGGTACGGATGGCCCGGTTTATGCGATACCACGTCTCAGCCGAGATGCTCGTTCTTTTCCTGTTCGAGTTCGGGCTGGGATTCGCAGTCCTATATAATTTAATCGTCTCCGCCGGCGCGGCGCTACAGCCTCGCACCACGTTTGTGGACGCGAACCAGGCTGCGGTCCTGGCGCTGGCGATCGGGCTGACATCGATGGCGATCGGGCTGTACCGGCCGGAAACCTGCCTGCGGACCGGGCGGCTTCTGCTCAACACCGTGGTCGCGGGGGTGATATCGTTCCTGGTCGCGCTGCTGGTTGGCATGGTCATCCATGTCAACCTGGCCCCCTTGCAGGACCACCGGCCCTTGTGGGCGGCCCAGCTCCTCGTCGCCTGGATCCTCTTGCTTTTTGCGACCCGCCTGATTTACCGCGCGGCTTTGCGGGCTGGCCTGCTGGCCCGGCGTCTCGTCCTCGTTGGCTCTTCCGCCGAGGTAGCCGCCACGCTGAAGGCCTTGGCGGCATCGCGCGAGGGTGCATTCTCCGTCCAGCGGATCGTCCCGGTTTCGCAGATATCGACCCTGGAGCCGACGCGGCTTCTGCGGGAGCGCATCTGGGCGGTGGTTTTCGCCAACGGCGCGCCGATGACGGACCAGTTCAAGGCCAGCACCGTGCGATGGTTCACCGATGCGGATTTTCGCGAATTGCAATTGCGCCGGCTTGACCTGACCGAGTTGTCGCCGGATTGGTTTCAAGGGGCGGCCGCATCGCGCGCGCCGGACGCGTGGTTCACCCGCATCGAGGCATTTGGCCGTCGGGCGCTGGATATCGTCACCGCGCTGCTCCTTCTCGCGCTGACCTTGCCGCTCATGATGATCGTCTCCGTTCTCATCCCGCTGGAGTCCGCCGGCCCGGTGCTCTACCGCCAGGAACGCATGGGTCTGGATGGCCGGTGCTTCACCCTGTTCAAGTTCCGCAGCATGCGGGCCGACGCCGAGGCGGGCGGTCCCATTTGGGCGGCACGGCGCGACTCGCGTGTCACCCGGATCGGCGGGTTCATCCGCAAATGCCGCATCGATGAGCTGCCGCAGCTGTTCAACGTGCTTCGCGGCGAAATGAGCATCATCGGCCCGCGGCCCGAGCGACCCCATTTCGTCGAACAGCTGGCCGAGGCCATTCCGTTCTATGCTGACCGGCTGCGTGTGCGACCGGGCGTGACCGGCTGGGCGCAGGTCAACTACCCCTACGGCGCTTCCATCGAAGATGCGCGGCAGAAGCTTTCCTACGATCTCTACTATGTGAAGCACCGCAGCCTTTTGCTGGACGTGCTCATCCTGTTCGCCACGGTTCGTGTTATCCTGTTTCAGGAAGGCGCCCGCTGATCGATCCCCGGAGGCGCCAGGAGTGGAGGCGCGTCCATCACAGTCCCAATCTCTTCCCGCACGGTGGGAGCCTGTCTGAAACCGTGCCCTGAGGGTCGGTGGGCATGACAAGCACACTGATGCTGCACGCGCTGTGCGCGGCCCTCTATCTCGGGATGAGCGGGCTGATCCTGATCCAGTCCCGCCGCAGCCGGACGGGCGTGTTCCTGGCCGGGGCCTGCCTGGCGACTGCCGCGTGGGGGGCGGCGGTGGCCGTGTTCTGGAGCCAGCCCCTGGATGGCATCGCCGGGTCGTTCGACCTGCTGCGGTCCGGCGCGTGGTACCTGTTCATCCTGCACCTCTATCGCCGTTCCGTGCCGAGCCACCGCCAGCTCATCCAGGCCTTCGTGATGATGGGGTTCATCGGCGCGCTGATGATCGGCGTGACCCTGCTGATCGGTGGCATACCGCAGGCCGATGCCGCCGGCTTCTGGTCGGTGGGCACGACGATCCGCCTCGGCTTCGCCGTGTGCAACCTGCTGCTGATCGAAAATCTGTACCTGAACACGAACGAAGACACGAAGTGGCACGTGGTGCTGCCCAGCATCGCCCTGGGCGCGCTGTCGGTTTACGACATCGTGCTGTCGGCCGACGCGGTGTTGTTCCATCAGGTCTCCGTGGCCCTGTTCGACGGCCGTGCCGTGGCCACGGCCATCGTCGCGCCGCTGCTGGCGCTGTCCGCCGCGCGCAATCGCAACTGGGCGGTGGACATCCACATTTCCCGGACGGCTGCCTTCCACAGCGCCACGCTGATCGGCGCCGGCCTCTTCCTGCTCTGCATCGCCGCCGCCGGCGAGGCGCTGCGCGTGCTGGGCTCGAGCTGGGGCGGGGTGGCCGAGATCAGCCTGATCTTCGCGGGCGTCATCACGCTCGTGGTGCTGCTGACCTCGAGCACCGCGCGCTCGCATCTGCGCAGCCTGCTCGTGGACCATTTCTTCAGCCACCGGTTCGACTATCGGCGGGAATGGATGCGCAGCATCAACACTCTCGCCGCGGTCGATGCCTACACGGCCCTGCACACAAGGGTCATCCGATCGATCGCTGAGGTGGTGGACAGCCCCGGCGGCGTGCTGTTCCTGCGCGAGGACACGCCCCACGCCCAAGACGGCGGCGGGGACCGGCCTTTCCGCTGGGCGGGGTCCTGGCGGCTGCCGGCGGTGCCGGAACCGATTCCGCCCGACCACCCGCTGATCTCCGCGATGCGGGGAGGCACCTGGATCGTCGAGCTCGGCCGGGATGGGGGCGCATCCGGCGGCGAACTCCCCGGCCTGGCGAACGCCTGGCTCGCCGTGCCCCTCAATCACGGCGGCCAAGCGATCGGCTTCATCGTGGTCGCACCCCCCAGGGCGGGTTTCCGGCTCGACCGGGAAGTGTACGACCTTCTGCGCATCCTTGGCCGCCAAGTGGCCACCTACGTCGCTGAGCGCCGGGCCGCGGAAATCCTGATGCAGGCGCGCCAGCTGCTCGACTACTCCAAGCGCTTCGCCTTCGTGGCGCACGACATCAAGAACGTCTCCACGCAGCTCAGCCTGCTGCTGTCCAACGCCGAAATCCACATGAGCAACCCCGAATTCCAGAAGGACATGCTCACCACCGTCCGCGCCTCCGTGCAGAAGATCGGTGCGCTGCTCAAACGGCTGGAGGCGCCCTCGTCCGAGGTCAGGCGCAATGTCATCATTCCCACCGAGCAGCTTGAACCGCTGGTCGCGGCGATCGGCCGGGCACGCGGGCTTGCCATTCCGCTGGACCAATCCGGCCAACTGGGTGGCGTGGCCATGCCGCGGGAAGCATTCGACGCGGTCGTGACCCATCTGTTGACCAATGCCATCGAAGCCACCGACGAGACGGGCGGCGCGGACAAGGTGCGCGTCTCCACCCGCCAAGACGGCCGGCGCCTGCAGATCGACATCATCGATCGCGGACCGGGCATGTCGGCCGACTTCGTGCGCGACAGCCTGTTCCGCCCTTTCGACACGTCCAAACCCGGCGGCAGCGGCATCGGCGCCTTCCAGGCGCGCGAATTGCTGCGCGAGGCCGGCGGCGACCTTGCCGTGATCACCGAGCCGGGCGCGGGGACGACTATGCGCATTCTGCTGCCGCTGGTGGACGGGCCCGCCGAGCGGGAGAAATCTCCGCCGGCGTCACACAATAGTCAGGCGGCTCACGGTCGTTTAAACTATTCAGCCGATTGATGGTTGGGTTACGCGACTGAACCGAGGGGAAAGGGCACCCCGCAACCCGGAAACACAAGGGGATTCGATTGCACACGGCAAGCCGTTGCCCATCCCATCCAGGGTCGGGAAGAGGAGCATGACGAAGCCCAAGCTGCTGATCGTCGAGGACGATGAAGGCCTGTGCAGCCAGTATCGCTGGTCGTTTCCGGCTTACGATCTGCTGTTCGCGCACGCACGGCCCCAGGCCCTGGCCATCGCCCAGAAGGAGCAGCCGCCCGTCGCGATCATGGATCTCGGCCTGCCGCCCGACCCGGACGGGGTGAGCGAGGGGTTCGCCACGCTGGAGACCATCGCGCGGGTCTCGCCGGACACCAAGGTGGTGGTCGCCACCAGCCACGGCGACCGCACGCACGCGCTGCGCGCCGTGAGCAATGGCGCCTATGATTTCTGCGAGAAGCCGGCCGATATCGACCTGCTCCAGAGCGTGGTGGCCCGCGCGCTGCGCCTGCACGACCTGGAATCCGAAAACCGCCGGCTGCTGACCGCACCGACCGGCTCGCCGATCAAGCAGATCGTCACCGCCAGCGACGCGATGCTGAAAGTGACCCGCACGGTCGAGAAACTGGCCACCGCCAACGTCTCCGTGCTCCTGCTCGGCGAGAGCGGGACCGGCAAGGAGGCATTGGCCCGCGCCCTGCACGAGTTGGGCCCGCGCGCGCGGCAGCCCTTCGTGGCCATCAATTGCGGCGCCATTCCGGAAAACCTGCTGGAAAGCGAGTTGTTCGGCTATGAGCGGGGCGCCTTCACCGGCGCGGTGAAGCAGACGATCGGCCGCATCGAGGCGGCCAACCACGGCACCCTGTTCCTCGACGAAGTGGGCGACCTGCCCTACCCGCTGCAGGTCAAGCTGTTGCGCTTCCTTCAGGAGCAGGTGATCGAGCGGGTCGGCGGGCGGCAGACCATTCCCGTGGACGTTCGCGTGGTGTCCGCCACCAACCAGACGCTCGATGACCAGGTGAACCAGGGGCGGTTCCGCAGCGACCTGTTCTACCGCCTCAACTCCGTCACGGTGCGCATCCCGCCGTTGCGCGAACGGGCGGGCGATCCGGCGCTGCTGGCCCGTTTCTTCCTCAGCCGCTTCAATCAGGAGTTCGGCCGCGCCATCCGCGGCTTCACCGACGGCGCCGTCGCCGCCATCGCCGCGCATAGCTGGCCTGGCAACGTGCGTGAGTTGGAAAATCGCGTGAAGCGTGCGGTGGTCATGAGCGAGACCCGCATGATCGACGCCGCGGACCTCGAACTCGCCGAACCGACCCGGGAGGAAACCGATCTCGACCTTCGCGCCGCCCGGTTGCGCGCGGAACGCGAGGTGCTGCAGAAGGCCATTGCGCGATCGAATGGGCGGCTGGCGGGCGCGGCCAAGCTGCTCGGCATCAGCCGCCCCACGCTCTATGCCTTGCTCGACGCACACGGGCTTTCCGCCGATAGTGGCCAGGTCGTGGGCGAGCCCGACTCCTCTTCCTCCCGCGCGGGCGCTGCGCGCAGCGGCGCGCCAATCGCAAACATGGACTAAGCCACAATGAAGAAGATCATCGTTCTCGTGCTGGTCGTGTTGGTGCTGGGCGCCGGCGGGGCCGCAGCCTGGTGGAAGTTCGCCCATCAGAGCGACCCATTCGCCAATGCCAAGGCGTTGATGGAGAAGGGTGACCTTCGCGCCGCCCAGATCGAGCTGCGCAATGCCGTGCGACAGGACCCGACCAACGCCGAGGCGCATTTCCGCCTGGGCCTGCTTCAACTGCGCATGGGCGATCCGGTCGCGGCGGAGAAGGAGCTTCGCCTGGCGCGGGACAATGGCTTCGATCCCCGCAACACCACGCCGATGCTGGCCCAGGCATATCTTACCCAGGGTAAGTTCCGCGAATTGCTGAAGGATTTCCCGGCGGACGGGCTGCCGCCCGAACAGGCGGCGCCGCTGCTGGTGATGCGCGGCCTGGCGCAGCTTCAGCTCAACGATCTCGACGGCGCGCAGGCTGCTTTCGCCCAGGCGGAAAAGGTGATGCCCACCTTCGCCGACGCGCCGCTGGCCGCCGCCCGCGCGATGATCGCCCGGCGGGAATACGCCGCCGCCGAGCAGAAGGTGGATCGCGCGCTGGCCATCAATCCGAAGCTGGCCGACGCCCAGGTGCTCAAGGCGCAGCTCCTCAACCTCAAGGGTGACAAGACCGGCGCGCTCGCCGTGCTCGATTCCGCCATCGCCGCCGCGCCGGGCTCCATCAGCGCACGGCTGGAGCGGGCGAACCTGCTGCTTGGCCAGGGGCAGGACGCGAAGGCCCGCGAGGATGTGGACGCGGTGCTGAAGATCGAGCCCCGCACCGCCGGCGCCGTCTATCTCCAGGCCGTCCTGGCCGCCCGCGCCAAGGACTTCACCGCCGCGGACGTGGCGCTGACCAAGATCGCGCCCATCCTGTCGCGCTTCCCGCGCGGCTACTATTTCCAGGCGGTGGTGAAGTTCAACCTGGGGCAGCCGGAGCAGGCCGCCGAGGCCGCCACCAAGTATCTCAGCCGCAACCCGGCCGATCCGGACGCCGCCAAGCTGCTGGCGCGCATCGACCTCGCCGGCGGCCGCCCCGACCAGGCGGTGGACGTGCTGACCAAGGCGGTCGGCGCCGGGCTGACCGATGCCGACACGATGGATCTGCTCGGCCGCGCCTACGCGCAGAGCGGGCGGCAGCAGCTGGCGTTGCAGAGCTTCGAGAAGGCCGCCGAACTCGCGCCGGGCAATCCCGACATCCTGACCCGGCTCGCCTCCACCCGGCTGGGCATGGGCGACAGCGGCGGCGCCACCAAGGACCTGGAGCACTCGCTCGAACTGGCGCCGCAACGCAGCGAAACGGGCGAGGCCCTGGTGGTCGCCGCCCTCGCCGCGGGCGACGTGGACCGCGCCGTCGCGGCCCTGGAGAAGCTGCGGCAGACCCAGGGGAACACGGAGGCGGTCGGCAACCTGGCGGGCATGGTCAAGCTCGCCCAGCTCGACCTCACCGGCGCGCGCGATGCCTTTGCCGCCGTGCTGAAGGACAAGCCGGACTCGGTCGCCGCCCGGCTGAACCTGGCGAAGATCGCGGGATTGATGGGCAAGCCGGCCGACGCCGAACAGTATCTGCTGGACATCCTCAAGCAGCAGCCGGCGAACGACCAGGCGCTCTCGGTCATGGTACCGATCATGGTCAACGACGGGCGCATCGCCCGTGCCCAGGCGCTGCTGGATGCCGCGCGCGCCGCGGTGCCGGCCAACAATCGGCTCGTGGTGGTGTCCTCGGACCTCTATATCCGCTCCAAGGACTACCAGAAGGCGATCGACCTGCTGGACGCCGCGCAGAAGGGCCAACCCCCTTCGCCTTTGCTGATCGCGGCGCGCGCCCGCGTGCTGGCGGCGCAGGGCGACACCGCCGGCGCCGAACAGGCCTATCGCCAGATCATCACCCAGAATCCCAAGGATATCGGCGCCCGCAGCGCGTTGATCGACCTGCTGGTCGCGACCAAGCAGACCGACGCCGCGCGGCAGGCGATCCTTGACGGGCTCAAGGCCGTGCCGGGCAATACCAGCCTGCTTCAAGGGCTCGTGGCGTTCGACCTGCGCTTCTCCGGGCTCGACACCGCGCTGGCCACGGCCGATACGCTGGCCAAGGACCCGGCCAACATGCCGTTCGCCCGCCAGCTCAAGGGCGACACCTACCTTTCCGCCCGCCGCTATGCGGATGCCGCGGCGGCATTCGCGGCGGAGGCCAAGGCCGATCCGGTCTCGACCCTGGTGATCCGCCAGGCCTCGGCCCTCAACCTGGCCGGCAAGCCGGATGAGGCGCGCAAGGTGCTGACCGACTGGCTGGCCAAGCAGCCGGACGACATGGACGCGATGCTGCTCCAGGTCTCGTTCGACCTTGCGGCCAAGCGGCTGCCGGATGCCGAGAAGACGCTGCGCACCATCCTCGAGAAGCGACCGAACGACGTGCCCACGCTGAACAACCTCGCCTGGGTGCTCCAGCAGCGCGGGGACCCGTCCGCGCGGACCGTTGCCCAGAAGGCCTATCTGCTCGGTCCCTCGCCGCAGGTGGCGGACACGCTGGGCTGGATTCTGGCCAGCCAGGGCCAGGCCACCACGGCGCTGCCGTTGCTGCGCCAGGCAAGCCAGCAATTGCCGACGGACCCGTCGATCGCCTACCACCTGGCCGTGGCGCTGAACGCGGCCGGGCAGAAGGACGATGCCGTTTCCGCCCTGCGGCCCTTCGTGACCGGACCGAAGGATTTCGAGGAAAAGCCGGCCGCGAAAAAACTGTTCGACGATCTCGGTGGGAAATAGAGGCCTTTCGCCACCTCCCATGCCGAAACTTCGTCTGCTGACCTTCACGACGCTGTACCCGGACAGCGCCCGGCCGAATTTCGGCGTGTTCGTCGAGAATCGGTTGCGCCATCTCGTTGCGTCCGGCGAAGCCGAGAGCACCGTGGTGGCGCCGGTGCCCTGGTTTCCCTTCACCGGCGCCCGCTTCGGCAGCTGGGGACGCATGGCGCGCGTGCCCACGCGCGAGGAGCGCCATGGGCTGACGGTGCATCATCCGCGCTACTTGGTGATTCCGCGCATCGGCATGTCCGTCACGCCCAGGCTTCTGGCCGTCGCCGGACTTCGCGCGATTCGGCGCCTGATGGCGCAGGGGCTCCAGTTCGACGCGATGGACGCGCACTATCTCTATCCCGACGGCGTGGCCGCCACCCGGATCGCGCGCGCGCTTGGCAAGCCGGTCGCCATCACCGCGCGGGGTTCGGACGTCACCGAATTGCCGGACTACGCCACGCCGCGCCGGCTGATCCAGCAGGCCATTCGCGACGCGGACGCCCTGATATCCGTCAGTGCCGGCCTGAAGGACGCGCTGGTCGCGCTCGGTGCGCCACCGGACAAGGTGACCGTGCTGCGCAATGGCGTGGACACGCGGGTCTTTCACCCAACCGACCGGCAGGCTGCCCGGGCGGCCCTGTCGCTCAGCGGCCCCACGCTCATCTCCGTGGGCGGGCTGATCCCGCGCAAGGGCCATGACCGCACGATCGCCGCCATGCCGGAGCTGCCCGGCCACACACTGCTGATCGTGGGGGAAGGGCCGGAACGCGAGCGTCTTGCCGCCCTCGCCGCCAGCCTCGGCGTCGCGGACCGGGTGCGGCTGCTCGGCCCCCAGCCGCACGCGCGCCTGCCGGAATTCTACACCGCCGCGGATATCTCGATCCTCGCCTCCTCCCGCGAGGGGTGGGCCAACGTGCTGCTTGAATCCATGGCATGCGGCACGCCGGTGGTGGCCAGCGCGATACCGGGAAATCCCGAAGTGGTGCAGGGCCGCGCCGCCGGCCTCATTGTCCAGGCCAACACACCCGCCGGCATCGCCGCTTCGGTGCGCGACCTTGCCGCCGATCCTCCGTCCCGCGATGCCACGCGGCGCTATGCGGAGGCGTTCAGCTGGGACGAAACCACCTCCGGGCAACTGGCGCTGTTCCGCCGGATCGTGAACCGGGCGCAGTAGCCTCTACGGCGACCTGTTCTTCATCACGCGTTGCAGATCCCGCTCGATCAACGCCAGGCAGGAGGGGTTCAGGGTGGCCACCACCTCACGCCAATCCGCGACATCCTGCACATGGGCGGGATTGTCGCGCAGCAATTCGCGCTTGATGAAAGGGAAGCCGGCATCCAGCAACTGCCGCCACAGCTCCGCCGTGGGGTTCAGCGGCGCGCGGTGGGCGAAGGCGCTGCGCACCCGGCGCGCGTGGTGGTCGCGCAGCACCAGGAATGGGTCCCGTTCATTGTCGGAGAAGTCGTCCTCACGGACCGGCCGATGATCCTCCTCGCGGAGCAGGCTGCGATAGGGCCACAGCGCCGCGCAGCGCAGCCCTCCCCGCAACAGGGCCTGGGTGAGCCCCACCTCGTAGCGCGCGACCACGAAATGCTTGGACTGAACCGGCAGCACCCCGTTCCAGAACCCGAGCCAGGCCGGGCTGGCCAGCACCTTCGGGCCGACGGCGAGAAAATAGGATTGCAGATGGTAGCGGCGCTGCCAGCTCTCGGTGGCCCCCCACATATCCGCCTGCGCGAAGTCGATCCGTTCCAACACCGGCGCCAGCGGGTGCAGGGGGCCGTACACGCTGTCATTGGCGATCACCAGCAGCTCCAGCTCCGGCCGCGACTGGCTCAGCGCGTGAAGTCCTTCGCGCATCGCCGCGAAATCATATCCGATGTTCCGGCGGACGATGATGCCGGCGCATAGCGGGCGGAGCGCATCCAGCGCGTCCGGTCGCAGCCTGCCGGAATTGCTGACGAACAGCACCGACAGCCCGGCCGCGCGCAACGCCTCCACATAGGCGAGGGTGTGCGGGCGCACCGCGCCAGCACCGTCGAAATGCACGAACAGCGCCACGCGCGGCCCCAGCTCGGCCTTTCCTTCCGGCCAGCGCAATACCGCCTGCCATGGCGAGCGCAGATGCGCCCGGCCGAACGCCCCCCAGGCCCCCAGCCTCGATGCACCCAGCGCAGCCAGCCGCCCGCCGTCGCGCACCATCCTGCCGAAGCCCGCCATCACGCGGTCCCTTCGGGAACCGCCAGCGCGGGCAGGCGGGCCAGCAGCGCGGCATGCAGCTCCGCCCGCCTTTCCCACAGCGCCGCGTACCACGCGGTGCGCCGGCCCACCTGGTAGGCGAGCATGCGGTGCTTGGCGATATAGGCACGGCCGGCTTCGCCGATCGCCTGCCCGATCTCGGGATTGGCCACCAGCCGCAACAGTCGTTGCTGCAGTTCCGCGGCATCGCGAAACAGCACGCCGGTACGCCCGTCCTCAACTGTGTCGCCATAGGCCACCGGGCTGGCCAGCGCCGTCACCCGCGCCGCGGCGGCCTCCAGGTATTTCAGGTCCGACTTGCAACGGTTGAACGGCGTGTCACGCAACGGCATGAAGGAAATCTCGCTGTTGGCCAGAAGGTCGAGATAGGTGTCGTAGTCGCACAATGGGGTGAAACTCTTGTGGGGGGTCTGCAAGGCGTCGAACAGCGCGCGGTCGTTGACGATGCGGAAATGCAGCCTTTCGCGCGCCACCGCCGCCACCGCGTTCAGCGCGCCGATCAACGGCGGCCACTCCTCGCCGCGGTTGAGCCCGCCGAAGAACAGCGTCTGGCGGGCGGGATCGGCGTGGTTGCGCACCTCCGGCAGCTGGAAGATGGCATTGGGAAACACCGCCACTTCCGGGTTGTCCTTCGCCAATTCCGCCGCCAAGGGCTGCGTCGTGGTCTGGATGGCATGCACCCCGCGGAAGTTCAGCACGCTCGGGCGATGCAGGCCGGGGATGTAGTCGGGATGATCGTCGAATTCGCACACCAGCAGGTGGCCCCGCGCCAGCAGGCGGCGCAGCGCCGTCATGCCCGCCTCGCCCGTCAGCAACGGGCGATGCAGAATGAAGATCGTGGGTTCCTCCGGCAGGGTCTCCACGTCCGGTTCGTTGACCACCCGGGCGACGATGGTCGGGTCCGTCGCCAGGGCGCGGATCGGCTCCGTCACCCGCACCGTGCTCACCCCGCCCACCGGCTTGAGCATGGTGGAGACCACGTTCAGGCGCCTGGCCTTGCGGCGGCGCACCCGCCAGACATGCTGGATGGGCGCCGCCCGGTGGAGATAATGCGCGGGGTCGATGCCCAGCACGTCCAGGGCCGGGCGCATGGCGCGGGCGAAATTCTCCGCCGCCGCCCCATCGACGATGCGCGGCGCGACGTCGAACGGCACCAGCCCCAGCTCCAGCAGCGCGCGGCGCGTCGTCTCGTAGCTGTACCAGCGCAGATGAGTGCGATCGAACAGGCCCTGATCGGCATAGTCGAACGTGCCGCGCAGCAGCGCCTCGGCAAAACTCCAATGCTCCACATTGGGCATGCAGATCAGGATCGTGCCGTCCTCCGCCAGGCAGCGCAGCTGCCGGCGCAGCACCTGCCACGGCTCGCGCAGATGCTCCAGCACGTCGCCATAGACGAGGCAGTCCACCCGCTCTCCCTCGAACGGCAAAGCCCCCCGCTCGAGATCCGCCACCGCCACCGCATCCAACACCCGCGCGGCCGCCCGCGCCGCTTCGGGGTCGCGCTCGATGCCAAGATAACGCGCCGCCGGATTCAACCGCTTGTACGCCGCGCCCAACGCGCCACTGCCGCAGCCGACATCGAGCACCACCCCGGCATCCAGGGGGATGCGGGCGAGCAGGTCCGGATTGGCGACATGGGGGTAGGCGGGCATGGGGTGGGTCTAGAGAGGGGAAGGAAGGAAGGCCAGGGCTCTGCCCTGGACCCGCTGGGGCCTTAGGCCCCAGACCCCATTCGTTTGAGACGGTACGGCCTTTGCCATTTTCCTGGCGAAGCCAAAATTCTTCGTTGGCCAGCGGTATCGATGGGGCTTTCGGCCCGAAGAAAGGTAGCGGGGTCTGGGGCCTAAGACCCCAGCGGGGTCCAGGGGCAGCGCCCCTGGCCTTCCTTCCACCTTCACCCTCAAAACTGCCGTAACAGCCGCTCGATATAATCGAGTTCGCTTTGTGCCCGATTGCGGTCGGCGCCGCGGCGGCGCAGTTCTTCCTGGATGGCGCGGGTGCGGGCTTCTTCCATCTGGTCGGGCACCACCACGTCGCTGCTTTCGTCCATGCCGGAGCTGCCTTCCTTCAGCGGGCGGCCGAGCGGGTCGCGGCGTTCGTCGGCGCGGCGGTCCACGGAGCGGTTGCGGCCGTCCCAGCTCCGCCCGTCGCGCCGGTCGGCGCGGCCGCGCGGGTCGCCGGGGCCCCAGGGGCCGTTGCCGTCGCCAGGCTGCATGCCGTCCTGGCCCATGCCCATCATGTCGCCATTGCCATCGCCGTCGTCGCCGTCATCCCCGTCGTCGTCGCCTTGCTGGCCGCCGCGGCCGAATTGCTGGGCCATCTGCTGGCTCATCGCGCGGCCGCCCTTCTGCAAGGCCTCGATGGCGCGCTGGGCGGCGGCGGCGGCCTGGGGATCGGCGCCGGAGGACAGCGCCTGCGCGCCTTCGCGCATGGCGGCGTCGGCCTCGCCGAGATTGGGCGGGATTTCTCCGGTCAGGTCGCCGTAGCGCTGCATCAGCTCGCCCAGAGCACGGCGGAGGGCCTGCTGCACGGCCTGATCGCGCTGGCGCTGGGCGGATTGGGGCTGTTCGCCGGGGCCGGACGGATTGGTCTGCGAATCGCCGCCGGGTCGGGGCGGCGAGAAGCGGGGACGGTCGGGCATCTGGGGCGCGCCGCGATTCTGCGCGTTGTCGAGCAACGCGCCTTCATGGCGGACCATGTCCTGCAACGCGCTCATCTGCTGCTGGCCGCGCTGGCGCTTCTCGGCGCGTTCGCGCTGGCGCTGGGTCATGCGGCCGTTCTGGCGCTCGGCGTTCTGCAGGTCCTGGAGCATCCGCTCCATTTCCGCGAGCTTCTCGCGCGCTTCGTCCATGCGGCCTTGCCGGGCGGCCTCGCGCATCTGCTCGGCGAGGCGTTGCAGGTCGCGCGCATCGAGGGCGCGGGATTCCGGGTCCGCCTGCTGGCTCGCGGGATCGCGCGCGGCTTGTTCGGCGAGGGCCTGGAGATGGCGTTGCAGCGCCTCCTGCACCTCGCGCGCCTTGCGGTCGAGCTCGGCCTTGTCCACCGTCTCGCCGTTCCTTTCCTTGTCCAGCAATTCGCGCAGGTCCTGGCGGGCCTGGTCCAGCGCGCGGGCGGTGCGTTCCGGCGCGCCTTCCTCCAGATGCAGCGCCAGTGCCCAGAGCTGTTCCTGCGCCTGGTCCACCGCCGGAGGCGAGCGGTCGCGATAGAGCAGGGAGGCGGTATCGCTCAGCACCAGATAGCCGCCGGCATCGGCCTGCCAGACCGCGTCGAGCCCGGCGAGACGCAGCAATTCGCGGATGGCGGGCTCGCGGTCGTCGGGTTTCAGCGAGAGCATCTTGCGCACCGCCATCAGCGCCCGCGCCACGGGGTTCTGGAAGCGGCGTTCCGGCATGTCGAACACGGCATCGGCGCTGGCCCCGGTCTGCCCGGCGGCGTCGCGCGCCACCAGCCGGGCGGTGACGGGCAGCCCGGCCCAGGGATGGGGGGTGAGATCGAGCAGCCGCGCACCCTTGGCCGACTTGACCGAGCCGGAGGGCAGCGGGATCGCCACGATCAGCGGCGGCGCCTGCGGCCGGTCGCGCAGGCGCAGCTCGGCCTGCAGGGCCACCACGCCGTAATCGTCGGAAGCCTGCCAGGGCAGGCGGGTCAGCGGCACGCGGCCATCGCGCGCCCTTCCGGGGTCTTCCGGGAAGGACGCCGTCGGCGGCTGGTCGGCCACCACCGTCACCTCCCAGCCGGCGAGCGGGCGGCCCCCCTGGCTGACGGCGAGCCGGCCGCCATTGGTCAGGTCGGTCTCCGCCTGGAAACTCGCGCGATCCAGCGCGCTGGGCGGCACGGACCGGCCGGCCAGGCTGACGGACGGGGAGGCGGCATCGCCGCCGGTGACGTTGCCCCCGGTAACGTTGATGGTGAGGTGCGACCCGGCGGGCGCAGAGATGGCGGGCACATCCGGCTTGAGGAACAGCGGCGCCAGGCCGGTATAGGCCGGCGGGGTGATCCAGGCCTGCACCTGGGCGGGGGCAGGCTGGGCGGGCGGTGTGAAGAGCGGGTGAAAGGCGCGGGCGATCCGGCCGGGCGCCTGCTCGCCGGCGATGCCCAGGCAGGCGATCAGCCCCACCACCACCGCCGCGCGCAGGGCGCGGGGATCGCGCGCGGCGAGGCCGGGCCGCGGCAGCCCCACCCGCAGCTTGCCCACCTGCGCGGCGGCGCGCGCGACATGGGCGCGCCACAGCGCCTCGCTGCCTTCCGTGCCGGAAGCGGGCCGATCGGTCAGCACGGCGAGCGGCCGATGGCGCAGCCCGCTCGCCTGTTCCAGCCGCCGGTCGGCGGCGCGGACATCCGGCGGGCGCAGCCGGGCAAGGCCGCGCAGCAACAGGCCGATCACGGCAAGGGCGGTCACCACGAGCAGCCCGGCGTGCCCCCAGGGCGGCAGACGGCGCGGCAGGTCGAGCAGGGCGGCGCAGAGAAACAGGCCGGCCACGCCGAGCGCGGGCCAGATGGCGGGCCAGATTTTTTCGAACAGCAGCACGCCGCGCGCCACCAGCCGGTGGCGAGCGAGCCGGCGCAGCAGAAATTCGGTTCCGTCCGACTCAGGCACGATCATTCCGCGTGCTCCAGGCGAAGGAAGCGTCCTTCCTCCTTCGCTATTCCACGAACTCCGGCACGGTCTCGTTCCCCCACAGCGCCCGGTGCGTCTGCCGCGCCCGGATCACCGCCCAGCGCGACCCGTCCACCAGCGCGATCGGCGCGGCCGGGCGGGCGTTGTAGGTGGAGCTCATCACCGCGCCGTAAGCGCCCGCATCGAGAATGGCGACGCGCGCGCCGGCGGCAAGGGGGGGCAGCGCCCGGCCGCGCGCGAATGTGTCGCCGCTCTCGCAGATCGGGCCGACGATATCGACCGGGGTGGCAGGAAGCTGCGCGGCGGCGGCGGAGAGCGGCACGATGGCGTGGTAGGCGTCGTACATCGCCGGGCGCACCAGGTCGTTCATCGCCGCGTCGAGCACCACGAAGCGGCCCTTCACCAGCACCACCGAGGCCAGCAGCACGCCCGTCGGCCCCACCAGCCAGCGGCCGGGCTCAACCATGAGTTCCAGCCCCATGTCCCCGAACACCGCCCGCACCGCGCCGGCGAAGGCGGCCGGCGACGCGGCGGGTTCGTCGCGATAGCCGATGCCCAAGCCCCCCCCGCAATCCATGCGGCTGACCGCCAGGCCACGCGCGCGCAGCGCGCGGATCAGCTCGGCCGCGCGGGCGAAGGCGGCGCGATAGGGCGCCATGGCGGTGATCTGGCTGCCGATATGCAGCGCCAGCCCCACCGGCCGAACGCCGGGCAGCGAAGCCGCGTGGGCATAGAGGGCGGCGGCGTCGCCATGGGCAATGCCGAACTTGTCCTCGGCCCGGCCGGTGGTGATCTTGGCATGGGTGCCGGCATCCACGTCCGGGTTGATGCGCAGCGCCACATGCGCCGTGCGGCCCAGCGTGGCGGCGATGGCGGAGATCATCTCCAGCTCGGCCGGGCTTTCCACGTTGATCTGGGCGATGCCGGCTTCCAGTGCCGCGCGGATTTCCGCCGCCGTCTTGCCCACGCCGGAAAAGACGATGTGGCCGGGCGCGATGCCGGCTTCCAGCGCGCGCAGCATCTCGCCCTCGCTCACCACGTCCGCCCCCGCCCCGCCGCGGGCGAAGACGCGCAGAACGGCGAGGTGGTCGTTGGCCTTCACCGCGTAATGCACCTGCGCGTCGAGCCCGGCGAGCGCCGCCTGCAATTCGGCGAGGCGCTTGCGCATGGTGCCGGCGCCATACACCCAGCAGGGCGTGCCGAGCGCGTCGGCGACGGCGTTGAGCGGCACATCCTCCAGCACCAGCCCGTCCTGGGCGTGCAGCGACAGGTGGGGCCGGGCGGCGATCAGCTCGGCGATCGAAGGATCGGCGAGGTCGGAAACGGGCAGGGGCGCGGACATCCGGCCATGCTACGGAAACGGCGCCCACGAAGCCAGCGCGAAGCGTCGTTTGGCGCGCCGTCAGCCAGCCGGCCGACGCCCCATCACCCGCGCCACATCCTCGACCGGGATCGCCTCCAGCACGTGCCCGTCGCGGCCGGTGGTGGTCCGGGCCTGGAGCATGGCGTTGATCACCGCCTCCTCCGTCGCCTCCACCGCCGCCTGGAACAGCGGCGACATCGCCTCGTTCGACCAGTCCGGATAGGGGCCGGCGGATTTGCGCCGCGCCTTGGTCCGCCGCACCGGTTCGGCGGCGGAGAAGGCCAGGGCGTAGTCGCCGGACCCGTTGGACATGGCGGAGCCGGTGCGGCCGAGGCCGAGAAAGGCGCGCCGGGCCAGGCGGGTGAGGTTGCGGTCCGACAGCGGCGCGTCCGTGGCGATCACCACCACCACCGAGCCGTCGCCGCCACGATCGTCCAGCTCGTCCTTGAGGTAGTAGCGTCCCAGGGCGCGGCCGACCGGCGCGCCATCGACGGTGAGGATGCCGCCATAGTTGGTCTGCACCAGCACGCCCAGCACCGCCCCGCCCAGCCGGGCCGGCAGCACGCGGGAGGCGGTGCCGATGCCGCCCTTCCAGCCGAAGGCCTGGGTGCCCGTGCCGGCGCCGACGCAGCCTTCCGCGACGGGGCCGGGCGCGCAGGCGGCGATCGCCTCCATCACGTCCTCCGCGGTGACGTGGCGACCGCGGATGTCGTTGAGGTAGCCGTCATTGGTCTCGCCCACCACGGCATTGACCGACATCACCCGCCCGTTGCCCGGCTGCAGCAGCGTCCATTCCACCGCCCCGGCGATGCCCTCGGCCACGGAGAGCGTGTTGGTCAGGATGATCGGCGTCTCGATCTCGCCCAGCTCCTCCATTTGCGTGGAGCCGGCGAATTTGCCGAAGCCGTTGCCGCTGGCGAAGCCGGCGGGAGTCTTGTCCTGGAACAGGTTGCCCTGGTGCGGACGGATGACGGTGACGCCGGTGCGCACGGCGGCCCCCTCATGCCGCGTGACATGGCCGACCGTGACGCCGGCCACGTCGGTGATGGCATTCAGCGGACCGGGGGGCAGCACGCCGGGGGCGATGCCAAGGTCGCGGGCACGGTGTGTCATGGCATCGGCCCGTCGCCGGGCCCTCCGAGGAAACTGTCCATCCGCGCCACCTCCGCGTCGAAGGCGCGGGTGAAATCCTGTCCGCGCGGGGGGTTGGCATGATATCCGGCCCGCACGTCGAGCCCGCCCGGCGTGCGGGCGCAGGTGACCCAGCCGATCACCGCCTCGCCCCACAGCAGCGGCATGGCGTAGTAGCCGCGCACCCGGTTGGCCGGCTTCACATAGGCTTCGAACCGGTAGGGCCAGCCCCACAGATGCTCGAACCGCGCGCGGTCCCAGACCAGCGGGTCGAACGGGGCGAGGAAGCGCACCCGGCGCGCGGTGGGCGCGGGGCTGGCGGCGGCCGGCCAGAGATAGCGCACGCCGTCGATCGCCGCCTCCTCCAGCGCGCCGGCCCGTCCAGCCCATGC
>CAMFLK010000017.1 GCA_945957135.1 uncultured Rhodospirillales bacterium
ACGGCGTCAAGGGGCGCTTCGCTCAAGCCCTTGACCCCGTCCCCCGCAACGAAGCCAGAGCCGACATGCGAAGTAAGGAAAGAAGTAAGCCTTTCCCGTTTTCCAGTTCGGCTGAAAGCAGGCCGTTTTCCCGTCCCGGCCTTCAACCCGAAAGGCGTCGCGCGCAGGTGTCGTCAAGGCCCTTGAGCGAAGCGTGCCTTGACGGCACCGAGCACGGCGCCACCCTCGAGAGAAGGCGGCGCGTTACGCCACCACCTCGTCGGACAGCGGCGCCTCTTCGCCGGCCAGGATGCGCCGGGCGCGGGCGATATCCAGCTGGCCTTCCCACCAGGCGATGAACACGGTGGCCACCGTGTTGCCGAACAGATTGGTGATGGCGCGGGCCTCGCTCATGAACCGGTCGATCGCCAGCACCAGCACGATGCCGGCCACCGGCACCTTGCCGTTCAGCGTGGCCAGCGTCGCCGCCAGGGTGATGAAGCCGCCGCCGGTCACCGCCGCCGCCCCCTTCGAGGTCAGCAGCAGCACCGCCAGGATCAGCGCGTAGTCGCCCCAGGAGAGCGGAATGTTCAGCGCGTCGGCGATGAAGGTGATGGCCATGGTGAAGTAGATCGAGGTGCCGTCGAGGTTGAACGCATAGCCCAGCGGCACCACCAACCCCACCAGCGGCTTCTGGCAGCCCAGCTTCTCCAGCTTCACCATCAGCGAGGGCAGCGCCGCCTCCGAGGAGCTGGTGCCCAGCACGATGAAGAATTCCTCACGGATGTATTTCAGCAGCGGCCACAGCCGCAGCCCGGTCATCCGCACCACCGCGCCCATGACGATGAAGATGAACAGCACGCAGGTGAGGTAGAAGCACAGCATCAGGAAGCCGAGCTGGGTCAGCGCGCCCACCCCGTAGCGGCCGATGGTGAAGCTCATCGCGCCGAACGCGCCGATGGGCGCGAAACGCATGATGATGTTGATCACCATGAACAGCGCCGCCCCGGCCTCGTCCAGCACTTCGACGAATTTGCGGCCGCGCTCGCCGGCATGAGCCACGCCGATGCCGAACAGCACGGCGAAGAACAGCACCGGCAGGATGTCGCCCTTGGCGAAGGCGCCGACGATCGTGTCGGGGATGATGGCGAGCAGGAAATCCGCGATGCTCTGGTGCGGCGCGTTGGTGTAGCGGGAGACCGCGGAGCTATCGAGCGTGGCCGGGTTGATGTTCAACCCCGCGCCGGGCGTGAAGATATGGCCCACCGCCAGGCCGATCAGCATGGCCAGCGTGGTCAGCACCTCGAAATAGACGATGGCCTTCAGCCCGATGCGCCCGACCTCGGCGGTGTTGGTCAGCTTGCCGATGCCCACCACCACGGTGATGAAGATGATCGGCGCGATCATCATGCGCACCAGCTTCACGAAGGCATCGCCCAGCGGCTGCATCTGCACGGCGATCTGCGGCCAGAAATGGCCGAGCAGCACGCCGGCGATGACGGCGACGATCACCTGGATGTAGAGCGACTTGGACTGGCTGGTCCGGATCGCGGTCGTATTGGCCATGACGTTCCACCCGTTATGTGCGACTCGGCACGCGTTGTGCCCTGTATGACAAGCGCATGTCCGGCTGGCGACAGTTTTTTGGCGGCTTCCGGCCCCGCCGCCGGGCTGGTAGCCTGGGGTTTTCGTTCCTGGGATCGCGCCGCCATGCCCGACTACGTCATCGCCCCGCCCGCCATCGCCGCCGTGCCCGTGGAGGGCGGCGGCCTGTTCCCGGTGCGGCGCATCTTCTGCGTGGGCCGCAACTACGCCGAGCATGCGCGGGAGATGGGGGCGGACCCGGATCGCGAGCCCCCGTTCTTCTTCGCCAAGCCGGCCGACGCGCTGCTGACCGGCGATGCCGACATGCCCTACCCGCCGATGAGCAACAGCCTGCACCACGAAATGGAGCTGGTGGTGGCCATCGGCACAGGCGGCGCGGATATCGCGGAGGCCGACGCGCTGGGCCATGTCTGGGGCTACACGGTCGGGCTCGACATGACCCGGCGCGACCTGCAGAACGCCGCCAAGAAGGAAGGCAAGCCCTGGGACATGGGCAAGGGGTTCGACCATTCGGCCCCGATCGGCACGCTGATCCCCGCCGCGAAATTCCCCGACCCGACCAAGGGGCGCATCGCGCTGACGGTGAACGGCGCGATCCGCCAGGAATCGGACCTGTCCAAGCTGATCTGGAGCGTCGCCGAAACCATCGCCTATCTGTCGCGCCTGGTGCGCCTGGCGCCCGGCGACCTGATCTACACCGGCACGCCCGAGGGGGTGGCGGCGGTGGTGCGGGGGGATGTGCTGGAAGGCATGGTGGAAGGCGTGGGGCGCATCCGTACCAAGATCGTGTGATGCCGCGCCGATGAGGTTCGTCATCGTTCTGTCACTGTGTCGGGTCGGCGCCAGGGGGTAAGGGCAGGGCAGGCCAAACCCACGCGGGAGCTGAACGTGCCAGACCAGACTGCCGCCCCGCCCGCCGACACGCTGTGGATGGAACGGTCGGGCCTCATCTGGGCCCATCTGTTCGACGCGTCCGGCCATGCCCGCGCCATCGACGGCGAGGAGGCCACCGCCGCGCTGGCCGCCCTGGCCGCGCCGGAGGCCCGGCTATGGCTGCATTTCGACCTGGTGGACCCCCGCGCCCGCGCGCGCATCTCCGCCATGCGCCACCTTCCGCCGGGCGTGGTGGAACTGCTGCTGGGCGCCGAGGAACGCCAGCAGATCGAGCTCCATGACGGCGTCGTCGCCGGGGTCATCGCCGATTTCGAATCGGACGAGGACCCCGATCCGCGCCACATGATCTACTGGCGCTTCGCCATGACCCCGCACGCGCTGATCACCGTTCGCCGCCGCCCCTCGCGCACCCTGCGCGACGTGAACGCGGCGCTGGGGGGGCCGGCGCTGGTGCCCAGCATTCCCGCCCTGTTCCTGCGTATTCTGGAACGGTTCGTGCAGGTGCTGGTCTCCGTCGGCCGCGACCTCTCCGGCCGGCTGGACGCGGTGGAGGACGACCTGCTGGACGACCGCGACGGCAGCGATTTCCAGGCGCTCGGCGCGGTCCGCCGCAGCTCGGTCCGGCTGCACCGCCAGATCCGCCCGCTCTGCGCCGCCCTGCATGGGCTGGTGACCGATCGCCCCGCCTGGTTCACCGACGAGGATGTCGAGGCCTGCGACCGGGTCGCGGCCCGGCTGGACAACGGGTCGAGCGATCTGTCGGCACTGCAGGAACGCGCCCATGCGCTGCAGGATGAACTCACCGCCCGACAGATCGAGCAGACCAACCGGCGGGTGATGGTGATTTCCGTGATCTCCGCCGTGCTGCTGCCGCCCACCCTGATCTCCGGCATCTTCGGCATGAACGTGGGCGGGCTGCCGTTCACCGAAAACCATGCCGGCTTCGTCTATGCCATGGCGCTGATCGCGATATCGATTTGCGGCCTGCTGCTGCTGCTGCGGCGCATGCGGGTGGCGTGAGCCTTTCTCTGACCGCCACCGCCCACCAACCTCGCGCGCGGTGAAACCCAGCGCCTTTCGCGATGGACGCGGCACCGCTTCGGGCGCTGGGTATCAATCCAGGCTGTAGTCGTAAACGGCGAACCCGCGATTGGTCGCCAGCCGGTCATAGAGCAGGCGCGCGGTGGCGTTGCCTTCCTGGGTGAGCCAGTAGAGCCGGTACGCGCCCGCCGCCCGCGCCGCCTCCGCCACCGCCTCGATCAGCGCCCGCCCCGCGCCGCCGCCACGGCAGGCGCTGTCCACGTAGAGATCCTGGAGATAGCAGGCCGGCCGGTCCGACCAGCTGGTTTCGTGGAACAGGAAATGGACGATGCCCACCAGGCGGCCATCCGCGTCGCGCGCGCCGCGCCCGTGCAGCCGCCCATCGAACAGGCGCGCCCAGGTGTGGTCGTAGATCGAATCGGGGCGGGTGGTTTCGTAGAAGCGAAGATAGCCGGCCCACAGCTCCGCCCAGCGGGCGCGGTCTTCCGGCTGCAATCGGGTGATGGCGGGCATGGTCTTCTCCTGATCCGCCCATCCTCATCCGGCGCGCGCCGAACACCCGGACCAATCCGGATGGCGGACACCGGTCCAATCAGCCGAGCCGGCGCACCGCCTCCTCCACCGAATGGAACAGGTGGTCCGGCCCGATCTTCGCCAGCAGGCCGGAGCGCGCGGCGGTGCGGCGGGCGCGTTCGGCGCCCATGCGGGCCATCGCCACGTCGATCCCCTGCGCCCGCAGCTGCACCACCAGGCGCTGGAGGATCTGCCCGCCGGTATAGTCGATCACCGCCACGCCGCTGGCCTCGATCACCACCAGCCGCACCGGCGGCGGCGCGGCCGCCAGGATCGCCAGCAACCGCGCGCGGACATAGCCGGCATTGGTGAAGTTGATCGGCGCGGCGGGCGCGAACACCACGATGCCCGGCTCGCGTTCGCCGTGCTCGTGCGGCCCGGGCGGCCACCACACGGTGGTGCCGGGCAGGCGCACCAGCTCGGAGCAGACCGGGCGGGCCAGCGTGTAGATGCTGTGCAGCATCGACAACAGGATGGCCAGGGCCATGCCCAGCTCGATCGGCAGCAGCACCACCAGCAGGCAGGCCGCCACCACCAGCCCGAACTCGACGCCGCCCTCGCGCGCGATGCGCCGCATCTGCGCCGGATTGACCAGGCGCACGCCGATGGTGATGAGCACCGCCGCGACGGCGGGCACCGGCACATGGGCCATCAACCCGCCGCCGAAGGCCAGCAGCAGCGCCACCAGCCCCGCGGCGAACAGGCAGGCGAGCTGGGATCGGCCGCCGGCGCCGGCCACCACCGCGGTGCTCGGCGGGCTGGCATTGACCACGAACCCGCCGGCCATTCCCGCCAGCAGGCAGCCGGCGCCGACGCCGAGGAAATCGCGGCTGAGATCGTCCGGCTGCGCGGCATCGGAGGGGAAACGCCCGGCCACCACGGCCGTCTGCATCATGCAGACCAGCGCGATGGTGGGGGCCAGCAGCAGCATCGGCCGCAATTCCATCGGCGTGGAGAAGGCGGCGGCGATATCGGGCAGCGTGGCCGGCAGCGCCCCCAGCCGCGCCACCGTCCCCGCCGGATCGAGCCAGGGCAGCGCCAGGGCGGCGGCGATCACCGCGATCAGCGGCCCCGGCACATGCGGACCCACCCGCGCCGCGAGCAGGATCAGGGCGAACGCCCCCAGGCCGAGGCAGGCCGCCGGCGGGCTGGCGCGCGGCAGTGCCGCCACCGCGGCGCCCAGCCGCTCCAGCAGATAGCCGGGCGCGATCGTCAGCCCGAGCAAGGCGGGCAACTGGCCGACGACGATATGCACGGCGATCCCCGCCAGGAACCCCGCCGTGACGGGGGCGGACAGCAGGTCCGCCACCCAGCCCCCCCGCGCCAGCCCCGCCGCCGCCAGCAACACGCCCACCGCGAGCGCGAGCTGGGCGGTCATGGCGGGATAATGCGCCGGGTCGGCGGCGGCGAAGGCGGCGAGCGCCCCGGCGAAGATGGGCGCCGTCGTGGAATCCGCGCCCACCGACATCAGCCGGTTGGCGCCCAGCGCCGCGAAACCGAGCGTGCCCGCGACGAAGGCGAACAGCCCCGCCTGCGGCGGCAACCCGGCCAGCCCGGCCGTGGCCACCTGGCCGGGAATGGCGATCGCCAGCAGCATCACCCCAGCCACCGCGTCGCGCGCCAGCCAGGGGCGACGGAACCCGCGCAGCGAGGCGAACAGGGTCAAGCCGCGTGCGCGTCCCGCGCTTCCTGCTCAGCCGCCGCCGCGTCGTACTGCCGGCGGATTTCATCGAGGTCCACGCTCGGCTTGGGGTACTCCATGTGCATCCGCTTCATCGCCTCCGCCACGATGCGCGAGATGGCCAGGTTGCGGAACCATTTGTGATTGGCGGGAATGACGAACCAAGGCGCCGCATGGGTGCTGGTGGCGCGCAGCGCGTCCTCGAACGCCTGCATGTAGTCGTCCCACAGCGCGCGCTCGGTGTAGTCGGATTCGCTGATCTTCCAGTTGTGGCCGGGATCGTCGAGCCGGGCGGCGAAGCGGGAGAGCTGCTCCTGGCGGCTGATGTGCAGGAAGAACTTCAGGATGGTGGTGCCGCTCGCCGCGAGCAGGGATTCGAACGCGCGGATCTGGTCGTAGCGGGCCTTCCAGACCGGCTTGTCGATCAGCCCGTGCACGCGGGTGACCAGCACGTCCTCGTAGTGGGAGCGGTTGAAGATCACGATCTCGCCCTTGCCGGGCGTGTGCGGATGCACCCGCCACAGGAAGTCATGGGCCAGTTCGGCCGGGGTGGGGGCCTTGAACGGCACCACCCGCACGCCCTGCGGATTGAGCGCGGTGAACACATGGCTGATCGTGCCATCCTTGCCGCCGGCATCGAGCGCCTGCAGCACGATCAGCAGGGAATGCCGGTGCTCGGCATACAGCATGGATTGCTGCCGGGTGAGCTTGGCCAGCACCTTCGCGGTTTCATCGGCGGCGGCGTGGGCGTTGTCGTGCGGGCCGTGGAAACCGGGGTCGATATCCTTCAGCCGCAGCTTCGCGTCCGGCTGCACCGCGAACTTCTTCCAATAGTCCATCGCCCCCTCCCCTGTGCCAAAGCCCATCCTGGCGGGCAACGGCAAAGCTGGGCAAGCGTTGCGGTGGGCAGACGGAGCGGATTGGGTTATGTTGCGATGCGCAACGATGAGGGTTCCCCCCGCATGCCCGCCAGCACGCTACCCACCGCCAAGACCCATCGCGGCAAGGAACGCCCACCCTTCGAGCGCGTCGCCCTGCTGCTTCAGGGCGGTGGCGCGCTCGGCGCCTACCAGGGCGGGGTGTACCAGGCGCTGGCCGAGGCCGGGCTGCACCCGGACTGGGTGGCCGGCATTTCCATCGGCGCGATCAACTCGGCGCTGATCGCCGGCAACCCGCCGGAGACGAGGGTGGACCGGCTGCGCAGCTTCTGGGAGGGCATCACCACCGCGCCCTTCCGCATGCTGCATGCCGGCTGGACGGAGCCGCGCGGCGATCTGGCGCATACGATGCTGAACCAGATGCGCGCCTTCACCACGCTGGTGGGCGGCGCGCCGGGCTTCTTCACCCCGCGCACGGTGCCGCCCTACCTGTCGCCCAAGGGCAGCGTGGAGGCGACCAGCTTCTACGACGTCTCGCCGTTGCGCGCGACGCTGGAGCGGCTGGTGGATTTCGACCGCATCAATGCCGGCGCCATGCGCTTCTCCGTGGGCGCGGTGAACGTGCGCAGCGGCAACTTCGCCTATTTCGACACGACCACCCACCACATCCGGCCGGAGCACGTGATGGCGAGCGGCGCGCTGCCGCCGGGCTTTCCCGCGGTGGAGATCGAGGGCGAGCAGTATTGGGATGGCGGCCTGGTGTCCAACACGCCGCTCGACTGGGTGCTCGAGAATTTCCCGCGCAAGGACACGCTCGCCTTCCAGGTGGATTTGTGGAGCGCCGCCGGCGAATTTCCGCGCGACCTCACGGAGATCGAGCTGCGCCAGAAGGACATCCGCTTTTCCAGCCGCACCCGCGCCGCGACCGGTCATTTCAAGACCGCCCAGCGCCTGCGCCGCGCCGCCGCCAAGTTGCTGCGCGACATGACCCCGGCCCAGCGCGCCACGGCGGAGGCGAAGCTGGTGGCGCACGAGGCGGACGAGAAGGTGTACAACATCATCCAGCTCATCTACCGCGCCAAGATCTACGAGGGCTCCTCCAAGGACTACGAATTCTCGCGCGCGACGATGGAGGAGCATTGGCAATCCGGCTACAACGACGCCGTGCGCACGCTGCGCCACCCTGAAGTGCTGCAACGCCCGGAATCATCAGACGGTGTCTTCACCTTCGACCTGAAATACCAGGGCCGCGCCTGATCCACCTCATCCCTTCCGTAGGAAAGACCGGCCCATGAAACTCGCCGATGTCCGCAAGAACGCCTTCGCGATGCCGCTGAACGACCCGGCCTACCCACTCCCGCCCTATAAATTCTACAACCGCGAATTCGTCACCATCAGCTACCGCTCCGACCCCGAGGTGATCCGCGCGGTGGTGCCGGAGCCGCTGGAGCCGATCGGCGACACGGTCACCTACGAGTTCATCCGCATGCCGGATTCCACGGGCTTCGGCGACTATACGGAGACCGGCCAGGTGATCCCGGTGCGCTTCACCGCCGCCGACGGCACGGTGCAGGAAGGCGGCTACGTGCACGCGATGTACCTGGACGACAACTCGCCCATCGCCGGCGGCCGGGAAATCTGGGGCTTTCCCAAGAAGCTCGCCTCGCCCAAGCTGGTGCACGAGCAGGAGACGCTGGTGGGCACGCTGCATTACGGCAGCGTGCTCTGCGTCACCGCCACCATGGGCTACAAGCATCGCGAGCTGCCGCTTGAGCCTTTGGCGAAATCGTTGGCCAAGCCCAACTTCATGATCAAGATCATTCCGCATGTCGATTGCACACCGCGCGTGTGCGAGCTGGTGCGCTACTATCTGGAGGACGTGACGCTGAAGGGTGCGTGGAGCGGCCCGGCGGCGTTGCAGCTGTTCGAACACGCGATGTGCGACGTGGCCCGCCTGCCGGTGCGCGAGGTGCTCTCCGCCAGCCATTTCGTCGCCGACCTCACCCTCGGCCTGGGTGAGGTGGTGTTTGATTATCTCAAGCAGAACCAATAAACTTCCGAAAGAAGGAACGCGACCATGGCTCGTTTCGATCAGCGCGTCGGCATCATCACCGGTGCCGCCAGCGGCATCGGCAAGGAGATCGCCCAGCGCTTCGCCGCCGAGGGCGGCATTCCCGTCATCGCCGACCTCAATCTCGACGCCGCCCAGGCGACGGCCACGGAAATCAAGGGCACCGGGGCGGATGCCTTCGCCGTGGCGATGAACGTCGCCGACGAGGCCGCGGTGGAGAAGGGCATCGCCGACGTGATGGCCAAATATGGCCGCATCGACGTGCTGGTGAGCAATGCCGGCATCCAGATCGTCAAGCCGCTCGTCGATTTCGATTTCGGCGACTGGAAGAAGCTGCTGGCCATCCATCTCGACGGCGCCTTCCTCACCACCCGCGCCTGCCTGCGCCACATGTACGCCGCGAAATATGGCCGCGTGGTCTATATGGGCTCGGTGCATTCCAAGGAAGCCTCCAAGCTGAAGGCACCTTACGTGACGGCCAAGCACGGGCTGATCGGCCTGGCCAAGGTGCTGGCCAAGGAAGGCGCGGAATTCGGCGTCACCGCCAACGTGGTGTGCCCCGGCTTCGTGCGCACGCCGCTGGTGGACAAGCAGATTCCCGAACAGGCCGCCGCGCTGCACATCAGCGAGGACGACGTGATCAAGAAGGTCATGCTGAAGGACACGGTGGACGGCGAGTTCACCACCACGGCGGACGTGGCCGAGGCGGTGCTGTATTTCGCCGGGTCCCCCACCAACGCGCTGACCGGCCAGTCGCTGGTGGTCAGCCACGGCTGGTTCATGCAGTAGCGGGCGGGCGGGAAAGATGGACGCGCTCGATCCGGTTCTGCTGTCGCGCATCCAGTTCGGGTTCGTCGTCAGCTTCCACATCATCTTTCCCGCCTTCACCATCGGCCTGGCCGCCTGGCTCGCCACCATCGAGGGCATGCACCTGGCCACCGGCCGCGCCGTCTATGCGCGGGTGTTCCGCTTCTGGATGAAGGTGTTCGCGCTGTCCTTCGCCATGGGCGTGGTCAGTGGCATCGTCATGGCGTTCCAGTTCGGCACCAACTGGAGCGTGCTGGCCGAGCGCACCGGCTCGATCCAGGGGCCGCTGCTGGGCTATGAGGGCTTCACCGCCTTCCTGCTGGAAGCGACCTTCTTCGGGGTGATGCTGCTCGGCCGCTCGCGCGTGCCACCCTGGTTCTATTTCGTGGCCTGCTGCATGGTTTCGCTCGGCACCATGCTGTCCTCCTTCTGGATCCTCGCCAACAACAGCTGGATGCAGGTGCCGCTGGGCCATCGCGTGGTCGATGGCCATCTCATTCCCGACGACTGGCGCGCCATCGTGCTGGGGCCGGTGATGATGGTGCGCTGGCCGCACATGCTGCTCGCCGCCTTCCTCACCACGGGGATGAGCATCATCGCCACCGGCGCCTGGTACCTGCTGCGCGGCAAGGATGTGGACGAGGCGCGGGTGATGCTGCGCTGGGGCGTCGGGCTGGTCGCGGTGCTGATCCCGATCCAGATATTCATGGGCCATCTCACCGGCGACTACGTGCATCGCTGGCAGCCCGCCAAGTTCGCGGCGATCGAGGCGCGCTGGACCACCGAGCAGCCTGCCGCCGAAGTGCTGATCGGCTGGCCGGACGAGGCGGCCGGGCGCAACCTGTTCGCCATTTCCATTCCGCGGCTGGGCAGCTTCATCGCCTCGGGCACCTGGGATTCGCGCGAGGTGGGGCTTGATACGTTTCCGCCCGAGGACCGGCCGCCGGTGGTGGTGCCGTTCTTCACCTTCCGCATCATGGTCGGCATGGGGCTGGTGATGCTCGCCGTGTCCTGGCTCGGATTGCTGCTGTGGGCGCGTGGCAAGCTGGAGAACCGGCTGTTCCTGTGGGGCGCGTTCCTCGCCTTCCCCAGCGGCTTCGTCGCCGTCATCGCCGGCTGGTTCACCGCGGAGGTCGGGCGCCAGCCCTGGGTGGTCTATGGCCTGCTGCGCACCAGCGAGGCGGTGACCCCCTCGCTGCGCGGAGCGGATGTCGCCGTGTCGCTGATCGGCTACATCGTGGTGTACAGCGTGGTCTATGCGTTCGGCCTGCTCTACATCTACCGCCTGCTGCGCGACGGGCCGGGCATCGAGGCGGCGCGCGGCACGGTCACGCCGCAACGGCCGCTGGCCACCGCGATGTCGGGGGACGCGCCGTGATGGAACCCTCCGCCCTCGCCCTGTTCTGGGCGGCGGTGATCGCGGTGGCGATCATCGTCTATGTCATTCTCGACGGGTTCGATCTCGGCGTGGGCATCCTGTTCGGCTGCACGCGCGACCGCGCGCTGAAGAACCAGATGATCGCGGCGATCTCCCCGTTCTGGGATGGCAACGAGACCTGGCTGGTGGTGATCGGCGCCTCGCTGTTCGCCGCCTTCCCCGTGGTGTACGCGGTGTTCCTGCCAGCCTTCTACATCCCCGTGCTCGTGCTGCTGTTCTCGCTGATCTTCCGTGGCGTGGCCTTCGAGTTTCGCGAGCGTGCCGGTGCCCGGCTGCTGTGGGACCGTGGCTTCTTCATCGGCTCCGCCCTCGCCGCCTTCGTGCAGGGGGCCGCGGTGGGGGCGATGATCCGCGGCGTGCCCGTCGCCAACCGGCAATATGCCGGCGGCGCGTGGGATTGGCTGGCGCCGCTGCCCATCCTGACCGGGCTGGGGCTGGTGGCCGGCTACGCGCTGCTCGGCGCCGGCTGGCTGGTGCTGAAGAGCGAGGGCGAGCTGCGGGACTGGGCCTATCGCCGCGTGCGCCTGCTGGCGGGCGTGATGGCGGTGCTGTTGGCGCTGGCGTTCGGCGCCGCGCTGCATGAGCACGCACGCATGGCCGATCTGTCCTTGCGCAGCTGGGGGCTGGTGTTTCCGCTGCTGGCGGTGATGGCGCTGTCCGGCGTGTTCGCCGGCGCACGGGAGCGGCGCGACCACTGGCCGTTCCTGATGACGGTGCTGTTCTTCCTCGCCGCCTTCGCGACATTGGCCGTGCTGTTCTGGCCCTACATGATCCCCTACGCCATCACCGTCGGCAACGCGGCGGCGCCGGAGGCGGCGCTGTCCTTCCTGTTCTGGGGGGCGGGGCTGTTCGTGCTGCCGGTCATCGCGCTCTATACTATCGGCGTCTATGTCGTGTTTCGCGGCAAGCTGCATAAAGGGTACGAGTAATGGCGCTGCCCAGGCAGGTCGAGCTGGTGGAGGTGGGGCCGCGCGAGGGGTTCCAGTTCGAGGGCATCGGCGCGCCCGACAAGCTCGCCACCGCCGACAAGATCCGGCTGATCGACATGCTGGCCGCGACGGGTGCGAAGACGTTGCAGATCGTCTCCTTCGTCAGCCCGAAGCAGGTGCCGCAGATGGCCGATGCCGAGGCGATCTGCGCGGGCATCGCGCCGCATGAAGGGGTGCGCTACCAGGCGATCTACCTGAACGACAAGGGGCTGGAGCGCGCGCTGGCCCAGACCGGCCTCGACATCGACGGCAAGATCACCCTCACCACCTCGGAGACCTTCGCGCTGCGCAACCAGAAGCGCACGCTGACCCAGGACGAGGCGATGGCGCGGCGCATCGCCGAGCTCTATGTCGCCCATGGCATCCGGGTGAATTACGGGATGCTGATGGCCGCGTTCGGCTGCAACGACGAAGGGCCGATCCCGCTGCCCCGTGTGCTGGAGCTGGTGGCCAAGCTGCACGAGATCTCCGAGAGCACGGGTGGCGCGCTGGAAACCCTCAACCTCGCGGACACGATGGGCCGCGCCGATCCCGAGCTGATCCGCCAGGTGGTCGGCGCGGTGCGGGCGCGCTGGCCCGGCCTGCGCATCGCGCTGCATCTGCACGACACGCGCGGCCTCGCCATCGCCAACGCCTATGCCGGGCTGCTCGAAGGCGTCGATCTGTTCGACAGCGCGGTGGGCGGCCTCGGCGGCTGCCCCTTCGCCGGGCACAAGGGGGCTGCCGGCAATGTCTGCACGGAGGAGCTGGTGTTTCTGTGCGACCGGCTGGGCATCGCCACGGGCGTCGACCTCGATGCCATGGTGGCTTGCGCGCGCTTCGCGGAGCGGATGGTGGGGCACGCCTTGCCGAGCAAGCTCGTCACCGCCGCGCGGTGAATTCGAGCCCGCCTTTTCAGCCGATCAGGAAAACGGGAAAGGCTCACTTTCCCTCATTCTTCGCATGTTGGCACTCGCTTCGTTTCGTTGGACGCTGTCAAGGCTCTTGAGCGAAGCGTGCCTTGACAGCGTCCAGCGAAACGCAAGGACAATCATCAAAGCGAAGGAGCCCAGCCGACATCAACTCACGATCGGCGCGGCGAGAATGATGCGCAGGCCGGGGTTGTTGTCCGTTTCCTGGAGCGTGCCACCCAGCCGCTCCACCATGGCCGCGAGCATGCGGCTGCCGAAGCCGCTGCGCGCGTCCGTGCGGCCCTTGCCGTGGTCGGCGACGATCAGGCGGAAGCTCGCGCGGTGCTGTTCCAGCCCGATGCTGATCGGCCCGGCCGCGCCGCCATAGGCGTATTTATTGGCGTTGATGACCAGCTCCGTCAGCACCAGCCCGACATGCACCGCCCGGTCCGCCGAGATCAGCACCGGCGCCGCATCCAGCGTGATGTGCGCGCGCCAGGCATCGTCCATCGAGGATTTCAGCTCGGCGACGAGATCTTCCAGATAGCGGCCCAGATCCACCGTCTCCACCCGCTCGTCCGCGTAGAGCCGCCGGTGCACCAGCGCCACGGCGGAGATGCGGTTGCGCGCCTCGTCCAGCTGCGCGCGCACGCCCGGCTCGTCCGCGCCACGGCCCTGCATCGCGAGGAAGGCAGAGACCAGCTGCAGGCTGTTCTGCACGCGGTGGCCGACCTCGCGCATCAGCAGGTCCTTCTGCCGCAGCAACTGCTCGTTCTCGGCGTTGGACGCCTGCAATTCCTGGTTCAGCGCCTGCACGCGATGGAACTGGCGCAGGTCGAAGATGGAGCGCGCGAGCCGCCCGGCGCTCTCCACGTCGCCCAGCGCCCAGGCGCGGGAGCGGCCGCGCACCTGCTGGCCCCAGCTTTCGAACGAGGCCCGCGGGGTGAGCATTTCGCCCGGCGCCAGCGCGGTGTCCTTGTGTGGATCGCCCGCCCATTTCACCTCCTCGAGCGTCTCCGGACGGAACCACATCAGGAAGATCGGCACGTCCCCGGCCACGCGGGCGGCCAGCACGCCGCTGCCGATGGCCTGGAACGCCTCCGCCGGCGGGAAGGCGGCGGGCAGCGCGTCGGTCGCGAAAGGCTGGGCCAGCGTGCGGGCGTCCAGCCAGTCCGCGAGCGCCGCCAACCCGGCGGGGTCAGGGGTGGTGCCCACCCGCAGCATTTCGCCGCCGCGCACCGCCGCGAAGCCGCCGGCGCGCATCATATGCACCAGCTCCTCGCCGGCCGTGCTCAGCAGCGAGTCCAGGCTGCGCTCGGGCCCCAGCCGGGCCAGCACGATATCCTCGGAGGCACGCAGCCGGATGCGCTCGCGGTAATATTCGGCCTCGTCCTTCGCCCGCACCTGCCGGGCCAGGCCGCCGGCCAGGGCCTCGCACGCCAGGCGGATGTCGTAGGGCAATTGCCGTGGCGTGGCGTTGTGGCAGGCGACCAGCCCCCACAGCAATTCATCCTTCACGATCGAGACGGAGGCGGAGGCGGCGACGCCCATGTTGCGGAGATACTGCACATGGATCGGCGAGACGCTGCGCAGCGCCGCGTCGCTGAGGTCCAGCTCGCGCAGCGAGGTGGCGGCCGAGCGCAGCGGCGCCGGGGTGTAGCCCACATCCGGGATCACCCGCACGCGGTTGCGGATATACAGCGCCCGCGCCTGCTTCGGCACATCGCTGGCCGGGAAATGATGGTTGAGGAACGAGCCCAGCCCGGGCGCCGCCGCCTCGGCCATCACCACGCCCGTGCCGTCGTCGAGGAAGCGGTAGATCATCACCCGGTCGAAGCCGGTGAGGGTGCGGAACGCCGTCGCGGCGCGCTCGCACACCTCGCGCAGGCTGCTGGTCTGGCCCAGCGCGTCGCCGGCCCGGCTCAGCCGCGAGAGCAGCAGCGGCGCGGGCAGCGAGGCCGCCGAGACGGGTTCCAGCTCCACCAGGAGATAGGGGGCCACGCGGTGCGCGGTGGCGGTGAAGGTCTCGTCCCGGCCGCGCAGGTTGGTCACCATATCGCCGGCCAGCAGTGCCGCCACCTCCGGCTCGCCGATCAGCTCCGCCAGGTTCCGGCCACGCCATTCGGCGGCCAGGCGGGTCTCGATGTCGCCGGCGCCACCGATCACCTGGCCGGCGGCATCGACCACGAGCAGCAGCCCGTGCGGCTGGATGGCGCCGGGGATATGGATCGGCTCGCGATCGCATTCCGTGATCGCGGACGGGTCGAACGCCGAGGCCATCGCCGGACCTTCCTCGGCGATCACTTGTCGGTGATGGTCCTGGCGCGTTTCACCACCGCCTCCGGCAGGGCGATGCCGTCGGCCGCGGCGGTGGCGGCGTTCAGGAACAGGTCGAAGCTGCGATAGGGCACCGGCACGAAACTGGCGGGGTCCTGGCCCAGCAGCACGGGCACCGCCACCAGCTTCGCCCAGGCCACGCCGCTCTTGTACTGGTCCGCCCCATAGGCGGCCAGCGCGCCGCGCGGCACGGTGGTGGTGTCGAGCGAGAACAACGGCAGGCGGGCGTCGCGGGTCGCCTTCACCACCGCGTCGTAGGCGGAGGCCACCGTGTTGTCCTGCGGCGTGAGCAGCGCGTCCACCCGGCCGGCGAGCGATTCCACCGCGGTCTTCACCTCGGCGCTGGAGGTGACCTGCACCTCCACCCAGCGCAGCCCGCGCTTCTCCGCCTCGGCCCTGGCGACGGCGTTGACGGTGGTGGAGTTGGTCTCCCCGCCGTTGAACACCGTGCCGATGGCCTTCGCCTTCGGCAGGATTTCCTGCACGAGATCGAGCAGTTCGGCCACCGGCTGGGTGCCGTAGAGGCCGGTGACGTTGGTGCCGGTCGGCTTGTCCAGCGCGGTGAGCACGCCGGCCTGCACCGGATTGGTGACGCAGCCGAACACCACCGGGGTCTTCGACCCGCGGGCGACGCGGATGGTGGCCTGGGTGTTCGGCGTGGTGCAGGGGGCCAGCAGGTCCACGCCATCGGCCAGGAACTTCTCGGCGATGTTGCGCGCGTTGCCGACATCGCCCTGGGCGCTCTGATGCTCGAAGCGCAGATTCTTGCCCTCGACGAAGCCGGCCTCCTTCAGCCCGTCGAGAAACCCCTGGCGGGTGGCGTTCAGCGCGGGGTGATCGACGATCTGGGAAAAGCCGATCGTGTAGGTCTTGCCGGGAACCGGGGCCTGCGCCAGCGCCGGGGTGGCGAGCAGCAGGCCGGCGGCGAGCAGGGTGCGGAACATCCAGAACCTCCTGGGCAGCATGGCGGCATTCTTAGCCGTCAGCCCGACAGCAGCAAACGGTCGTCGGCGAGGTCGGCCTTCGCCGCGTCGTGGAAGCGGGCGACGAGGTCCGGCACGGTGAGCGCCGCCTTGGCCGGCCCCTCGGCGGCGAAGATCGCGCGGCCGGCATGCAGCATCACCAGGTGGTCGCCCCAGCGGATCGCCTCGGCCATGTTGTGCGTCACCATCAGCGTGGTGACGCCGGTGGCGGCGATGCGCGCGGCGGTCAGCCGCATCACCGCCTCGGAAATGCGCGGATCGAGATTGGCGAGGTGCTCGTCCAGCAGCAGCAGCCGGGGCGCCGGGTCGGTGGCCATCAGCAGCGACAGCGCCTGGCGCTGGCCGCCGGAAAGCGTGCCGACGCGGGCGTCCAGGCGGCTTTCCAGCCCCAGCCCGGTTTCCGCGAGCCGGGCGCGGAACGCGTCCGCCCGCGCCCGCGTCACCGCCCGCGACAGGCCGCGCTTGCGGCCGCGCAGGGCGGCCATGGCGAGGTTCTCGGCGATGGTCATGGCCGCACAGGTGCCCTCGTGCGGGTCCTGCGCGATGCGCCCGATCACGGCCCCGCGCCGGTGCACCGGCCAGGCGGTGATGTCCTCGCCGTCGAGCACGATGCGGCCGGAGTCCGGTTCCACCAGGCCCAGGATGGCGCGCAGCAGGGTGGATTTGCCGGCGCCGTTGGAGCCGATGATGGTGACGAAGGCGCCGGTGGGCACGTCGAGCGACAAGCCGTCCAGCGCGCGGAAAATGCTGTCGCCGCTGCGGAAGCTCTTGGTCAGCCGTTCGACGCGCAGCATCAGCGGGCGCCCCGCAGCCGGGGCAAGGCGAGGCTCGCCAGCAGCAGCGCCGCGGTGACCAGCTTCAGGTCGGTGGGGGCGAGGCCGATGCGCAGGGCGGCGATCACCAGGAATTCGTAGATCAGCACGCCGGCGATCGTCGCGCCGATCCAGCGCGCGATCGAGCCGTCGCCGAACAGCGCCTGGCCGATCATCACCCCCGCCGCGCCGGTGACCAGGATGCCCGTCCCCATGCCGATATCGGCGAAGCCATGGTCCTGCGCCACCAGCGCGCCGGACAGCGCGATGAACGCGTTGGAAATCGCCAGGCCGATCAGCTTGGTGCGCGCGGTGTCCACGCCGAGGGCGCGGATCATCGTCTCGTTCTCGCCGGTGGCGCGCACCGCGAGGCCGAGATCGGTGTGCATGAAGCGGGCGAGCAGGAAGGCGGCCAGCGCCAGCAGGGCGAGGGTGACGGCGATGGTGCTGGCGTGGCCCTCGCGGAAGGGCAGGCCGATGCGGTTGGCCAGCGCCACCGCCTCGCCGGTCAAACTGGGCGTGGTGAGCAGGGGGATGTTGGCGCGGCCCATCACCCGCAGGTTGACCGAATACAGCGCCGTCATCACCACGATGCCGGCGATGATGTTGTTGATGCGCAGCTTGGTGTGGACCAGCGCCGTCACCATCCCCGCCGCCGCCCCGGCCAGCACGGCGGCGGCGGTGGCCAGGCCCGGCCCCGTCCCGCCCACCAGCAGCGCGCCGGCCACCGCGCCACCCAGCGGATAGCTGCCCTCGGCGGTGAGGTCGGGAAAGCGGAAGAAACGGAAGGTGATGAGCACGCCGAGGCCGAGAAAGCCGAACAGGAACCCCTGCTCGAACGTGCCGGTGAGCATGGCGGCCAGCTGATTCATCCCGCCGGTCATGACGAAGGACGGCGTTGGGTGTCAAGGGCCGCGCCCCAGCCTTGTGCCCAAACCGGTTGAACCCGGCCGGCTTCTGCCCGATACAGATCGGCCCGGAACCTCCGATCGGCCCGCTCGCGATGAATGCTCCCGTTACCGCCCCTTCCGTGGCCGAGGCGCCGCGCTACGATTTCCTGTCCGCCGAGCCGCGCTGGCAGCTTGCATGGGAGGCGCGCGGCTGCTTCCACGTGGAAGACCAGCCGACCGACGGCAAGCCGAAATACTACGTGCTCGAGATGTTTCCCTATCCCAGCGGGCGCATCCATATGGGCCATGTCCGCAACTACACGCTGGGCGACGTGGTCGCGCGCTACAAGCGCGCGCGCGGCTATGCGGTGATGCACCCGATGGGCTGGGACGCGTTCGGCCTGCCGGCGGAGAACGCGGCGCGCGAGCGCGGCGTGCACCCGGCGCGCTGGACCTGGGACAATATCGCCACCATGCGCGGCGAGCTGAAGCGCATGGGCCTGTCGCTGGACTGGCAGCGCGAATTCGCCACCTGCGACGCCGCCTATTACGGCCATCAGCAGAAGCTGTTCCTGGACCTGCTGCGCGCGGGCCTGGCCGAGCGGCGCGAGAGCTGGGTGAACTGGGACCCGGTGGACGGCACCGTGCTGGCCAACGAGCAGGTGATCGACGGGCGCGGCTGGCGCAGCGGCGCGGTGGTGGAGAAGAAGCTGCTGTCGCAGTGGTTCCTCAAGATCACCGACTACGCCGAGGAACTGCTGGCCGCGCTGGACGGGCTGGACCGCTGGCCGGAACGCGTGCGCCTGATGCAGGCCAACTGGATCGGCCGCAGCGAGGGCGCCCGCCTGCGCTTCGCGCTCGACGCACCGGCGGGCGGCATCGACGGCGTTGAGGTGTACACCACCCGGCCGGACACGCTGTTCGGCATGTCCTTCCTGGCCATCGCGCCGGAGCATCCGCTGGCCGCCGCCGTGGCCGCGAACAGCGCCGGGGCCGCCGCCTTCGTCGCCGAATGCCGCTCCATGGGCACCAGCGAGGCGGCGATCGAGACCACGGAGAAGAAGGGGTTCGACACCGGGCTGCGCGTGCGCCACCCGTTCATCGAAGGCGCCACCTACCCGGTGTGGATCGCCAATTTCGTGCTGATGGAATACGGCACCGGCGCCATTTTCGGCTGCCCGGCGCATGACCAGCGCGACCTGGATTTCGCCCGCAAATACGCCCTGCCGGTGCCCCCGGTGGTGCTGCCCGCCGGGCAGGATTCCGCCGGTTTCGCCATCGCCGACAAGGCGTTCGACGGCACCGGCACGATGATCAATTCCGGCTTCCTCGACGGGCTGACCGCCCCCGACGCCGCCAAGCCCGCCGCCATCGCCGCGCTGGAGAAGCTGGGGGTCGGCCAGGGCGTGGTGAACTGGCGCCTGCGCGACTGGGGCGTCAGCCGCCAGCGCTACTGGGGCTGCCCCATCCCGGTGATCCATTGCGACGCCTGCGGCGCGGTGCCGGTGCCGGATGCCGACCTGCCGGTGCGCCTGCCCGACGACGTGACCTTCGACGCGCCGGGCAATCCGCTGGACCATCACCCGACCTGGAAGCACGTCGCCTGCCCCCGCTGCGGCCAGCCCGCCCGGCGCGAGACCGACACGTTCGACACGTTCGTGGACAGCTCCTGGTATTTCGCCCGCTTCTGCAGCCCGCGCTCGGACGCGCCCATGGATCGCGGCGCCGTGGATCATTGGCTGCCCGTCGATCAGTATATCGGCGGCATCGAGCACGCGATCCTGCACCTGCTCTACGCCCGCTTCTTCACCCGCGCCCTCACCCGCACCGGCCATGCCGGCGTGGACGAGCCCTTCGCCGGCCTGTTCACCCAGGGCATGGTGACGCATGAGAGCTACCGCGCGGCCGACGGCGCCTGGCTGTCGCCGGACGAGGTGGAGAAGCGGCCGGACGGCACCGCCGTGCAGCTCGGCTCGGGTGCGGCGGTCACCATCGGCCGCTCGGAGAAGATGTCCAAGAGCAAGCGCAACACCGTCGATCCCGGCGCGATCATCGCCCGGTTCGGCGCGGACACCGCGCGCTGGTTCGTGCTGTCCGACAACCCGCCGGACCGCGACATGGAATGGACCGATGCGGGGGCCGCCGGCGCCTTCCGCTTCATCCAGCGCCTGTTTCGTCATGTCGAATCCCGCCCGGCCGGCGGCGCCCTGCCCGACAGTTTCGGCCAGCCCGCACGCGACCTGCGCCGCGCCACCCACCGCGCCATCGCGGCGGTGACCGAGGCGCTGGAGGATTTCACCTTCAACGTCGCCGTCGCCCGCATCCACGAATTCGCCAACGCCATCGCCGAGGCCGAGCGCGCTCCGCCCTCGGCCGATCTCGACTGGGCACGCGGCGAGGCGCTGGACACGCTGGCCCGCCTGGTCAGCCCGATGATGCCGCATCTGGCCGAGGAGATGTTCGCCACACTGCACCCGGACGCGGACCGGCTGCTCGCCGAACAGCCCTGGCCGGTCGCCGATCCCGCCCTGGCCGCGGCCGAGCGCGTCACCATCGCCGTGCAGGTGATGGGCAAGCTGCGCGGCGCGGTGGACGTGGCGGTGGGCGCCGACGAGGCCACCGTTCTCGCCGCCGCCATCGCCGAGCCGAACGTGGCGCGGGCGCTGGAGGGCAAGCGCGTGGTGAAGCGCATCTACGTGCCCGGCCGCATCGTGAACTTCGTGATCGCTGGATGATCCGCCGCCGCGCCCTGCTGACCCTGGCCGGGCTGCCGCTGCTCGCCGCCTGCGGCTTCCATCCGATCTACGCGGCACGGGACAGCGGCGCGGGCGCCCCGGCCCAGGCCGGGCTCGCGGAAACCTCCATCGCCCTCATCCCCGACCGCACCGGCCAGCTGCTGCGCCAGGCCTTGCAGGCGCGGTTCGAGCGAAACGGCAGCGGCGTGGCGCAGCGCTACGAGCTGATCGCCGGCCTCAGCTTCGCCGACGAGGGCATCGCCATCCAGTCCAACAGCGCCGTCTCGCGCATCCGCTCGGTCGGTACCGTGAACTGGACGCTGGTGGACCAGTCCGCCCAGCGCACCACGCTCACCACCGGCTGGGCGCGGCAGATGGACGGCTTCAACATCCTCAACCAGCAGTATTTCCAGTCCGACATGGAAAGCGACGCGGTGCGCCGGCGCATGATCGAGGCACTGGCCGACCAGATCACCCTGCAGGTGGCGGCCTATTTCAAGAATCGCCCGGCCAATCCAGGGTGAAGCTCGACGCCCGCCGCATCGACGCCTATCTGAAGGACCCCGGCCCCAGCCGCGCGGTGCTGCTGCATGGCGAGGATGTCGGGCTGATCCGCGAGTATGGCGCGCGGCTGACCCGCGCCGTGGCCGGCGGCACCGACGATCCGTTCCGCGTGGTGGAGCTGGGGGCCGAGGCGGCCGGCCAGCTCGCCGACGAGCTCGCCCAGCCGCCGCTGACCGGTGGCCGCCGGGTGGTGCGGGTGCGCGACGTGCCGGACAGCGCCGCCGCCGCCGTGGCGCGCGCGCTGGCCGGCACCGGCCCCGGCTTCCTGGTGCTGGAGGCGCCGGGGCTGAAAGCCGGCAAGCTGCGCACGCTGATGGAGAAATCCACCGAGACCGCGGTGATCGCCTGCTACCCCGCCACCGGCCGCGCCCTGGCCCAGACCATCGCCGCCACGCTCCAATCCATGGGCGTGCAGGCGGAACGCGACGCGCTGGACTGGCTGACCGACCATCTCGGCGCCGACGCGGCGGTGACGCAGCGCGAGGTGGAGAAGCTCGGCCTCTACGCCGGCACTGGCGGGCGGGTGGACATGGAGGCCGCGCGGCTGGCCACCGGCGACCTCGCCGGCCTGTCGCTGGAGGACGCGCTGTTCGCCGCCACCGCCGGCGACGTCCCGGCCACCGACCGCGCGCTGGAACTCGCCATGGCCGAGGGCGCCGCCCCCGTGGCGGTGCTGCGCGCCCTGCTGCTGCATCTGCACAAGCTGCAACGCGCGCGCGCGGCGATGGACGACGGCCGCTCCGCCGGCGAGGCGGCGAAGTCGCTGCGCCCGCCGATCTTCTTCAAGCGCGAGCCGATCTTCACCCAGGCCCTCGCCCTGTGGTCCACCAGCGCGCTGGAGGCGGCGTGCAAGCGCGCCTGGGACGCGGAACTCGGCTGCAAGCGCACCGGCGCGCCGGACGACGCCATCGCGCGCAGCGCCGTGCTGGGGGTCGCGCAGCGGGCGGCCGTGTTGCGGCGGCGGTGAAGGAAGAAAGCGTGTTCTTTTTTGAAAAAAAGAACCAAAAAACTTTTTATCTGTTGATCCCGTGGGTCGGCACTGTCCGCGCGAAGAATAAACGATAAAAGTCTTTTTGCTTCTTTTTCTTCAGAAAAATAAGAACCTTCCTCACCCTTTGACCGACCCCGCCGTCATGCCCTGCACCATGAACCGCTGGGCGAGGAAGAACAGCACCATCAGCGGCACCGATGACAATACCGCCCCGGCCATCAGCGGCCCCCAGGGCAGCGTGTCGTTGTTGATCAGGTAGATCAGCCCCAGCGGCGCGGTGCGGATGGATTCCGAGGTGGTCAGCACCAGCGCCAGCAGCAACTCGTTCCACGCCCCGGTGAAGGTGAAGATCGCCACCGCCGCGAGGCCGGGCAGCGACAGCGGCAGCATGATGCGGAACAAGGCCCCCATGCGCGACAGCCCGTCGATCATGCCCTGCTCCTCCAGGTCGCGCGGCACCCCGCGGAAATAGCCCTGCAACAGCCAGGTGCTCAGCGGCAACGAGAAGGTGAGATAGACTAGGATCAGCCCGTGCAGCGAATTGCCCAGCCCCAGCCGCGCCATGAGGATGGACAGCGGAATGAACAGCAGCGAGGTCGGCGTGAGATAGGCGAACAGGATCAGCCGGCCGAACACCGATTTGAATTTGTAGCGGAACCGCACCATGGAATAGGCGGCGAGCGAGGAGATCAGCAGCGAAATCGCGGTGACGGCGGAGGAGACGATCAGGCTGTTGCGGATGTTGACGAGAAAGTTCTTCGTCTCGATCAGCGTGTTGTAGTGCTGCAGGGTGAACACCTGCGGCCACAGCGAGGGCATGCGGTAGATCTCGCGCGGCAGCTTCAGCGAGGTGATCACCATCCAGTAGATCGGAAACAGGATCATCGCCACCACGGCGATCAAGGTCCCGTAGAGCAGCACGCGATGAATCAGACGTCTCCGACTCATGCGTCGTCATCCTGCATCAGCGCCGTGGCCGCGAAGACCAGCACCGCCAGCACCGGCAGCATGGCGACCGAGACCGCCGCCGCCTCACCCAGCCGTTGCGTCTGCATGCCGAAATAGGCCAGCACGGGAAAGATCATCGTGGCGTCGGACGGGCCGCCCTGGGTGAGAAGCCAGATATTCTCGAAGGAATTCGCCGTCCAGATCGAGGAGAGCAGCGTGGTGACGATCACCACCGGGCGGATCGCCGGCCAGGTCACCGCGCGGAAACGCTGCACCGGCCCCGCCCCATCGACCCGCGCCGCCTCGTAAAGCTCAACGGGGATCGTCTGCAACGCCGCCAGCAGCGAGATGAACCAGAAGGGAAAGCCGCGCCAGACCGTCGCGACGATCACGGCGGGCATCGCCGTCTCGCGCTGGCCCAGCCAGTCGATGACGTCCGGCCAGATGCCGGTATGCGTCAGGATCAGGTTCAGCCCGCCGCCGATCGGCTGGTACATCACCCGCCAGGTGAGGAAGGCCACGAAGGCCGGCATCGCCCAGGGGAGCATCAGGAACGACCGGAACAGCCCACGCGCCGGAAAGCGCTGGTTGACCAGCAACGCCAAGCCGAGCCCGATGATCAGCTTCAGGATATCCGTGACGACGACGAGAACGATGGTGTTGTTCACCGCCGCCCAGAAGCTCGGCGTCTGCGCGAGATAGGCGAAATTCGCGAAGCCGACGAACTCGCCCGCATTGCCCACCACGCGATTGGTGAACGAGACGAAGATGGCATACAGGAACGGATAGGCCACCAGCCCGAGCAGCAGGACCAGTTCGGGCAGCAGCAGCAGATAAGCGAGCCGCCGGCCGGCGATGTTCATGGGGAACGACTATGGGTACGGAGGCGCCCGCCTTCTTCGAGGATGGCGCCGTGCTCGGTATCGTCAAGGGACGCTTCGCTCAAGCCCTTGACGACACCTGCGCGCGACGCCTTGCGAGTGGAAGGCCGGGGCGAGGAAAGGCCCCTTTCAGCCGAACAAGGAAAGGGGTGAAGGCGCACGTCTTTCCTTACTTCGCATGTCGGCCCTGGCTTCGTTGCGGGGGACGGGGTCAAGGGCTTGAGCGAAGCATCCCTTGACGCCGTCTCCCGCAACGCAAGCACAATCGCAAGAAGCGAAGGAGCCCTCCCCGCGAGCGTCACTTGTACTTCGCGTAGATCGTCTGGATCTGCGTCTGCGCCTCGTCCATCGCGCGGTCGAAATCGTAGTGGTCGATCACCACGCGCTGGATCATCTTCGGCACGATGAAGTTGGTCATCACATCCGCATAGGCGGGGTTGTACACATCCGGGTAGCCCGGCGCCGTGCCCTTCAGCGCGAGGTCGAGCAGCCCGGCCAGGATCGGGTCGCTGCCGTCGAACGCCTTGTATTTCGCCTGATTCTGCAACACCGGCCCATAGATCGCCTGCTGGAAATAGGCATCGACGAATTCCGGCCGCGCCAGATATTCGAACAGGTCGAGCGCCGCCTCCGCGTTCGGGCTGCTGCGCGGGATCACCCGCAGCTGCGGCGCCATCGGCGACACCACGCCCTTCGGCCCGCCGGGCAGCGCCGAATAGCGCGTGGACTCATACAGCTCCTTGTCGTCGATGCGCGCCTGGATGCCCACCGAGCCGGTATTGGCGATGAACACCGCCTGGCCGGAGAGATAGGCGTTGTTGTCGCCGGCGCCGTCCCACGTCGTAACCCCCGGCGGGAACAGCTTCTTGTCCCAGGCATCCTTCACCCATTGCAGATAGGCGCGCGTCTCCGCCGACTTGATCGCCGCGTTCTTGCCGGCATCGTCGGCGATGCGCCCGCCATAGGATTGCAGCACGCCCACCTGGGTGTTGCCGTCGCCCACGTTGGACAGGGCGAGCCCCAGCCCGAACAGCGGCGGCTTCTGCACCGCGGCGGCCTGCTTCGCCAGGTCCTCCCAGGTCGCGGCCGGCGCGGTGAATCCCGCCTTGCCCAGAATGTCGTTGCGCCGCAGCAGCAGGTTGCCGGACACGCCGAAGGGAATGCCCAGCCGCCCGCCGGCCAGCTTGCTGGTGTCCGACGCCAGATCGACCGCGCGGGTCCAGCCGCCGCCGGCCGCCCCGAGCTTGGCATAGAGCGCGTCCACCGGCACGAAGATGTTCTGCTTGGCCAGCACCAGCAGCAGGTCCAGCCCGACATCCAGCGCGTCCGGCATGGTCTTGGACTCGATGGCGGCGGAGACCTTCTGCACCGTATCGTTCTGGCTGACCATCACCACCTCGGTGGGGATCTTGTTGGCCGCGCCCCACTGGTTGATCGTGTCCACCAGCAGCTTGTTCGCCTTGTCGGAAAAGATCAGCCCGCCCCAATAGGTGAACTTGGTGCCGCCCTTCAGCGTCGGCGGCGCCGCCAGCGCGCTGCGCTGCGACAGGCCCGTGGCCGCCCCGATCGCCGCCGTTCCCAGCAGGAAGCGGCGTGTCCATTTGACGCTCATGTCATTCCCCCCGATTCTTGATTATTGCTGTCGTCAGCCCAGGAATTCGCGCATCTTCAGCAGCCCCTGCATGTAGCCCACGGCATGGGCGCGACCGCGATGGTTCCACACCGTGTCCTCGTCCATATGCGGCACGTGGTCGTCGAGGAAGAACCCGTCGAAACCCACGCGGTGCAGCTGCGCCATCACCTCGGCCGGGTTGAAATTGCCCTCGCCGATGAAGCATTCCTGGAAGTTCGGCACCTCGCCCTGCACGTCGCGGAAATGGATGTAGAAGATCTTGCCGCGCGGGCCGAAGAAATCGATCATCTCATGCACGTTGGCGCGGTTGCCCGGCATTTCCGAGCAGCAGCCCAGGCACAGGTCGAGCCCCCAGGCCGGGCTGTCCGGGTTCAGCTCGTAGGCCCGCTTGAACCCCGCCGGCTCGCGGAAGATGCGCGCGACACCGCCGAGCATCGGCACCGGCGGATCGTCCGGGTGCAGCGCCATGCGCACCCCCGCCTCCTCCGCCACCGGCAGCACGGCCTTGATGAAATAGGCGTAGTTCTCCCACATCTTTTCCGCGTCGATCACGTCCTCCGGCCGCTCCATCAGCCCCAGCGTCTCCGGCCGCTCGTCGGTCTTGGCGACGAAGCGCAGCACCTCGGATCGGGTGGTGGCCCCTTCCACCTCCGCCATGTCGAACTTGGTGCAGCCCGCGCCGCCACGGCCGGGCGCCATGCGGTCGGTGCGCCAGACGGAGTTGGGAATCCAGTGGAAGCCGAGGATGGGAATGCCCGCGCGGCCCATGTTGCGCAGCGTGGTCTGGTAATGCGCGATCTGCTCGTCGCGGCCGGGCAATCCCAGCATGGCCTTGTAATAGAAATGGATGGGCACGTTCTCGATGGCTTCCAGCATCAGCCCATGCGCCGCGCAGCGATCCACCAGCGCGCGCAGGTCGGCCTCCTGCCAATGCGTGTCGCCGGGCAGCGCCGGCGTGTTCATCTGGATGCCCTTCACCCCGATCTGCGCGGCGAATTTCAGCTTCTCGTCGGTCAATTCGTTGAACTGCCCGATGGCGATCCGCATGGCCATTGGTCTTCCCCCCTCGTTTCGTGACGTCGATTCTTATGGCGCGGTGCGCACGCCGTTGGTCTCGGCCTCGGTGATCAGCCGGTAGGCGTCGTCCGGCAGCAGGAAGCGCGCGGCGATCAGCCGGTCGGCGGCCTCGCGCACGGCGTTCACATAGGCCGATTTGGTCGGATAGCGCTCGGCGAGCGAGGGGCGCGGGTCGCCGGCCTTCTCGCGCTCCTCCTTCGTCGCGGCGAAGGGCACGAAGGTGCCGGTGAAGTTGCAGAACTGGTCGGGAAACCAGTCGGCGCGGAACTGATTCCACGCGGTGTACGTGCCGATCGGCACCTGCAAGGCCAGCGACCGCACGCCCGCCGCATCGTTGCCGTCGGCATCCACCTGCGGCACCAGCTGGCCATAGCTCGTGCTGCCCTGGCGCGGCGGCTCGATGCTGGCGACGCCGGAGCTCGCGGCCGGCCGCCAGCCCGGCCCGCGCTCCATCACATGCAGCGGGTTCATCGTGCCGAGATACAGCATGGCCGGGCGCGTCACCCCGCCATAGGCATTGGCGGGAATGGCGGGAAAGCGCACCTGGTCGGGCGGCACCAGCGTGCCGTCGGCGATGCGCGGCGCGGCCCCGTTGGGCGGGCGCTTGTCGTCGCGCACCCAGGCGATCAGCCCGGCCATCAGCGCGCGCATGGTCCATAGCTGCGGGTTGGGGTTGGGCTGCTGCGCGCAGGTGCCGAACGGCGCGGCCTGGGGCAGCGGCAGCGCGGCCGGGCCGTGCTGGGTGCTGGCCATGATGTAGCTGCGCACGTCAGCCGGGTCCGCCACGTCCACCCGGCCGAGCGGATCGGTCAGGCCGAGGGATTGCCGGCCCTCCCACACTTCCAGCGCCGTCGCCGCGTGGAAGATGCGCGGGCAGTCATCCTCCGCCGTGCAGCGATCCAGAATGCCCTGGCTGCGCCCGGTCAGCGGATCGGTCTGCTTCGCGTAGGAGAAGGGAAAGTCGTAGGCGGGGTAGAGATGATCCACCACCGCGCCCCAGGCCCGGCCGGGTGCGCCGAAGCGCTGGTTCAGCGGAATCAGCCCGCCGCCGATATGCACGTAGGCGCCGTCGAACACCCGCCCGGCCGGGCCGGCCTTGGCCCCCTCCTGCCGGTTGAAGCCGAGCATCAGCAGCGTGCGGATGTAGCGCCCGCCCTGCGAACTGCCCATGACGATCGCCTTGGTCTCGCCGCCATGCGCCACCGGGTTCTTCGTGCCGGCATCGTCGGCGTCGCGGGTCTTGAAGAAGGTGGCGATGTCGCGCGCCGCGGCGAAGCCGAGGCCGAGCACCAGCGGGTCCTGCGCGCGGTACAGCAGCTCGTAGATATGGCCGGGCTTGAACCCGTCGGGGTAGCAGATGCGGCGCGGGTCGGGCCGCGCCTCCGCGCCCGAACAATCGGCGAAGCTCCACTGGCTGCTGGGGATCGGCACGCGCGGCGCGCCTTCGCGGGCGCGCTCGGTCAGCGTGGGCAGGAACCCGTCGGCCAGCGGCTTGCGGTTGTCGGTGCTGACGCTGGGGTAGGAATCATGCGTCATGGTGGTGAACCAGCCGGAGGACAGGTTCTGCGCCTTGGCCGGCGCCTGCACCACGAACTCGCTGCGCACCAGCCCGGTGACCGGCGAACCGTCCGGGTTGCGCGCGACCGGTACCTTCAAGGTCATGCGGCTGTCGCCGGGCAGCACGTCGGCCTGCCAGGCGAAGAAGATCAAGGTGGTGCCCGCGCTCTGCACCCAGCCATCGCCGGGGCTGGTCAGCGCGTTGGTGTTGGCGGCCGGGCCGGGCACATCCGCGTTCAGCCGGGCCAGCGCGTCCTTGTTGCCGCGATTGACGGCGTTGAACAGCAGGATGCCATTGGCCTTGTCGGGATTGGCCGGGCGCAGGATGTCGATCTCCGCCGCATATTCCACCATGCCCCGCGCGTTGCGCGGCGCCAGCCCGATATCCTGGATGCCCGCATTGGCCGGCGCCTTGGGGTCCACCTCGCCATGGGCGATGCCACTCAGCCGCTCGAACGCGCCGGCGCCGGGGAACACCTTGCCGCCAAAAGCCGGCTCGGTCTTGACGATCTCGATGCGGGTGACGCGCGCGGCGGCAGGCTGAAGCGCGGCACCGGCCGCCAGCACGACCACCACCATCAGGCAGCGTTTCATGGAGTTTCCCCGTTTCCGCGGGGAATGCTCGGGCAAGGAAGGGGAAAAGGGAAGGGGCGTTTTGGAGAAGGAAGGAAGCATCTTCTTTTTCTGAAGAAAAAGAAACAAAAAGACTTTTATCCGTTATTCTTTGGCGGAGAGGGGCTCGGCTGGTGGGGGCACCGGCGGGACTGGGCGATAGTTGAAAAGGAGCCATCTTTAGAGTTCCCAAAAAATT
>CAMFLK010000018.1 GCA_945957135.1 uncultured Rhodospirillales bacterium
GTCGGTGAGCGTGCCGGCCAGCGCCCCGGCATGGCCGGCGACGGCGGCGGCGTCCTTGCGGTCGAGCGCGCGGGCCACGCGGCGCCGGTCCTCCGCCGTCATGCCCGCCTCGTCCAGCAGCATCGGCACCAGCGGCGGCATGGTCAGGTCGAAGCTCACCCGCGCCAGCCCCATCGCTTCCAGCGCCTCCGCCCCCACCAGCACGATCTCGGCATCGGCGTCCGGGCTGTCATGGCCGATCAGCTCGATGCCCGCCTGGGCGATCTGCCGGTCGGGGTCGAGCTGGCCGCCATGCACGCGCAGGCACTGGCCGGCATAGGACAGGCGCAGCGGCCGGGCGACATGGGCCAGCCGCGTGGTGGCGATGCGCGCGACCTGCGGCGTCATGTCCGCGCGCAGGCCCATCATGCGCCGCGTCTCGGGGTCCATCAGCCGGAAGATGTGCTCGGCCACCGCCCCGCCGGAGCCGGCGAGCAGCGTGTCCTCGAACTCCAGCAGCGGCGGCTTCACCCGCTGGTAGCCATGCGCGGCGAAGGACTCCATCAGCGCCTCCACCGCCCGCGCCTCGGTTTCGGCCTCGGGCGGCAGCAGGTCGCGCAGGCCGGAGGGCAGCAGCGCTGGGTTGGGCGGCGGGTCGTCGGTCATGGCGGCAGCGGCATCACGCGAAAGGGCGCGCGCCTATAGCACCCGCATTGCCGCGGCGGAAGGAAGCAGCCATCGTGCCGGCTATTCGTTGCTGAGGTAGCCATGACCGAGCCCGCCAAGCCCGACGCCCCGAAACCGGAACCGGTCGAGCCGCCCCGCCGCTTCGAGACCAGCCACACCGGCATTTTCCACGGCAGCGAGATCGCCTATCGCTGCCTCGCCGCCGAAACCCACCTTTCGGGGCCGGACGGCAAGCCCCGCGCCAGCCTGTTCGCCTTCTCCTACCTCGCCGACGGCATGGACGATCCCGCCACCCGCCCGGTGACCTTCCTGTTCAATGGCGGCCCCGGCTCCGCCTCGCTCTGGGTGCATATGGGCGCCCTCGGCCCGCGGCGCATCGAGGTGCCGGACGCCGCCCTCGCCGGCTCCGGCCCGCACACCGTGCAAGACAACGAGCTCTGCCTGCTGGACATGACCGACCTCGTGTTCATCGACCCGCCGGGCACCGGCTACAGCCGCATGCTGCCCCCCGCCAAGGAAGCGGAGTGCTGGGGCCTCGACGCCGATGCCGACATCGTCGGCGCCTTCATCCGCGCCTGGCTGACCGAGCACAAGCGCTGGGCCTCGCCGCGCTTCATGATGGGCGAGAGCTACGGCACCACCCGCGCCGTGGCCGTGGCCGGCAAGCTCGCGGGACGGCTGGCCGGCATCGGCTTCAACGGGCTGGCACTGATCTCCACCATCCTCGACTTCCACACCGTGCGCTTCCAGGCCGGCAACCCGCTGGCCGATGCCTGCTACCTGCCCACCTACGCCGCCACCGCCCTGCATCACGGCCTGGTGCAACCCCCTCCCCCCAGCCGCGAGGCGTTCCTGGACGAGGCGCGACAATTCGCCACCTCCGAATACCTGCCCGCGCTCTTCGCCGGCGGCCGGCTCAACCCCACCGCCCGCGCCGCCATCCGCCGCAAGCTGGCCCGCTTCACCGGCCTGTCCGAGCAATGGCTGGAACGCAGCCGCCTGCGCATCGACCAGCTGCGCTACCGCAAGGAACTGCTGCGATCCCGCGGCCAGACCGTCGGCCGGTTCGACAGCCGCTATCTCGGCGCCGATTTCGACGATGCCGGTGCCGCCCCGGACAACGACCCCTCCAGCTACGCCGTCTCCTCCGCCTATGTCGCGGCGATGAACGACCACCTCACCCGGGCGCTGGCCATCGACTGGAACCGCGACTACGTCACCTTCAACACCGACGCGCTGACCAAATGGGACTGGCACACCGGCATCGACACCGGCCCCACCCGCTGGCCCGGCTATGTCAACGTCGCCCCCACCCTCGGCCAGCTGCTGCGCGAGAACCCCAGCCTGCGGGTGCTGGTGGCCAACGGGCTCTACGACCTCGCCACCCCCTTCTTCGCCGCGGAAAGCACCATCGCTGGCAACTTCATCGACATGGCCCGCATCCGCATGACCTACTACGAGGCCGGGCACATGATGTACCTGCACCCGAAATCGCTGCACGCGCTGGTCGCCGACCTGCGCGCCCTGATCGCCGGAGACTGACATGCCCCGCACCCGCGCCCGCCTCGCCCGCCCCGACTGCGAGATCTATTACGAGGTGGACGGCGACGGCCCGCCCCTGTTCTTCGCCCACGGCCTCGGCGGCAACCACCTCTCCTGGTGGCAGCAGGTGCCGCATTTCCGCGCCACCCATACCTGCGTCACCTTCAGCCATCGCGGCTTCTTCCCCTCCACCGCGCCGGCCGACGGCCCCCACCCGAAGGACTACGCGGGCGACCTCGCGGCGCTGGCCGACCATCTCGGCTTCACCCGCTTCGCCTTCGTCGGCCAGTCGATGGGCGGCTGGACCGGCATCGAATTCGCCCTCGCCCATCCCGGCCGCCTCACCGCCCTGGTGCTCGCCGCCACCTCCGGCCCGATCGACCCCACCAAGGCCAACGCCCCCGGCTTCGATGCCTGGGCCGAACGCGGCGGCAGGATCATCCCCGAAGGCATCGCCCAGGGCATCCACCCCGCCGTCGGCCCGCGCGGCGGCGAGGAACAGCCCGACTTCAACTACCTCTACCGCGCCATGGACGAACTCAGCGCGCTCGATAAGGAGATGATGCGCAAACGCCTGTTCGCCTCCCGCACCCGCCACCCCGACGAACTCGCCGCCATCCCCACCCCCACCCTCTGGCTGACCGGCGCCGAAGACCTCGTCTTCCCCTCCCTCGTCGCCCCGCTGCTCGCGGCGAAGATGCCCAACGCCCGCCACATGCAAATCCCCCGCGCCGGGCACTCGGCCTATTTCGAGCGGCCGGCGGAGTTCAATGGGATATTGGAGACGTTCTTGGCGGGGGTGGGGAAGTAAGGAAGCACTTCTTTTTCTGAAGAAAAAGAAGCAAAAAGACTTTTATCTTTTTGGCACATACTGGCGGCGCCGGCTCGGGAACTCATCCAGTCCAAAATTCGTCTTGGACGGGCTTGTTTCGGCCATCCCGCTGCGGCCCCTTGTCGCGGCGGCCACGCCGTGCCGCCGGCGGTTGGAGCATGTCCACGCGCCATCGCCCCGGGAATGACCCAGGGTAAAAAAAATCACGGGCAGCCGGTTGAAGTGACGAAAAAGGCACGACCCCAGGACGTGAGCGCGGTCATCCCGACCACTCGCCAAGCCGGGCCACAGCCACCTTGCGCCGTTCGTCATGCGCCCCGAGGCAGCGCGGAATCACCGCCCAATTCACCGGCCGCATGCGGATGATGCGGCGCGGCGCCTCCACAAGCCGGCGTGGCGCCCGGCGCCGGGGCGCGGCCGGGCGATCGCCGCGGGTCCGGGCACGGACCACCGCCCTGCCCTCCCGCGCGACCTCCTCCGCAGCTTCCGCCCCCGTCAGCTCGCCCGCCTTCCAGCGCGCGAACAATTCGTCGAACGCCCGCAGCCCGTCCATCGCCTGCCACAGCATCGCCGCCTGCGCCCGGCCCAGGAACAGCCGCGCCCACACCCCACCCAGCAGGGCAGACAGCATCTGCACGATCTGGGTGAAGGGGCTCGGCGCGGACATCTCGGTCTCCCGTCATGAAGATTGATAGAACGTTCTGGCCATTCTGCCCATTCCAGCCGCGGAATCAAGAACGATATTCAAACTTTATATTGCAAATTGTATCACAGACGCCGCGCCTGCCGATACGCCGCCAGCAGCGCCACGATCCCCGCGAGGTTCAGCACCGGCGGCGGCAGCAGCAGCGCCCAGCCCAGCCCGGTCAGGCCGGGCACCGCGATCATGTAGGAGATATCGGTGAACATGTCGGTCATCCGCGCCCCCGCCACCACCGCCAGCCATTCCGGCTCCCGCCGCCAGCGCCACAGCGCGATCGCCTGGGCCAGCGCGAAACCGAGCCACTGCCCCGCGCCACGCCGCAGCAGCGCCACCTCCAGCCCCGCGCCACCCGGCGCGGCCATCATGCCGTGCAGCAGCCGGAACCACAGATCGGGCCACGCCCAGGCGAGGATGAAGATCACGCTGTCCTCGATCAGCGCGCCCCACAGGAACACCAGCACCAGGATGCGCAGCCAGGGTGTGACCATGCCCGTTCCCCTCCGCCCCCATCCTGCGCCGGAACGCGCGGCCCCCGGATGACTTTTTCGTTCCGGCCAGTCTATCGTTCGCGCCTATCGTTTCCGCCGGTATCAAAGGATCGCCGCATGAAAGCGCTGCTGCTCGCCCTGCTGCTGATGGCCGCCGCACTCCCCGCGCGCGCCGCGACGCTCGCCGAGACGCTTCAGAAGAACGAGGCGGCGCTGGCCGCCGCCCTCAACCGCGGCGACGCCGCCGCGGCGGCCAAGATGTATGCCGAGGGCGCCACGCTGATGCCGCCCGGCGCCCCCGCGCGCAAGGGCCGCGCGGAGATCGAGAAATTCTGGGCCGACATCATCAAGTCCGGCGCCAAGAACGCCAATTTCACCACCGTCGCCGCGGCCGCCGACAACCAGATGGCACGCGAACAGGGCAAGTTCACCGTCGATCTCGGCGGCGGGCCGGTCGCGGGCAAATACGTCGTCGTCTGGCGCAAGATCGGCAATGACTGGCTGCTGGAGACGGATATCTGGAACCTCGACAAGTGACCGACGCCCGCATCGCCCACATCGCCCACATCGCCACCCTGCTGGAGCGCAACGGCCGCCATCGCTACGGCCTGCACGACGTCAACCAGCTCCAGCACGCCCTCCAGGCCGCGACCTTCGCCGAGCGCGCGAGCGAGCCGGACGCGGTGATCGCCGCCGCCCTGTTGCACGACATCGGCCACATGGTCCACGACCTCGGCGAGAACCCCGCCGCCGACGGCATCGACGACAAGCACGAGCAGGTCGGCCACGACTTCCTGGTGGAATTGTTCGGCCCCGAGGTGACCGAACCGGTCCGCCTGCACGTCGCCGCCAAACGCTACCTGTGCGCCACCGAGCCCGGCTATTTCGAGAAGCTGGCCCCGGATTCCGTTCTGAGCCTCAGCCTGCAAGGCGGCCCGATGTCCGCCCCCGAACAGCGCGACTTCGAATCCCTCCCCCACCACCAGGCCGCCCTGCGCCTGCGCCGCTACGACGAGGCGGCGAAGGAGAAGGACATGGCGACCCCGGACGTCGCGCATTTCCTGCCGGCGGTAGCGCGCAGCCTGCGCTGATGAAGCGCGATCGCGACAGCGAGTACGTCCGCGATCCGATCCGCAGGGACAGCGCGCGGGTGGAAAAGGAAGCGTTCGACCGGCTGAAGGCTGAGCTTGCTCATGCCTTCGCGGCACCCGACTCGTCCTACGAGGTGCTGACGCCTGCCCAGATCATCGCTCGGAACACAGCCTGATGGCGGCGCGCTTCAATCCCGCCTTGCTCAACCCGCCTTGCGTGAGGCCGTGAGCGGAAGATCGAGTTCCACTCGGTCATGCGTCACGCTGGGCCTGATCCGTCCCCGCTCACCCCGTTCCAGGCGAATGAGGCCGTAGCCCTCCATGGTCCGCAGGGTGCGCGACAGGTTGGATTTCGCGCGGCCGGTGATCCGAGCGAGTTCATCGAGCGAGCTTGGCGCCTGCTCCACGATCACCCGCAGCAAATCCCGGTTGCCGGCTGACAGGACCTTGGCAAAGGACTCGGTCGAGGTGAACCAGATTTTCGGCTCATCGGCCGCGATGCGGCGCTCGCCACGCGCCACAGCCATGGTGCGTGCCTTCATGTCCTCATAGCTGGCGATTCCCACTCTGAGGGTCGTCATGAAATCACTCCTCTCTCGCGCAACACCGCGTCCACCGTATTCCAGAAATCACCGAGCAGCGTTGCCGCGTCCTGGTAGTCGTAAGCCTTCATCGTCTGCAGCCGGTGGCGATGATCTTGCGGGCCGCCGCGCTTTTGCCGAGCGACGGGATGGGCGTTATCGAAGCCGACCAACCGCTCGCCGTCCGGGGCGTGCAGCGTCAACGCATAGTCCAGCCCATGCGGCTTCTCTGCCGAGGCCGGCACTCGCGTCACCACGAAGCGAACCCAGTATCCGCCCTGCGGGTCCACGACGAGCACCTGGCCATCGAGGTCCAGCAGCACATCGAGGGTGGGGTCACGTGGCTCCGTCACGACATAGAGTTATCAGAGTGAAGCAACCAAAGCAAGGTAAGGCTCTCGGCGACGTTCGGAATGGCCGGCCGCGGTGGCGCGCAGCCTGCGGGGATGAAACGCGGCGCGGTCAGCCCCGCGCCTGCGCCGTCAGCGCGTTCCACGCCGCGAGCGAGCCCATGTAGTCGCGCCAATGGGCGACCTTGCGGTTCTCGATCCTGACCACGGAGCAGAACCGGTTGTCGTATTGCGTGCCGCTCGCCAGGATCGTGCCGTGGACCTCGTATTCGAGCACGACGACGGTGCCGTCATCCGTTTTGTGAACGATGAGCCTGTCGGCCGCTCGCAGCGCGATGGCGCCCACATACCCCCGGAAGGCGGCCATCAGATCGGCCCGCCCGGTGATGACGCGCGGCCAGCCGGGCACCTCGTAGCGGACCTCGTAGATGGTCTGGTCGGTGATGACGTCGAAGAAATGGTCGCCATCGACGAGAGCGCCGAGGGCCTGCCGGACGAGATCGAAATAGGCGGCGGCCGGCCGGTAGGCGGCGTATGGGGATTCGGGCATCCGGGGTCCTTCACGGCAAAACCCCTGGCGGCCGTGAGGCTACCGGGGGCGTGTCCTGTTTCTGAACAAGAAAAGACGAACACAACGGCCGCAGCCACCCACCGCGCCCCGCGCTCCCACGCCACAGATGACTTGATCTGCTCATTGCGACATCGGACGATCTGACTTCACAATGTCACCCTAGAAGGCGGAGTCGGTCGGATGTATCGAATTTTGATGTTCGTCGTCTTGGCTGGCGTTCTAGTTGGTGGATTTTATGCACGCTGGATTGTCGCTGAGCTTGGTCTTGATCTGACAGCAGCTGGTGCCCTCACTGGCACCTTGTTTGGTATCGCAGCAAATTTCTGCGGCTCTTTGCTCACCGGCCTGCACGCAGATTAGCATGCGGCATTAGCCAAGCGAAAGCGTCTCAACCTCACTCGTCAGTATCTCAGTCTTCAACTTTCTGGCCTCGCAGAATTTCAACTTTACACAGCAGGGAGTTATATCGAGCTACGCCAAGAACAGAGCTTTACAATTGCACGGTGTTTGCGCTCTGCCACACATATGCGTGATTGGCTGTCTCCTTCGACGGAATTTCTATTCAAATTCGACTCGGAACTTCTCACTTTATCCAAGCTAGAAATGGATGCGATCGTGAGTTTGCAACGTGCGATCGAAACGTGCCGAAGAACCTTTAGCCAAATGTTCGTCCATAGTGAGTGGACTGATTCTGACCTCGAGAAATTACCCGGTTTCGACGTCATGTATCGCGGAGTGCAAATGCTGATGTTGCAACATCTTCGATATGGTTTGCTTGCAATACAGCACTCGGAACACGAAGGGGGCCCCACTGACATTCTCGTAAAGGGGACAGGTTCAAAAAAAGCCGTCGATATACGGAGCTTCTGAAAGAGTCATTCGAGGCGTTAGAGCGCATTGATGAAGAAGAATCCTCAGAAAGCGCTTCCTTGACACCCATTTAGGACCACAAAGACCCGCTACTACCAGTTGATGCCCACGCCTGTGGGCAGGCCCAGCGCGTCGCGCGCACGCGATGCTCGCCGTCATATTCGTGGACATGGATCGCGCGCGATGGGTCGGTCGTGGTTGACGGCTATTGCTTCCGGTACGAACGGCATTTCGTCTATTGGCGGCGGCTGTCGAATGGCGATATCGGCATCGTGACGATCCTGCACGAACGCATGCACCACATCGACCGCTTCCGCGAGGATTTCGGCCTCTGATACCAGCCCGCTTCAGTCGGGCATCGTTCAACCCGCCTTGCGTGAGGCCGTGAGCGGAAGATCGAGTTCCACTCGGTCATGCGTCACGCTGGGCCTGAGCCGTCCCCGTTCACCCCGTTCCAGGCGGACGAGGCTGTAGCCCTCCATGGTCGTCATGGAAGCACTTCTCTCTCGCGCAACACCGCGTTCGCGGTGATCGGCACGTCACCGATGATCTTGTGGTCCGCCGCGCTTTTGCCGTGCCACCGGATGGGTGCGGAGGGCGGCGGCGAAGGCGCGGCGGATGGCGTCCTCGCCGCTTCCCTCCGCCAGATCGCCACGCCGGGCCTGTTCGAGGCTTGCCGCCAGCCGGTCGGTCAGTGCGGACTGGCTGTCGGCGAGGACGGCCTTTCGCGTTGACATGGAAGCCTCCCGCTGAGCAAGGGCACTATATACGATATCGTGCCTCAATGTTTGGAGTGCTCAAGGTGATCGACACAACGCCAGCGCTCGTCGCCCCGGCTGAATGGATCGAGATTCTTGCCGAAGGCGAAGCCGACATTGTCGCTGGCAGGATCGTGTCCGAAGAGGACGTGATGCGCGATCTGCGCGAGAGCCTTGCCCGGCTTCACCGTCTTGGCCGTGCTTGACGCGTCATCCCCGCCGTGCCGCCGGCGGTGGAGGGACACACCGAGCATCGGCCTTGTGCAAAGTCATCGTCTCATGGCGGAACCTCACCGCTGCCGCGACAAGAGGTCGCGGCGGGATGGCCGGGACAAGCCCGGCCAAGACGAAAATAAGGAGTTTGGAAGAACACGTCGCGGCGCAGCAAAATATCAAAAAGTTTTTTGGTTCTTTTTTTCAAAAAAGAACTGCTTTCTTCCTTTAATGGTTATGTTCAGCCACAGCCAAGGAGGCGCTGACGACTTTTCCGTCGTCAGCGCCGCCCCGTTCATTCCAGCGTCGCGTTCAGCGAGATCGCCGCGTTCAGGACCTTGGACACCGGGCAGTTGGCCTTGGCGCCCGCCGCCAGTTCCTGGAACTTCGTGGCGTCGAGACCGGGCACCTTGGCCTTCAGGGTGAGATCGACCGATTTGATGGTGAAGCCGCCGCCTTCCTGTTCCAGCGTCACCTTCGCCTCGGTGTGCAGCGACTCCGGCGCGTGGCCGGCGCCGGTCAGCTGGAAGGCCAGCGCCATGGTGAAGCAGCCGGCATGGGCGGCGGCGATCAGTTCCTCGGGGTTGGTGCCTTTGGTGTCGCCGAAGCGCGTGTTGAACCCGTAGGGGGTGGCGCTGAGCACGCCGCTCTGCGAGGTCAGCGTGCCCTTCCCTTCCTTGCCGGTGCCGGTCCATTCGGCGGAGGCGGAACGGTGGATGGCCATGGCGTGTCCTTTCGCGTTCTGGTTGAGCCGGGTGGATATTGCCCCGCCATGCGTGCACCACAACCCGCCGGATGAATTGGAACAAGAAATTCATTCACAGAATCCGGGGGTTGTGGCTAGATTCCACATGTCCGGTGCATTGCGCCGGGTTCATCCGGCTGGAATAGTCGCGTGCGACGCAACACGAGGGGACCCGTGCGGACCTGGCATCCTCGCCCGCACAGGGCGCTTGGCGGAAAGACCATCGCGCCCCAAGGCTCGGTGTGGGCGCTCGTGGGGGCGCTTGGCGTGCTCGCCGCCCACCCCGCCGCGGCCCAGCTCACCAATATCGTGCCGCAGGGTTCGCCCATTCCGCGCATGACGCCGCAGGAGCCGCCGCAGGTCGGCCCCGCGCTGCGCGCCCCGCCCGTCGCGCCCACGCCCAACGTGCCGAACCAGGTGGTGACGATCCGCAGCGTCTCCATCCAGGGGGCCACCGCCTTCACCCCGGCCCAGCTCGACCCGATCGTCGCCGGGCTGGTCGGGCAGGTGAACCTCCAGCAGATCGAGAAGGCGCGCGAGGCGCTGGTGGAGCGCTACCGCGCCGACAATTTCGCCTTCACCGCGGTGAAGGCCACGGTGGACGCGCGGGGCGGGCTGACCTTCACGGTCACCGAGGGGCACATCGCCGACGTGAAGCTGGAGGGCGATATCGGCCCGGCCGGCACGCAGGTGCTGCGCTTCCTCAAGCACCTCACCGAAGTCAGGCCGATCGACACGGCCAGCATGGAGCGCTGGCTGCTGCTGGCCCAGGACGTGCCGGGCGTCACGCTGCGCGCCATCCTGCGCCCCTCCACCGACGAGCCGGGGGCGCTCACCCTGGTGGCCCAGGTGTCGCGCCAGGCCTGGAGCGGGCTGGTCACCGCGGACAATCGCGGCGCGCCGTTCACCGGGCCGGCCGAGGGGCTGGCGGTGCTGAACGCCAACAGCTTCACCTCGCTGGGCGAGCAGACCACGCTGTCGCTGTTCAGCGCCTTCGACGGCACGCAGATTTTCGGCCAGGCCGCGACCGAGGCGTTCGTCGGCGGCTCCGGCCTGAAGGTGCGCGTCTATGCCGGCTCCGGCACCACCAACCCCTCCGGCCAGCTCGCCAGCCTGTACTATCACGGCGTGACCACCACGGCGGGGGTCAGCACCTCCTACCCGATCATCCGCTCGCGCCAGCAGACGCTGAGCGTGTCGGGCTATTTCGACCTGCTGGAATCCAACATCCACACCGGCAAGCCCTCCTCGCTCGCCAGCTACGACAATCTGCGGGTGTTCCGCATCGGCGCGGACTACGCGGCGCAGGACCTGCTGCTGGGCGGGGATCGCAGCGCCATCAGCACCGTCAGCCTCCGCGGCTCGCAGGGCATCGCGGCGCTGGGCGCCACCCAGACGAGTGCCGCGCGGGTGGCGCGCATCGGCGCCACGCCCTCGTTCACCAAGGGCACGTTCCAGATTTCCCGCACGCAGAACCTGTTCCAGGCCTTCCCGGGCGGGCAGGTCGCGTTGCAGGCCACGCTGGCCGGCCAGGGCAGCAGCGACATCCTGCCGCCGGCCGAAAAATTCTTCCTCGGCGGCATGCAGTTCAACCGGGGCTACTATTCCGGCGAGGCCGCGGGCGACAGCGCGCTGACCTCGGCGATCGAGCTGCAGCTCAACACCGGCTTCAGCATGGACGTTTTCTCACGCCCGGTGGACGTGCAGACCCAGTTCTACACCTTCTGGGACTGGGGCGAGACCTGGAACAACATCAAGCAGGACCCCAACCAGCGGTTGGTGTCCTGGGGTGGTGGCGTGCGGGCGAATATCACCAAATACACGGAATTCGACCTGGAAGGCGTGAAGCGCGTCACTCTTACACCCACAGGTTATACCAACGTGCCACCCCTGCACGCCACGGCTGTCTATTGGCGGGTGCTGACCCGCTTCTGACCGCCCGGCCTCCCGCATGACGTGCGCATGTATTCTTTGTTGTGCCGCGCTCGTGACGCGTCAAATTTCAAAAATTAGTTTATAAGTAAGAAAATGACCGGCGTGGCGGCCGCGAGGCCCCGCGCTTACTAACTGACTCGCGCCCGCGGAGTGAAGTGACGATGCCCAAGACGAGCCGCCCCCGCTTCGGCGGAACGCGCCCGGCGTGCCAGCTCGGCGTGATCCGGCGCGACCGCGCGGGCCTGCTGCGCACCACCGCGCTGCAGGCGGCCTCGGTCTGCGTGCTGATGCTGCCGGCGATCGCGCGGGCGCAGATTGCCCCCAACACCCTGCCCACCGGCGGCAGCGTGGTGGTGGGCAATGCGAGCATCTCGCAGAGCGGCAACACGCTGCAGGTGACGCAGCAGAGCAACACCGCGGCGGTGAACTGGAACACCTTCAACATCGGCAGCAATGCCCAGGTGAAGTTCGTCGATCCGTCCGCCCAGGCCGTGACCTTCAACCGGGTGACCAGCCCCGACCCGTCCATCATCGCCGGGCGGATGACCTCCAACGGCCAGGTGGTGCTGATCAACCAGTCGGGCGTGGTGTTCACCAAATCCGCCGTGGTGGACGTGCAGAGCCTGGTGGCCACCACCGCCAACATCACCAACGACAACATCCGCGCCGGGCGGATGGTGTTCGACCAGCCGGGCAAGCCGGGGGCCTCGATCGTCAACGAGGGCAGCATCACCGTCGGCCAGACCGGGCTGGCCGCGCTGGTGGCGCCGCGCGTGGTCAACAACGGCGTCATCCAGGCCAAGATGGGCCATGTGGTGCTGGCCGGCGCCGAGGCCGCGACGATCGACCTCTATGGCGACGGGCTGCTGTCGATCGACGTCACCAAGCAGGTGAGCACCGCGCCGACCGGGGCGGACGGCAAGCCGGTGACCTCGCTGGTGGTCAACAGCGGCACCATCGTCGCCCAGGGCGGCACGGTGCTGCTCACCGCCTCGGCGGTGGACGGGCTGGTGCAGGACCTGGTGACCGCCGGCGGCAAGATCTCGGCCAACAGCCGGGGCGGCCAGCAGGGCACGGTGATGATCGCCGGCACCGGCGGCTCCGTGGTGGTGGAGGGCGATATCTCCGCCCGCGGCAACCGCGCGGGCCAGGTGGGCGGCAACGTGCAGGTGACCGCCACCGGCAACGTGACGGTGGCGGGCACCGCGAAGATCGACGCCTCCGGCAAGGCGGGCGGCGGCACCATCGCGGTGGGCACCACCCTGGCGCGGGCCAAGGGCGGGCCGAACGTGGCGGCGCCGAAAGCCGCCAACGTGCTGGTGCAGCAGGGCGCCACGCTGGCGGCCAACGCCACCCAGGCGGGCACCGGCGGCAACGTCACGCTGCTCAGCGCGGGCAACACCATCCACCAGGGCAGCATCCAGGCGCGCGGCGCCGGTGCCGGCAATGGCGGCACGGCGGAGATTTCCGGCAAGACGCTGTATCTCGACGGCGGCGCGGTGGACCTGTCGGCCGCCGGCACCGGCGCGCTGGGCACGCTGCTGTTCGACCCGGCGGATCTCATCATCGCCACCACCGGCGGAGTGACCATTCCCTCCAACCCGTTCAGCGTGACCGGGGCCGCCACCACCATCACGCCTGCGAGCATCGCCGGACTGAACGCCAACGTCACCCTCTCCGCCGACCACGACATCATCTTCCAGGATGTCCTCACCCTCACCCACGCGCTGACAGCGACGGCGGGCAACAACCTGACGGTGAACGCCGCCCTCTCCACGTCGGGCGTGGGGGCGCTGGGCGTGATCACCCTGGCCGCCGGCGCGGGCGGCATCACGCTGAACGCGAGCGTCAGCGGCGCGACGGTCGATCTCTCGGCGAGCGGCGGCGGCGTGAACCAGACCGCGGGCGCGCTGACCGCGACCACGCTGCAAAGCACCGGCGGGGTGACCGGCAACGTGACGTTGGCCCAGGCGGCCAACAGCATCGGCACCGTCGGCAATTTCACCGTCACCAACGGCAATTTCACCCTTGTCGATGCGGCGGCGCTGACGCTGAACGGCAACCTGTCGGCCGGCACAGTCGATCTGTCGGGCAGCGCCGGCATCAACCAGACCGGCGGTTCGCTGGTCGCCACCCTACTGCAAAGCACCGGCGGAGTGACCGGCAATCTGTCGCTCAGCCGGTCGGTCAACAATATCGGCACGGTCGGCAACGTCACCGTGACCGAGGATGCGCAGAATCACGGCGACTTCATCCTGGCGACGGCCAACGGCGTGACACTGAACGGCGCCATCGTGGTGGGCGCCAACGACCACGTGGATTTCAGCACCGCGGGCCTCAACCAGACCGGCGGCAGCATCGCGGCGGGCGCGCTGCTCAGCGCCCATGGGTTCGGCGGCGACGTGCTGCTGACCCAGACCAGCAACGCCATTACCAATCTCGGCGATCTCAACGCGACGGGCCACCAGTTCACTCTGGTGAATGGCGGCCCTCTCAGCGTCATCAACACGACCACCGGCAGCGGCATCAAGATCACCACTACCGGCACGCTGCATGGTGGCGGCACGCTGACCGCCACGGGCACGGTCGATCTGAAGGCCGATGCCGGCATCGATCTCAGCTCGGGCGTGGTCAACGCCGGCACCCTGCTCAGCAGCGGCGGCGTGACTGGCACCGTGAATCTCGGCAACGTCGCCAATAATATCGGTACGATCGGCGATTTCGCGGTGTCCGGCGGCGATTTCATCCTGGGCGCCAGCAACAGCGTAGCGTTGATCGGTGCCATCGCGGTGAGTAGCGCGAACGGCGTCTATTTCAGCACCGGCGGCCTCAACCAGACCGCCGGCAGCATCACCGCCGGCGCGCTGCTGAGCGCCCATGGGTTCGGCGGCGACGTGCTGCTGGGCCAGTCCACGAACGTCATCCAAAACCTCGGTGATCTCAACGCGGGCGGCCACCAGTTCACCCTGGCCAATGCCGGGGATCTGAGCGTCATCAACACCGTCACCGGCAACGGCATCAAGATCACCACCTCCGGCACGCTGCACGGCGGCGGCACCCTGAACGGCGCGGGCACAGTCGATCTGAATGCCACTACCGGCGTCGATCTCAGCGCGGGCCTGGTCAATGCCGGTACGCTGATCAGCAGCGGCGGCGTGACCGGCGACGTGCTGTTGAGCAACGCCGCGAACGCCATCCACAACATCGGCGACTTCGCCGTCACGGGCGGCAATTTCACGCTGCGCGACGCGGTAGCGCTCGTCCTCGCCGGCAACCTCTCCGCCGGCACGGTCGATCTGTCGGGCGGCGCCGGCATCGGGCAGAGCGGCGGCGGCATCACCGCCTCCGTGCTGCAGAGCACGAACGGCGTGACCGGTTCGGTATCGCTGGGGGCCAGCAACAGCGTCGCCACGCTCGGCAACTTCGCCGTCACCGGCGGCGATTTCCAGTTCGCCGACGCCGCCGCGCTGACGGTCGCCGGCACGGTGGGGGTGGATGCCGGGCATGTCGTGTCGGTCGCGGCCGATTCGCTCAGCGTCACCGGCACGCTGAACGCGACGGGGGGCACGATCGCGCTCGGCCCGAACACCGCGCAGCCGATGACCGTGAATGCCGCCTCCCTCGCCGGGCTGACGGCGGACACGCTGCGCTTCGGCCAGGCGGTGGGCGGCACCAAGGCCACCACGGTCACGCTCAGCGGCAACATCACCACGGGCGCGACGCTCGACCTCGTCGCCACCGGCGCGGTGACCCAGAGCGGCCCCGGCACGATCAGCGCGGCGGCGCTGGGCGGCAGCAGCACCGGCGCCACCATCGTCAATGCCGGCAACGCCATTCCGATCATCACGGGCTACGATGCCGGCACCGGCGATTTCCTGTTCCGCACCAGCGTCGGGCTGGCGCTGGCGGGCAATGTGTCGGCCGCCACGGCCGATCTCAGCGCCGGCGGCAACATCACCCAGACCGGCGGCAGCCTCACCGCCACCACGCTGCGCAGCAGCAACGGCGCGGGTGGCACGGTGGGCCTCACCTCGGTGACCAACAGCGTCGGCACGCTCGGCGCCTTCGCGGTCACCGGCGGCGATTTCCTGCTGGCGGACGCGACGGCGCTGACCATCAGCCAGCCGGTCGCGGTCGATAGCGGCCGACTCATCTCCATCGCCGCCAACAGCTACGGCTTCAGTGGCACCGGCGCGCTGAGCGCCGCGAACGGCACGATCGAGCTCGGCCCGCTCACCGCCGGGCAGGCGCTGAGCCTGAATGCCGGCAGCCTCGCCAACCTCACCGCGGGCACGCTGCGCTTCGGCAAGAGCCAGGCCGGCGGCTCCGTCGCCGCCGCCAGCGTGGACATCAGCAGCAGCATCACCCTCACCGGCACGCTGGAGGTGGAGTCCGCCGGCACCGTCACGCAATCCGCGGGGGTGCTGAATCTCGGCGCGCTGGGCGGCAGCGCCAACGGGGCGAGCTTCCAGCGGGCCGGCAACGCGATCGCCAAGCTCGTCGATTTCGACGCGGGGACCGGCATCTTGGCGCTGACCGACGGCTCGGCGCTGACCGTGGCCGGCCATGTCAGCGGCGCGGGCGTCACCCTCTCGGTACCCACGCTGTCACTGACCGGCACCATCACCACGGCGGGCACGGCGAGCCTCACCGCGAGCTCCGGCATCAGCCAAGCCGGCGGCAGCCTCGATGTCGGCACGCTCACCGGCGGCACCGCCACGGGCAACGTGACGCTCAACGCGGCCACCAACAAGGTCGGGGCGATCGGCAATTTCTCTGCCGGCAGCGGCAATTTCGCGCTGACCGACAGCCGCGCCGTCACGGTCACCGGCTCGCTCGGCGCCGGCTCGGTGGCCCTCACGGACAGCGCGACGGGCACGGCGATCAACCTCGCCAGCACCGGCAGCATCATCGCCTCCGGCGTCACGCTCGACGCCACCCACGGCGGCATCGCGCTGGCGGGAACGCTCGGCACAGCGTTCGGCACGGTCGATCTCACCGCGGCCGGCGGCATCGCCCAGAACGGCGGGGCCATCCAGCTGGTGCTCGGCACGCTCAAGAGCAGCGGCGGCGTGACTGGGGACGTGTCGCTCACCTCCGCCAGCAACGTCATCACCTCGCTCGGTGCCTTCAGCGTCACGGGCGGCAATTTCCTGCTCGCCGATTCCGCCGGCCTGACCTTCACGGCGCCGGTGCAGGTGGGCAGCGGCCACACACTTTCCGTCGCCGCCAACAGCTACGGCTTCAGCGGCGCCGGCGCGCTGAGCGCCACGGGCGGCACCATCGAGCTTGGCCCGCTGACCGCCGGCCAGGCGCTGACGCTGAACGCCGGCAGCCTCGCCAACCTCACCGCGGACACGCTGCGCTTCGGCCAGGCGGCGGCCAGCGGCGGGGTGAAGGCGGCCAGCCTGACCATCGACAGCAGCATCACCACCTCCGCGACGCTGGACGTGGTCGCCACCGGCACGGTGACGCAGACCGGCGGCACGCTGAGCGTGGCCGCGCTCGGCGGCAGCGCCAACGGGGCGAGCTTCATGCGGGGCGGCAACGCGATCGCCAAGCTCGTCGATTTCGATGCGGGCACCGGCGCGCTGCAATTGTCCGATTCCGTGGCGCTCAACGTCGCCGGCACGGTGACGGGCGCCGGCGCCACCCTCATCACCACCCAGGGGATGACGCTGTCCGGCGTCATCAACACCGCCGGCACGGCGACGCTAGACGCCGGCGCCGGCATCACCCAGAGCGGCGGCAGCCTTGTCGTGGGCACGCTGGCCAGCGATGGCGTGACCGGCGACGTGCTGCTCACCCGCCCGACCAACCAGGTCGGCGCGATCGGCGACTTCAGCACCACCGGCAATTTCACGCTGCATGACGCCGCCGCCGTCAATCTGAGCGGCTATGTCTATGCGACCGGCGCGCTCACAGTCATCGACAGCGCCGCGAACACCACGGCCATCACCGTCTCGGGCACCGTGCCGGCGGCCACGCTGACGCTGAACGCCACCGCGGGGTCGATCAGCCTGACCGGCGCGATGGGCGGAGCCTCCAGCACCGTCGATCTCAGCGCCGCGCAAGGCATCAGCCAGACCGGGGTGGGCTACATCTACGTGCCCAGCGGCACGCTGAAGAGCAGCTTCGGGGTGACCGGCGACGTGTCGCTCACCTCCAGCTCCAACTATGTCGGCACGCTCGGCGATTTCGCCGTCACCGCCGGCAATTTCACCCTGACGGATGTCGTCGCGCTCAACGTCGCCGGCGTGGTCTCCGGCGGCACCATCGCGCTGACCGACACCGCGGCGGGCGCCGCCATCACCGTGAGCGGCGCGCTGAACGCGACGTTGCGCGACGTGCTGACCGCCACCAGCGGTTCGATCCTGCTCACCGGCGCGGTGGACGCGACCAATACGGGCACGATCGACCTCAACGCCGTCGCCGGCGTCACCCAGAGCGGCGGCAGCCTGGTGGCGGGCACGCTGCTGTCCAGCAGCGGCGTGGCCGGCGGCGTGGCGCTGGCCTCCGTCACCAACGAGGTGGGCAGCATCGGCGATTTCGCCGTCAGCAGCGGCAATTTCGCCCTGGCCGACGCGCGCGCGGTGGATGTGCGCGGCGTGCTCTCCGCCGGCAGCATCACCGTCACCGACAGCGCCGCGGGCACCGCCATCACATTGTCCGGCCAGACCAGCGGGAACACCAGGCTGAACGCCACCGCCGGCGATATCAGCCTGACCGGCGTGGTGAATTCCACCGGCGGCACGTTCGACGTGTCCGCGGCCGGGAACGTGACGCAGACCGGCGGCTCCATCCTCGCCGCCCAGCTCATCAGCTCCAGCGGCGTGAGCGGCGACGTCTCCCTGCCGCAGACCGGCAACCAGATCGGCGGCATCGGCGATTTCAACCTCGCCGGCGGCAACTTCACGCTGGTCGATGCGCAGGCGCTGGACATCACCGGCGCGCTGTCCGCCAGCAATGTCACGCTCACCGGTCTCGCCATCGGCCAGGCGCTGAGCATCGACGGCGCGGTGAACGCCACGGGCACCGCGAAGCTCACGGCGAGCAACGGGTTCATTTCGCTGGCGGGCACGCTGAGCGCCACCGGCACCGGCACGGTGGACCTCAACGCGGCGACCGGGGTGCAGCAGTTCGGCGGCACGATCACCGCGGGCCTGCTGAAGAGCAGCGCGGGCGTCGCGGGCGACACCTGGCTGCTCGCCCCGGCCAACGCCATCGGCCGGGTCGGCGACTTCGCCGTCACCGGCGGCGATTTCCAGCTCGCCGATTCCCGCGCGGTGAACGTCACCGGCGTGGTGTCCGCCGGCAGCATCTGGATCAGCGACAGTGCCACGGGCACGGCACTGACCGTCAGCGGCGCGCTCAACGCCAACACCGGCGACACGCTGATCGCCAGCAACGGCGCGATGCTGCTGACCGGCGTGGTGAACGCCACCGCCACCGGCGTGATCGATCTCAGCGCGGCGGACGGCGTCACCCAGAGCGGCGGCAGCCTTGTCGCCGGCACGCTGCTGTCCGGCGGCGGGGTGACCGGCGATGTGGTGCTGACCTCGGCCACCAACCAGGTCGGCCGCGTCGGCGATTTCGCCGTCACCAGCGGCAATTTCACGCTGACCGACGCGCGGGCGGTGGATGTGAGCGGCGTGCTCTCCGCCGACGGCATCACCGTCACCGACAGCGCGGCGGGCTTCGCCATCACCGTCAGCGGCACCGCCGCCTCGGCCAACACCAGGCTGAACGCCACCGCCGGCGATATCAGCCTGACCGGCGTGGTGAATTCCACCGGCGGAACCTTCGACGTGTCCGCGGCCGGGGACGTGATGCAGACCGGCGGCTCCATCCTCGCCGCCCAGCTCATCAGCTCCGGCGGCGTGGGCGGCGACGTCTCCCTGCCGCAGACCGGCAACGTCATCGGCGCCATCGGCAACTTCCACCTGACCGGCGGCGACTTCACGCTGACCGATTCCACGGCGCTGGACATCACCGGCGCGCTCTCCGCCACCAACGTCACGCTGACCGACACCGCCTTCGGCGCCGCGCTGACCATCGACGGCGCGGTGAACAGCACGAACACCGCCAAGCTCACCGCGACCAACGGTTCCATCGGGTTGACCGGTACGGTGAATGCGACCAGCACCGGCACGATCGACCTCAACGCGGCGGCGGGGGTGGCGCAGACCACCGGCAGCCTCGTCGCCGGCACGCTGCTGTCGAGCGGCGGGGTGACGGGCGTCGTGGCGCTGACCTCGGCCACCAACCAGGTCGGCAGCGTCGGCGATTTCGCCGTCAGCGGCGGCGGCTTCATTCTGACCGACGCGCATGCGGTGAACGTCACCGGCATGCTGTCGGCCAACGCCATCACCCTCACCGACAGCGCCGCGGGGACCGCCATCACCGTCAGCGGCACGGCCGCTTCGCCCGACACGGTGCTGCGCGCCACCGCGGGCGACATCCTCCTGACCGGCGTGGTGAACGCCAATGGCGGCACGTTCGACGTGTCCGCCAGTGGCGACGTGACGCAGACCGGCGGCTCCATCATCGCCATGCAGCTCGGCAGCACCGACGGCGTGGGTGGCAACGTGTCGCTGCCGCAGGCCGGCAACCAGATCGAGGCCATCGGCAACTTCGCGCTGACCGGCGGGGATTTCACGCTGGTGGACGCGGCGGCGCTGAACGTCACCGGCAGTCTGTCGGCGGCCAACGTGACGCTGACCGACAGCTCCGGCGGGCTGGCGTTGACCATCGGCGGATCGGTGACCAGCACCGGCACCACCCGCCTCGCCGCCCCCAACGGCCAGATCTGGCTGATCGGCGCGGTGAACGCGAACAGCGGCACGATCGACCTGAACAGTGGCGACGGCGTGATTCAGACCAGCGGCAGCCTCGTCGCCGGCACGCTGCGGTCCGGCAGCGGGGTGACGGGCAGCGTGTCGCTGGCCTCCGCCACCAACGCGATCGGCAAGCTCGACAATTTCGCTGTCACCGCCGGCGATTTCCTGCTGACCGATGCGCGGGCGCTGACGGTGAACGGCGTGGTTTCCGCCGGCAGCATCACGCTGACCGACAGCGCGGTGGGCACCGCGCTGACCGTTTCCGGCGTGCTCGACGCCACGGTGCGCGACACGCTGACCGCGAGCAATGGGTCGATCCTGCTGACCGGCGCGGTGGATGCCACCAGCACCGGCACGATCGACCTCAACGCCGCCGCGGGGGTGACGCAGACCACCGGCAGCATCACGGCCGGCACCCTGCTGTCGAGCGGCGGGGTGACCGGCGACGTGGCGCTGACCTCGGCCACCAACCAGCTCGGCAGCGTCGGCGATTTCGCCGTCACCGCCGGTGGCTTCACCCTTGCCGACGCGCGGGCGGTGGATGTCGCCGGCGTGCTCTCGGCGGGCAGCATCGCCATCACCGACAGCGCGGCGGGCGTGGCCATCACCGTCAGCGGCGTGCTCGCCTCGCCCGACACGGCGCTGCACGCCACCGCCGGCGATATCGGCCTGACCGGGCTGGTGAACGCCACGGGCGGCACGTTCGACGTGTCCGCCGCCGGCGACGTGACGCAGATCAACGGCTCCATCCTCGCGGCGAGCCTGATCAGCACCGGCGGCGTCGGCGGCAATGTCTCCCTGCCGCAACCGGGCAACCAGATCGGGGCCATCGGCAATTTCACGCTGACCGGCGGGGATTTCACCCTCACCGACGCCATCGCGCTGAACGTCTCCGGCTCGCTTTCGGCCGCCAATGTCACGCTGACCGGCCTCGCCACCGGCACCGCGCTGACCATCTCCGGCACCATCGGCAGCACCGGCACCACCCATCTCGTGGCGGGCAACGGCGCCATCGCGCTGGCCGGCGTGGTGGACGCGCATGGCGGCACCATCGATCTCGACGCCGCAACCGGCGTGAGCCAGACCACCGGCAGCCTCGTCGCCGGCACGCTGCTGTCGAGCAGCGGGGTGACGGGCAGCGTGTCGCTGGCCTCCGCCACCAACGCGATCGGCAAGCTCGAGAACTTCGCCGTCACCGGCGGGGATTTCCTGTTGACCGACGCCCAGGCGCTGACCGTGAGCGGCGTGGTTTCCGCCGGCAGCATCACGCTGACCGACAGTGCGGCGGGCACCGCCATCACCGTCGCCGGCGCGCTCGACGCCCTCATCCGCGAGACGTTGACGGCGAGCCATGGCGCGATCCTGCTGACCGGCGCCGTGGATGCGACCAGCACCGGCACGATCGACCTCAACGCGGCGACGGGGGTGGCGCAGACCACCGGCAGCCTCGTCGCGGGCACGCTGCTGTCGAGCGGCGGGGTGATCGGCGACGTGGTACTGGCCTCCGCCACCAACCAGGTGGGCAGCGTCGGCGACTTCGCCGTCACCGCCGGCGACTTCACGCTCACCGACGCGCGGGCGGTGGATGTCACCGGCGTGCTCTCGGCCGGCACCATCACCCTCACCGACAGCGCCGTGGGCACCGCGATCACCATCAGCGGCACCGCCATCTCCGCCGACACGGTGCTGCAGGCCACATCCGGCGATATCAGCCTGACCGGCGTGGTGAATTCCACGGGCGGGACCTTCGACGTGTCCGCCATCGGCGACGTGACGCAGACCGGCGGCTCCATCCTCGCCGCGAACCTGGTCAGCACCAACGGCGTGGGCGGCGACCTGTCGCTGACCCAGCCTGCCAACGCCATCACCACGGTCGGCAACGCGGTGGTCGGTGGCAATTTCAGCCTGAAGGACGCCGCCGCCGTCACCATCGGCGGCTCCGTCTCGGCCACCAACATCCTGGTCACCGACACGGCCGGCGGAACCGCCATCACGCTGGCCGGCGCGCTCAACGCCGCGCAGAGCGAAAGGCTCGTCGCCAGCGCCGGCGCGATCCTGCTGACGGGTGCGGCCAACGCCACCGCGACCGGCACGATCGACCTCAACGCGGCTTCGGGCGTCAACCAGACCGGCGGCAGCCTGACCGCCGGCACGCTGCTCAGCAGCGATGGCGTGACGGGCAACGTGAACCTGGCCGCCGCCGCCAACGCGGTGGGCCGGATCGGCGACTTCGCCGTCACCGCCGGCAACTTCACCCTCACCGATGCCAGCGCGGTGGTCGCCGCCGGCACGGTCTCGGCCGGCATCATCACCATCAACGACACGGCGGGCGGCGTGGCCACCACGGTGACCGGCGCGCTGGATGCCAGTGGCCGCGTGGTGCTGAACGATCCCTCCGGCCAGATCCTGATCACCGGGGTGATCGACGCGCCCGGCGGCGGGGTGGTGGAAATCCAGAACGCGGCCGGCGGGGTGGTGCAGACCGGCGGCAGCATCGTCGCCGGCGTGCTGACCTCCACCGGCACCATCCAGGGTGGCGTGGTGCTGGCCCAGGCCGGCAACGCGATCGGCATCCTGTCCAACTTCGCAGTCCAGGGCGGCGACTTCACCCTGACCGATGCCGCGCCGCTCACCCAGCTCGGCACACTCTCGGCCAACACCGTGACGCTGCACGCCAATGCCACCGGCACGGCGCTGACGCTGGCCGGCGTGGTCAACGCCGCCAACGCGCTGGTGCTCGACACGCCACATGGCGGCGTGCTGCAGACCGCCGGCGAGATCGTCACCCCGCTGCTGACCGGGGCGGTGGGCAACGGCGACGCCTCGCTGGGCGCGGCCAACGGCATCGCCACGCTGGGCCAGTTCACCGTGAGTCACGGCAATTTCCTGCTCACCGACGCGGTGACGCTCAATCTCGCCGGGCCGGTGCAGGCCGCCGTGGTGGGGCTGACCGACATCGCGCCGGGCACCGCGATGGTGCTCAACGGCAACATCACCGCGACGAGCTATCTCAGCCTCTATGCGCCCGCCGGCGGCATCGCCCAGGCCGGCGGCAGCGTGATCACCACCCCGGCACTGACCGGCACGGCCGCCGGCACCGTCAGCCTCGCCGGCGGGGGCAACGCCATCCAGGCGGTCACCGGCATGAACGTCGCGAATGGCGACTTCACCCTGCTCGACAGCATCCCCGTCACCCTCTACGGCCCGGTCGCGGCCAGCGGCAACGTGGCGGTCTTCGACAGCGCGCAGGGCACGGCGATCACCGTCGCCGGGCAGGTCGTGGGCAACAACGCGGTGATGCTCACCGCCGGCACCGGTGCCATCGAATCCGGCGTCACCGCCGCGCAGCCCTCCATCCTGCTCAACGCCGCCGCCGCGATCGTCACGCCGAACCTGGTGCTCACCAGCTACAATGGCGGCGTCACCACCGCGGTGGCGGAGGCCAACGGCGCGCAGATCATCGGCACCGGCGCGCTGGGCGGCAGCGTCTCCGGCTACGCCGCCTCGGGCAATGTCAACCTCACCTCCGGGGGCAACCGCTTCGGCCAGCTTGGCGCGATGACGGTGGGCGGCGACCTGTCGCTGACCGACGCCATCTCCTTCACCGCCGCCGGCCCGGTGCTGGCCAACAACATCACCCTGGCCACCACCGGCAATTCCGGCGACGTCAACCTCACCATCACCGGCAGCATCCAGACCGCCAATACCACCACGGGCGTCCTGACCGTGAATATCGACGGGCAGATCCACCGCACCGGCGGGCAGCTGGCGGTGGGCGTGCTGACCGGCATCGCCTCGCATGTCGCGGATTTCGGCGCGGCCTCGCTGATCACCACGCTGGGCAGCTTCACCATGATCGGCAGCGTGCTGACCATCGACAACGCCAAGCCACTCACCATCACCGGCCCGCTCACCGCCGAATATATCGGCATCTCCGCCGTCGGCTCGATGACGTTGGCGGGCAACGTCACCACGCTGGGCATCGACCTCGCCGCGCAGGGGCTGGCCCATGTGCAGCAGGGCGTGGCCCCCAGCACGGCGCTGAACGCGCCCGGCACGTATTTCAACGTGAAGGCCGCCAGCGACGGCAGCGCGCAGTTCACCCAGACCGGCACGGTCTATATCAACGCGCTGAACGGGCCGATCGACACGGTGCGCATCCAGCTGCCCAGCACCGGCGGCACCATCTACCTCAACAACCTCCAGGCGCCGACCACCGACCTCGTGCTGTTCTCCCAGGGCGGCAGCGTCACCGGCAACATGAATGTCAACTCGCTGACCATCGTCGGGCGCGGCGGCGGTACCGACCTTCAGGGCATCGTCGGCGGGTTCACCGGCTTCAACGCGGCCAATGTCGCGATCATCACACCGGAGCCGGACAACAACTACCGCTTCAACGCCTGCCCGGTCGGCTCGGTGAACTGCGTGCTGCTGCCGATCAACGGCGTGCCGCCGATCAACCCGCTGCGCGACCTCGCGATCGGCGCCGCGCGCAACGTGCAGGACGACACGGACGCCATGATACCCAACGTCTCGGACGAGGATTACTGAGATGCGCCCCGGCCTGCTGCCTGTGCTGGGCTTCGTCGTGCTGGCGGGCTGCGCCACCCCGCCGCCGGAAGCCTATGTGGCGGAGACCGACAGCGACGCGCCGCGCGCCGGCCTCGACCTCGGCAAGAACGCCACCGGCGAGAGCTGCACGCAGCAGCAGACCGGCGCGAGCGCCGCGGACGTGTATTGCGGCACCTGGCAGCAGCCCAGCGCCCATGTGCGCGGCGGCGGAGCGGGCGGTGATCTCCAGGCGCTCGCCACCTCAAGCCCGTGGCGCACGGCGCTGAACGACCGCTTCTCCTGCGGCGATCCCACGCGCACCACCATCCTCGGCGGCCAGCCGGCGATGCTGCTGCAATGCACCCAGCGTTACGGCGGCTGGCCGCATCTGGCCATGGTCGCCTCGATCGACGGCACCGCCTGGTATGGCGACAGCGTGCTGCCCGCCCTGCCGGCCATGGAGCGCTCGATGGGCGTGCTGTCCGGCAAGGTGCGGGCCGAGGCGGTGTCCCAGACCCAGAATTCCGGCGCCGACTCCCTGCTGGCCGACCGGCTCGCCGCCAAGGCCTTCTCCTCCGGCGATATCGGCCAGTACGAGGGGCTGATGCGCGCCGCCAGCCGCGCCAACGCGGTGGAGAATTTCGCCGCCGCCGAGGTCGCCTTCCGCGCGGCCCTCGCGCTGCAGACCAAGGCGCTCGGCCCCGAGGACCCCAACACCGTCGCCGCCGTGCTGAACCTCGCCTTGCAGGTCTCCAACCAGCACCGTTTCGTGGAGGCGGACGCGCTGTTCGCCCGGGCCGACCGCCTCGCCGCCAAGGCGGCCGATCCCAGCCAGCAGGCCCGCCTGCTGCACTATCGCGGCCTCAACCTGCTCAACCAGGGCAAGCGGGAGGAAGCGCTGGCCCAGCTCGACCAGGCCGAGGCCGCCTATATGGCGCTGCTGCCGCCCTCCGTGCTCAACGCCCGCCCCGTGCCCACCACCACCAACATCCTCGGCAACAGCACCGCCGGCACCACCGACCTGCTGCCCAACCGCGACCTGCTCAGCGACGTGACGGTGCGCGCCGCCCTGCTCGGGCTGATCGAGGTGCGGCGCAACCGCGCCATCGTGCTGCGCGGCATGGGAAGGCTGCCGGAAAGCCAGGCGGCGCTGCAATCGGCGATGGACATCGCCCAGGCCAACGGGCTGCGCCAGCCGGTGCTGACCGCCCGCCTCGCCCGCACCGAGGCGGCGATCACCGCGGCGGCCGGCGACGCGTCGGGTGCGCAGGCCCAGTTCGCCCGGGCCGCCAATGCCTATGCCGCCGTGTTCCCCGAAAGCCGTCCAGTGGCCGAGACGCTGCTGCTGCGCGCCGGCCAGATGCAGCGCGCCGACCGCACGGACTCGGCGCTCGATGTCTGCCAGCAGGCCGCCGAACTGTTCCGCAGCCTGAAGGTGGGCACCACCGGCACGCTGCTGCAACCCTGCCTGGACGTGCTGGCCGCCGCGGCCGACCGCGCGCCATCCCAGCGCCAGAAGCTGCTGGCCGAGATGTTCGAGATGTCGCAGATCTCGCAGGGCGGCGTCACCAGCCAGCAGATCGCCCAGGCCACCGCCCGCCTGTCCGAGAACGCGCGCGATCCGAAAGTGGCCGAGGCCATCCGCCGCCGGCAGGACGCCGGCCAGGCGCTGGCCGACCTGTATCGCCAGCGCGACCAGATCGAGCAGCAGAAGGGCCAGGCCGGCGCCGCGGCCGCGCCGCCCGACCTCGACAAGCGCATCGCCGCCGCCCAGACCAACGTGGCCGAGGCCGACGCCGCGCTCCAGGCCGCCTCACCCAATTACGGCCAGCTCGTCCAGCAGGTCTCGCCGGCTTCCGAGGTGATGGCCGCCCTGGGTCCGGGCGAGGCCTTCGTGGCCATCACCCTGACCGATACCGGCGGCTGGACCTTCCTGCTGCGCGACGGGCAGATCGCCGTGGCGCCGGTGCAGGGCGGGCTGCCGCGCATGGCCGAGCTGGTGAAGCGGGTGCGCGGCGGCATCGAGAGCGAGACCGGCGCGGTGCCGAAATTCGACACGGAGGCCGCGCAGCAGGTCTATGCCGCCACGCTGGGCGGACTCGGCGACCGGCTCGCCACCGCCAAGGCCATGGTGGTGGCGCCCTCCGGCCCGCTTCTGTCCATGCCGTTCGAGGTGATGCTGACCGGCGCGGCCCAGCCGGACAATCTCGCCAACGCGCCCTGGCTGGTGCGCCAGATGGTGATCTCGCACGTGCCCGCCGCGGCCAATTTCGTCTCGCTGCGCAAGGTGGCCGGCGGCAGCCGCGCGGGGCGGCCGTGGTTCGGCTTCGGCGATTTCCGCCCCGTCACCCTCGCCCAGGCCCAGCGCAGCTTCGGCCCCGGCTGTGCGGACAGCGCCAAGCTGTTCGCCGGCCTGCCTCCCCTGCCCTTCGCCACCCGCGAGCTGGATGCCGCGCGCAAGCTGCTCGGCGCCGACAGCGCCGACGAGATGCTGGGCACCGCCTTCACCGCGGAGGCGGTGCGCAAGCGCGCGCTGAAGGACTACCGCATCCTGCATTTCGCCACCCATGCCCTGCTGCCGGCCGAGCTGCGCTGCCAGACCGAGCCGGCGATCATCACCTCGGCCCCGCCCAACGCGGCGGACGCTTCCGGCGCGATGCTCACCTCCTCCTCCGTGGTGGGGCTCGACCTCGATGCCGACTCGGTGATCCTGTCCGCCTGCAATTCCGGCGGCCCCGGCGGCGGCACGGCGGGTGAAAGCCTCTCGGGTCTCGCCCGCGCGTTCTTCTATGCCGGCGCCCGCTCGCTGATGGTCACCCACTGGTCGGTGAACGACCAGACGGCGGCCTATCTGGTGGCCGACACGCTGCGCCGTTACCGTGAAAGTGCCGGCGGCGGCATGGCGGCCGCCCTGCGCGACGCCCAGCTGGGCATGCTCGCCGAGGCCGGGCACGGCCTGCCGGCGGACGTGGCCCACCCGTTCTATTGGGCGCCCTTCGCGCTGATCGGCGAGGGCGGCACCGCCCGGCGCCAGGCGGCCGATGCCGCGGCCGATGCGGGAGGCGTTCCCGTCCGCCATGTTGCCGGTCTATAACGGCTCCCACGGCCATCCCGGCTGACAGGACGACGACGCCGCGTGGCGTGACGGAAGGGGCTGGAATGGAGGACGGCAAGCTCGGCAAATACGAGATCAGCGGCATCCTCGGCAAAGGTGCCATGGGCACCGTCTATGACGCGCGCGACCCGATCATCGACCGTCGCGTCGCCATCAAGACCGCCAACCTGCCGGATGCGCACGACGCCGAGGCGCAGGAGGAGCTGGCCCGCTTCAAGCGCGAGGCCCAGGCCGCGGGGCGGCTGACCCACCCCAACATCGTCGGCGTGTTCGACTACGGCGAGACCGCCAACCTCGCCTACATCGTCATGGAGTTCGTGGACGGCACCTCTCTGAAACCGGTGCTGGAGAAGCACGAGCGCTTCACCCCCGCCGAGACCGTGCGGGTGATGGACGCGCTGCTGGCCGGGCTGCAATACAGCCACGAGCGCGGCGTGGTGCATCGCGACATCAAGCCCGCGAACATCATGCTGACCAAGGACGGGCAGGTGAAGATCGCCGATTTCGGCATCGCCCGCATCGAGAGCAGCAGCATGACGCAGGCGGGCACCATCATGGGCACGCCCGCATACATGTCGCCCGAGCAGTTCATGGGCCAGACCGTGGACGCGCGGACCGACATCTATTCCGCCGGCGTGGTGCTGTACCAGATGCTCACCGGCGAGCGCCCGTTCGAGGGCAGCATGACCGCGATCATGCACAAGGCGCTGAACACCACGCCGCCGCGCCCCTCGGAGCTGTCGGTCACGGCGCCGTCCGGGCTGGACGAGGTGGTGGCCAAGGCGATGGCCAAGCGGCCCGAGGACCGCTACGCCAGCGCCGCCGAATTCGCCAAGGCCCTGCGCGACTTCCAGAGCGGCGCCGCGCCCGCCCGCGCCGCCCCCCGGCCGGCCGAGGTTGATCCGGACGCGACGATGGTGGCCGCCCGCCCCGCCGCCCCAATTCACGATCCTGGCCATCAGGGCGCGATATTCG
>CAMFLK010000019.1 GCA_945957135.1 uncultured Rhodospirillales bacterium
CGGCGTTCGACAAGCTCTACGCCCAGTGGAAGGACGGCACGCTGGTGCCGGAGCCCGAGGTGGTGTGGGTGGAGGCGCGGAAGGACAAGCGCACGGGCCGGGTCCGTGCAAAGCGGACCTATGCCCGCCGGAAGTCGGCCAAGCCGGAGGCAAGGCGGCGGATCATCCGCCTCCGGCCGGTGAACTGGGCGGTCATTCCGCGACGGATCGGGCCAAGTGGCAAACGCCGGAAGGTCACCGTGGCGCGCGCGGAGGAGTGGTCGGGATGAACCTCATCCGCCCCCGACCCTCGCGCCGTTTCCGCAACCCCAACCGGCTGAACGAAATTTTTACCTTGGGTCATCCCCGAGGCGATGCCGCGTGCGGCTCCACCAGAACCCCACCTTTCAGCGGCGATTTCACCCCGGTCGTGCTCGGCAGGCTGATCGGCAGGCCGCGCAGGGAGCGCACGGCCAGGAAGGCGAAGCATTGCGCCTCCAGCGCGTCGCCGTTCCAACCTGCCGCTTCCACCGGCTCCACCGGGGCCGCCAAGCGCATGCGCAGGGCGGCCATGATGCTCGGGTTGTGGCGGCCGCCGCCGCAGACCAGCCAGCGACGCGGGGGCGCGGGCAGGCGGGCGAGGGCCACGGCCTCGGCGGTGAAGGCCACCAGGGTGGCGGCGCCGTCTTCCAGCGACAAGTCTTCCAGCCCCGAACCGGCGGCGGCCGCCGCGAATTCCAGCCGGTCCAGCGATTTCGGGGCGAGGCGGGCGAAATACGGGTGGGCGCGCAGCCGGGCCAGCACGGCGTTGTCCACCCGGCCGGCGGCGGAGAACACGCCGTCACGATCGTTGGCCAGGTTGCTGCGCCGGGCCGCCCAGTCGTCCAGCAGACCGTTGCCCGGCCCGGTGTCGAAGGCCAGCAACTCGCCGCCGGGGCCGATATAGGTGAGGTGGCCGACGCCGCCGAGATTGAGCACCGCGAGCGGCTTCTGCAGGCCGGCGGCCAGCGCGGCGTGGAACAGCGGCACCAGCGGCGCGCCTTCACCGCCCGCCGCCACGTCGGCCGAGCGGAAATCATGCACCACCGACGTCTTGGCGGCGCGGGCCAGCAGGGCGGCATCGCCGATCTGCCAGGTGCGGCGCGCGGCGGCGTCGTGGAAGATGGTCTGGCCGTGGAAGCCGATCACATCGGCCGGCCGGCCCAGCGCCCGCACGGCCTTGACGTGCCATTCCGTCAGCCGCTTCGCCGCGTCCGCCACGCGCGGGTCATCTGCGGCCAATGTGGGGGCGAGATCGAGCAGGCGGCGCAGGTCCGAGCGCAGCAGGTCGTCATAGGCCAGCGTCAGCGACGGGCCGAACGCGCTGACCCGCTCGCCATCCGTCTCGATCCAGGCCGCGTCCACGCCGTCGAGCGAGGTACCGCTCATCAGGCCGATGGCCTGCAACGTCATCAGGCTCATGCCGGCTTGTTAGCGTCTGGGTGCGATGACATAACTCTTTCCCTCACAGTATGGCTCCCGATCATGCCCACCGACGACTTCCTGCGTGAAGCAACCGCCCGCGGCTTCGTGTTCCAGTGCACGGACACGGAAGGACTTGCGGCGGCGCTGCGTCAATCCATCGTGTCGGGGTATATCGGGTTTGACTGCACGGCTGACAGCCTGCATGTCGGCAGCCTCGTGCAGATCATGCTGCTGCGCCTGATGCAGCGCCATGGCCATCGGCCGGTGGTGCTGATGGGCGGCGGCACCACGCGGATCGGCGACCCCTCGGGCAAGGACGAGACGCGCAAGCTGCTGAGCACCGAGCAGATCGCCGCCAACATGGCGGGCATACGGCGCTGCTTCGCCCCCTTCCTCAGCTTCGGCGACGGCCCGACCGACGCGTTCATGCCGAACAACGACGATTGGCTGGCCTCCCTCGGCTACATCCCGCTGCTGCGCGAGGTGGGGGTGCATTTCACCATCAACCGGATGCTGAGCTTCGACTCCGTGCGGCTGCGGCTGGAGCGCGAGCAGCCGCTGACCTTCCTTGAATTCAACTACATGATTCTGCAGAGCTATGATTTCCGCGAGCTGTTCCGCCGCCACGGCGTGACCTTGCAGATGGGCGGGTCGGACCAGTGGGGCAACATCGTCTCGGGCGCCGACCTGGTGCGCCGCACCGAGGGCAAGCCGGTGTTCGGGCTGACCACGCCGCTGATCCAGCTCGCCTCCGGCGCCAAGATGGGTAAGACCGCGAAGGGGGCGGTGTGGCTGACCGATGACCGGCTGCCGGTGTTCGACTACTGGCAGTTCTGGCGCAACACGGACGACGCCGATGTGCCGCGCTTCCTGCGGCTGTTCACCGATCTGCCGCTCGACGAAATCGCCCGGCTCGAAAAACTCGAAGGTGCCGAGCTGAACGAGGCCAAGCAGGTGCTGGCGCGGGAAGCCACTTCCCTCGCGCATGGACGCGAGGCCGCGCTGAATGCCGAGCAGGCGGCGGCCCAGACCTTCGGCGCGGGCCAGGCCGAGGCATCGCTGCCCCGCGCCCCCATTCCCGCCGCCGAGATCACCGACGCGCTGCCGGCCTTCCGCCTGCTGGTGCTGGCGGGGCTGGCATCGAGCAATGCGGAGGCGCGGCGGTTGATCCGGGGCGGTGGGGCGCGCATCGCCGATGTCGCGGTCAGCGACGAAACCCAGCCGGTGTCGCGCGACGATCTGCGCGCGGGGGTGGTGGTTTCCTCCGGCCGCAAGCATTACCGGCTTGCCGTGCTGGAGGAATAGCGCGCCGCCTTGCCGGGGGCGGAGTCTGGTTCGATAGTGGTGTTTCCAGCAACAAATCCGGGCCGCCCCATGGATGACGACACGCTGTGCTTCACCCCGGCCACCGCGCTGGCGTCGCTGATCCGCGAGCGCAAGCTCTCGCCGGTGGAGCTGATGCGGGCGGTGCTCGGGCGGGTCGAGCGTGTCAACCCGGCCGTGAACGCCTTCGCGCTCGTGCTGGCGGACACGGCGATGGAACAGGCGAAGGCGGCCGAGCAGGACGTCGCCGCCGGCCGGCCGCTGGGCCCGCTGCACGGCATTCCCGTCACCATCAAGGACCACGAGGCGATCGCCGGCCTGCCGACGGAATTCGGCAGCTTCACCCGCCAGGGCGACATCGCGACCTATACGGCGCCGGTGGTGACGCGCTTGCAGCAGGCCGGGGCGATCGTGATCGGCAAGACGACCACGCCGGAATTCGGCTGGAAGGGCGTCAGCCACGGGCCGCTCACCGGCCTGACCCACAACCCGTGGAAGCCGGGCTACAACGCCGGCGCGTCCTCGGCCGGGGCGGGGGCGGGGGCCGCGGCGGGGTTCGGGCCGCTGCACCAGGGCAGCGACGGCGCCGGCTCCATCCGCATGCCCGCCCATTTCTGCGGCGTGGTCGGGATGAAGCCGACCTATGGCCGCGTGCCGATCTACCCGCCCAGCGTGGCCGACCAGATCGTGCATGTCGGCCCGCTGACCCGCACGGTGGGGGATGCGGCGCTGATGCTGAAATCCATCGCCGGCCCGCATGTCTGGGACCTCACCAGCCTGGAATCCCCGCCCGCCGACTATCCCGCCCGGCTGCACGACGCGCCTGCCCGCCCGTTGCGGATCGCCTTCAGCCCCGATCTCGGCCATGCCCGCGTCGATCCCGATGTCGCCGACCTGGTGGCCAAGGCGGTGGCGGCGTTCGGCGAGCTGGGCTGCGCGGTGGAGGCGGTCACCCCCGCCTGGGGCAAGGAAGGACCGGAGATCGCGCGGTTCCTGTGGGCCGCGCATTACTCGCGCTATGCCGAGTTGCTGCCGAAATGGGAAGCGCAAATGGATCCGGGCTTCGTCGCCTGCATCCGGGCCGGTGAGGGCGTGTCGCTGGTCGAGTATCAGCGGATGCGCATGCGCAAATACGCCTACACCAACGAGATCGCCCGCTTCTTCCAGGATTGGAATTTCCTGGTCACCCCCGCCGTCTCCGTCGCCGCGTTCCCGGCGGAGCGGCTGATGCCGGCGCACTGGCCGCAGCATGATTGGGACTGGCTGCAATGGGCGGAGTTCTCCTACCCGTTCAACCTGTCCGGCCATCCCGCCATCTCCGTGCCCTGCGGCTTCACGGCGGAGGGGCTGCCGGTGGGGCTGCAGATCGTCGGCCCGCGCTTCGACGATCTCGGCGTGCTGCAACTCGCCGCGCGGTTCGAGGCGGCGCGGCCCTGGGCGCAGAAGCGGCCGGCGCTGCCGTTCTGATCAGCCGGCACAGACTCATCGCCGCCGCGCCCGGCCTTCGCGCATCCGCGCGACGATGACCGCGGCCCCCTGGCGCATGTCCTGCACCACGAGGTCGCCCGCCTCATCGGGCATGCGCCGGCGCAGCGCGTCGATGATCTGGCCGTGCAGCGCGGTTTCCGAGGCGAGCCGTGCGAGGGATTCGTATTGCCGCCCCACCAGCGGGCCGGTCAGCAGCCAGAGGTTGCCGATCGTGCCCGCCAGCACCGGATTGCCGGAGGCGCGGTAGATCAGGAAATGGAACGCCTGGTTGGCGGCCATCGCCCGCGTCCAGTCGCCTTCCCGCTCGGCTGCGACGAAGTGCCCGTCCAGCACCGCCAGCTCGTCCAGCATCTCCGCGGTGAGATGGGCGGTGGCGAGCGCTGTCGCCAGCCGTTCCAGCGGCGCGCGCACCTGGCAGATGCGCAGATACTGCTCGGGCGTCAGCACGGGCACGCGGGGCTGATGGCCCGGCCGCAGTTCCAGCGCCCCTTCCCGCACCAGCTGCATCACCGCCTCGCGCACCGGGGTGGGCGAGAGGCCGCTGGCCGCGGCGATGCCGCGGATATTGAGCCGGTCGCCCGGCGCGTGGCCGCCAGAGATCAGGGCAAGGCGCAGCCGGGCATAGACGGCATCCGAAAGGCTGGCCGGCTCCGCCATCGCGCCCGCGCGATCAGGCCTGCTTCTTCAGATTGTAGAACAGCGGCATTCCCTTCAGCACGCCGCTGAGGGTCTTGCGATAGGCGGTGGTCTGGTAGAACAGGCCAAGCGGAATGTAGGGCAGGTCGATGAAGGCCTGGAGCTGGATGTCGCGGCACAGGCGCTTCTGCTCGGCCTCGTCGTCGCTGTCCATCCAGGCCTGGCGCAGCTGCTCGATGCGCGGGCTGGTCGGCCCGCCGAACAGCGCCGCATCGCCGGAGCCGCGCAGATAGGAATGCGACGCCGGCGTGCGCGCGCCGAACCCGACGGCGTAGTTCATGTTCACGCTCCACCCGCCCTGGTCGATCGGCGCGCGCGAATTGAGCTTCTGCGCCACCGTCGCCCAGTCCAGCGCCTGATAGTCGAGATTGACGCCGAGCTTGCGGAACATGTCCCCGGCCACCTCGCTCATCGCGTTCAGCACCGGAAAGTCGGTGGGCACGGGCATCACCACGCGCTCGCCGGCATAGCCGGCCTCCTTCAGCGCGGCGCGCGCCTTGTCCAGGCTGCGCGGGCCGGTCAGCGCCTCCATGCCCGCGTCGCTGGCCATCGGCGAGTCCGGCTGGAAGAAGCCGATCCGGTCCTTCCACATGCTGGGGTCGGTGCCGGCCACCGCCGTCATGAAATCCGCCTGGTCGATGGCGCTGAGCAGGGCGCGGCGGATGGCGGGGTTGTTGAAGGGCGGGTGCAGGTGGTTGAAGCGGAACACGCACATGAAGCCCTGCGTGTCCATCACCTCCACGGTCAGGTTGCGGTTGGCCTTCAGCACCTGCACGAAATCGCCGGGCGGCTGCTCCCACCAATCCACCTCGCCGGCCTGCAAGGCGGCGGCGGCGGTGGCGGGGTCGGGGATGGTGTGCCACTCCACGCGCTGGACGTTCACCACCTTGGGGCCGGACCAGAAGCTGGTGACGCCCTGGCGCGGCACGTAGCCGGCAAAGCGTTCGTAGATCGCCTTGGCGCCGGGCACGCGCTCGCCGGCGATGAAGCGGAACGGGCCGGACCCGATCGTCTCCGGCAGCGGGGTGGCCAGCGGCAGGGTGGCGAAGCGCTCCGGCACGATCACCGGCAGGAACGGCGCCGGCTTGCCCAGCACGTCGGCGATCAGCCGGAACGGGCGCTTGAGGCGGAAGCGCACGGTGCCGTCCGAAACGGCGGAGAGGTCCTGGATTTCGCCGAACAGCGACTTCGCGAAGGCATCGCGCTCGCCCCAGCGCTTGAGGCTGGCCACCACGTCCTGCGCCCGCACCTTCTGGCCGTCATGGAACACCAGCCCGTCGCGCAGGGTCATGGTCCATTCCAGCTTGTCCGGGCTGGCGGTGGCGGTCTCCACCATCTGCGGCAGCGGCTTGTAGCTGTCATCCACGCCGAACAGCGTGTCGTACACCATCGCCGCGTGGTTGCGGGTGACGTAGGCGGGGGTCTGGAACGGGTCCACCGTGCCGAGATCGGCCTGCGGCACGAAGCGCAGGGTGGGGGCCGGGTCGGCCGCCCGGGCGATGCGCGGGGCCGCCAGGGGAGCGGCGGCGGTGCCCGCCAGGCCCAGCAGCAGGTGACGACGCTTCATTTCGCACTCTCCCCGATGACCCACTCTGATATATCATTACGTCGGCCAGAGTGATGCAAGTGTTATCGCATATCGGGCCAATCGGGCGGGTCGGGCCGCCGGAACAGGCCGCTGACGATGGATTTTGATATACGATTCATGGGACCGGCATGATTGACGGGATGTCCGCGCCCTCCTAGAGCCGCACGGGGATGAACCGGACGCGAACCATCACGCTCACCGCCCTCGCCATGCTGGCGTTCGCCGCCAATTCGGTGCTGTGCCGGCTGGCGTTGCGCGAAACGGGCATCGATCCCGGCAGTTTCACCGCGCTGCGCATCGCCTCCGGTGCGTTCACGCTCGGCGCCATCGTCTGGCTGCGCGGCGGGCGGGTGCGGGGCAATTGGCTGGCCGCACTGGCCCTGTTCATCTACGCCGCCGCCTTCTCCTTCGCCTATACCGGCCTGACCGCGGCGACCGGCGCGCTGCTGCTGTTCGGCGCGGTGCAGATCACCATGGTCGGCGTGGCGATCGCTGGCGGGGAACGGGTGCGGCGATGGGAAGGGGTTGGGCTGTTGCTCGCCTTCGCCGGTCTTGTGACGCTGCTGCTGCCCGGCCTGTCCGCGCCACCCCTCACCCGCGCCGCGCTGATGCTCGCGGCCGGCGCAGCCTGGGGCCTGTATTCGCTGCGAGGACGCGGCGTTGCGGACCCGACCGGCGTCACCGCCGGCAATTTCCTGCGCGCCGTGCCGCCGGCACTGCTGTTCGGTGCGGCCACGCATGGCGCCTGGGATACGCGCGGCGCCGCCTATGCTGTCGCATCCGGCGCGTTCGCATCCGGCCTCGGCTACGCCGTGTGGTACACGGCGCTGCGCGGGTTGCGGGCCACGCCGGCGGCGGTCGTGCAACTCAGCGTGCCGGTTATCGTGGCGCTCGGCGGGCTGGCGCTGCTGGACGAGCCGCTGTCGGCGCGTCTGGTCCTGGCCTCCGTCGCCGTGCTCGGCGGCATCGGTCTGGTCATCGCGCAAAGGGGTACATAAGCATGGACGATCGCTACGCCCGCTACACCCGCCTGCGTTTCGACCGACCGCATCCGCGCGTGCTGCGCATCGTCATGGCGCACGGCAAGCTCAACGCCGCCGACGAGACGATGCATCGCGAGCTTTCGGAAATCTGGCGCGACGTGGATGCCGACCCCACGGTGAACGCCGCGATCATCACCGGCGCAGGCGCGGCCTTCTCCGCCGGCGGCGATTTCGCGATGATCGAGCGGATCATGGCGGATTTCGACACGCGCGCCCGGGTGTGGCGGGAGGCGCGGGAGATCGTCCACGGCCTGATCGACTGCCGCAAGCCGGTGGTCAGCGCCATGCGCGGCGTGGCGGTGGGGGCGGGGCTGGTGTGCGGCCTGCTGGCCGACATCTCCATTGCCACGCCGGACTGCCGCATCATCGACGGCCATACCCGGCTCGGCGTGGCCGCCGGCGACCATGCGGCGATCATCTGGCCGCTGCTGTGCGGCCTCGCCAAGGCGAAATACTACCTGCTGACCTGCGACACGCTGCTGGGCGCCGAGGCCGAACGGATCGGCCTGATCAGCCTGGTAGAGGACGATGCCACCCTGGATGCGCGGGCGGAGGCAGTGGCGGCACGGCTGGCCGAAGGCGCGCAGGGCGCGCTGCGTTGGACCAAGCACGCATTGAATGGCTGGCTGCGGCAGGCCGGTCCGATCTTCGACAGTTCGCTGGCCCTTGAATTCCTGGGGTTCACCGGCCCGGAGGCGCAGGAGGGGCTGGCGGCCCACCGCGCAAAGCGGCCGCCCACCTTCCCCTCCGATTCGGCGGTATGATGGGCTGGCTCAGCGATAGATGATGATGATCGTCTCGGCCACCAGGGCTGGCCGGTCCTCGCCCTCGATTTCCATAACCGATTCCATGGTCAGCCGCCTGCCATTCTCCACCGCTTCGCTGGCCTTCAGCGACTGGTGCAGCCGCACCCGCGATCCCGCCGGCACCGTGTGGATGAAGCGCACACGGTTGGTGCCGTAGTTGATGATGTGAGACTGATGGCGGACCTGGAGAATCTGCTGTGCCAGCACCGGCACGAGCGACAGGGTGAGAAACCCGTGCGCGATGGTGGTTCCCCCCGGCCTTTCCGCCCGTGCCCGCGCGACATCCACGTGAATCCATTGCCGATCGCCCGTGGCCTCGGCGAAGCCGTCAATCATCGTCTGGGTGATGGTCAGCCAGGAACTGGTGCCAAGCGGCTTGCCGACGAAAGCGTCGAGTTCGGCGGGATCGTCGGGCTCAAGCGGGGTCGGGGAAACGGGAATTGAGCCTGGGCCGAAATCCGCCATGCGCCGTGGGTCCTGGGGTCGAAAAATCGAGTGCTTTTTCTGCCAATGCCAATTCTCCCGCAAGGGACCGGGCCGGCTGTCCGCAAAATGTCATGGCGAGCGGCGCGGGGGCGGATTCACAGTCGCGGATTGCGCCAGACCTGGGTGCCATCGTGCGTCGTCATGCCCTGAAGTTCAGCGTCGTGGGTGAAGATCATCCGCGCCGGCTTCTCGTTCTCCAATATCCAGCCGGCCTCGTGCATCTCCGCCATGACCTGCCCATCCAGCAGACGTGAATGGGTGCCGACAATGAAATAGCGCACGCGTTGCGCCATGGCGGCGCGGGCGGCGATGCACAATTCGGCCTCGCCACCCTGCACGTCCATGTGCACGAGGTCCCACACCGGCTCGCGGCAAAGAATTTCCTCGAACGGGATGAAGCGCACGTCGATGACCTCGGCATCGTCCCTCGTGGGCATCGGCCGGCCGCCCGCCATGTTGCGCGGGTCGGCGATGCGCGGCCAATGGGCGGTGCCGGCCGTGACGCCGACGGCGCATTGCAGCAAGCTGTGGTGGTCAGGATCGATGCCGTTGTCACGCAGGTGGTTGGCCATCAGAAGAAAACGGCCCGGATCGGCCTCGACTCCGGTCAGGCGGATGTCGGTGATGCCGCGCAGACCGGCCGCGACGGCGCCGGCGACGATCCACGGTCCCATGCCTGCCCCCAGTTCCATGGCGACGAACCGACCCTTCGCGGCGAGCACACTCTTGAGCATGCCGATCCATTCGATCGCCTCTGCGAAATAATCGCTGGGCACGGGCGGTGGAAGGACAACGCCATCGAGCGCCTCAAGCCCATCCCACATATCGGAAAGTCGGGAGCGCGAGCCTATGAAATCCGTTACGAAACCCGCCGTCGACCGGGGTCGGGCGTGGGCGAACGCCTCGAAGACCGCAAGTTCCTCGGGCCGGTAGCCGGGATAGTCGATCAGCGCGCGGGCGGGCGGGGCAACAGGCGCCACATAGGGTGACGGGGATCCGTAGCGGCGCGCGACCCACTGGAACCCCTCCGCCACAACGCCGGCGCCATCGCCCAGGCCTTGGGCCACAGTCATGAAAGCAGGCCCCAGACCAAGCGCATGCGCTGCCCTGCCTACCATACCCATGCGCGTCGCTCCCGATCCGTTACGCTATCGTAGCACGGAGATCATCGGCCATCACCTTTCGCGCAAAGCCACAGGCGCATGATTTTGCGACGCATTCGCGTTGTTACGATACCGTCTTGATCGTTCCGGGGCCGTTTGCGCATAGTCGGCTGGTCCGACGGAGAGTGTATTGCGCGATTTCAGCGAACTCAGCGAACGTGAAGTCCTCGCCCTGGCCATCGGCAGCGAGGAAGAAGACGGCCGCATCTACTCCGACATCGCCGAGGGGCTGCGCGCCGACTATCCCGCGAGCGCCCATGTGTTCACCGAAATGGCGGCGGAGGAGAGCGAGCATCGCCGCCGGCTTCTCGACCTCTATCGCGAGAAGTTCGGCGAGCACATCCCGCTGGTGCGCCGGCAGGACGTACGCGGCTTCGTGCGCCATCGGCCTGTCTGGCAATTGCAGCCGTTGCGTCTGGACGCGGTGCGCGATCTGGCCGCGGCGATGGAGTTCGAGAATGCCCGCTTCTACCGGCGGGCCGCCAGCCTCAGCCAGGACGTCTCCATCCGCCGTCTGCTGGGTGACCTGGCGGAGGCGGAGGTGGAGCACGAGCACATCGCCGAGCGGCTGCGCGCGGAGAGCCTGCCCTCGCGCGCCGACGAGGACGAGACCGCACGGCGCAGCCTGGTGCTGCGTTTCATCCAGCCGGGCCTTGCAGGGCTCATGGACGGCTCCGTCTCCACCCTCGCACCGGTCTTCGCCGCGGCCTTCGCCACCGGCGACAGCTGGGATGCGTTCCGCGTCGGCATGGCCGCCTCGCTCGGCGCCGGCATTTCCATGGGCTTCGCCGAGGCGCTATCGGACAATGGCAGCCTGACCGGGCGCGGCGCGCCCTGGCTGCGCGGGGCGGTGTGCGGGGTGATGACCACGCTGGGCGGCATCGGCCACACGCTGCCCTTCCTGATCCCGCATTTCCTCACGGCCACCCTGGTCGCCATTCTGGTGGTCGTGGCGGAATTGGCCGTGATCAGCTGGATCCGCTGGAAATACATGGACACCCCGCCCTTCTCCGCGGCCTTGCAGGTGGGGTTCGGCGGCGCGCTGGTGTTCGCGACAGGGATATTGATCGGCAGTTCCTGACGTCGCGCCTATTTGCCAAGAGGCACCGCGTTGGCCGGCGGATCGACATGGGCATAGTCGATATCCGTGACAAAGCTGCTGCCTTCGACCTTGGTTTCCGTGCGCACCGGGCGGTTGTTCGCGTCGAGCCACATACGGTTGTCGCTGATGCTGCCCTGGTTCTCGACATGAATGGACCACAGCGTGGTGGCGACGCCGTTGACCGTCTCGCCGCCGATACGCGTGCATGCGAGCTTGGCGGTCTTGATGTTCTCTTCCATCATCTCGCGGCTCGCCATGCGCGGCCCCTTGCGCCAGGTGCCGCGATTTTCCATGTACATCGCGTCCGCCGTCACCACCATGTGGGTCACCACCGGCTTGCCGTTCACCGTGCGCGTCAGCGTGGCGCTGTGCGGGATTTGCGCGGCGTTCAGCATGATCTCCTTCAGGGGTGCGCAATCCTCCGCCCGGGCGGTGCCGGCGAACACGGGCAGGGCGATCAGCGAGGCGAACAGCAGCGTGCGCATGACGGCGGTCCTCATCTCGCGCGGCGCTTCAACCGCCGCGTCGGTTGTGATGTTATGGGCAGATCGGGAGGAAATTGTGGCATGTACACCCAAGGCCTGACGCCGCAGGCGAGCGAGGACGGAAACGACCCGCGCGAGGCCGCGTTCCAGGCGCGCATCGATGCCGAGGATCGCATCGAGCCGAATGACTGGATGCCCGACTCCTACCGTCGCACGCTGATCCGCCAGATCGGCCAGCACGCCCATTCCGAAATCGTCGGCATGCTGCCGGAGGGCAACTGGATCACCCGCGCCCCCAGCCTGCGCCGCAAGGCCGCCCTGCTCGCCAAGGTGCAGGACGAGGGCGGCCACGGCCTGTATCTCTACGCCGCTGCGGAAACGCTGGGCATCTCGCGCGAGGAGATGGTGGAGCAGCTGCTGGCCGGAAAGGCGCGCTATTCCTCGATCTTCAACTACCCCACCCTCACCTGGGCGGATATCGGCGCCATCGGCTGGCTGGTGGACGGGGCGGCGATCATGAACCAGATCCCGCTCTGCCGCTGCTCCTACGGCCCCTATGCGCGGGCGATGATCCGCATCTGCAAGGAGGAGAGCTTCCACCAGCGCCAGGGCTACGAGATCATGTGCGCGCTGGCCCGCGGCACGCCCGCCCAGAAGGACATGGCGCAGGACGCGCTGAATCGCTGGTGGTGGCCCTGCCTGATGATGTTCGGCCCGCCCGATTCCGAAAGCCAGCACTCCGACGCCTCGATGCGCTGGAAGATCAAGCGCTTCACCAATGACGGGCTGCGCCAGAAATTCGTCGATGCCACCGTGCCGCAAGCCCATCTGATCGGCCTCTCCATGCCCGACCCCGATCTGCGCTTCAACGAGGCCACCGGGCATTGGGAGTTCGGCGCGATCGACTGGGCGGAGTTCCGCCGCGTGCTGGCCGGCGACGGGCCATGCAACCGCGAGCGCCTCGCCGCCCGCCGCGCCGCGCATGCGGACGGCACCTGGGTGCGCGAGGCGGCGCTGGCCCATGCCGCGAAACGCCGCGCCCGCCGCGAGGCGGCGTGATGACCGAGGCGCCGATGCCGCTCTGGGAGGTGTTCATCCGCAGCCGCGCCGGACTTGCCCACCGCCATGTCGGCTCGGTCCACGCGCCGGACGCGGCGATGGCGCTGCAATCGGCGCGCGACGTCTATACCCGCCGCGGTGAGGGGCTGTCCCTCTGGGTGGTGCCCTCCGCCGCCATCACCGCTTCCGACCCGGCGGAGAAGGACATGATGTTCGAGCCGACGGCGAGCAAGATCTACCGCCACCCCAGCTTCTACGACGTGCCCGACGATGTCGGGCATATGTGACATGCCCGCCACCACCTCCATCGTGGTCGCCGAATCGCCGCTGGCGCGCCTCGCTTTGGGGCGCGCTGACGACGTGCTGATCCTCGGCCACCGCCTGTCGGAATGGTGCGGCCACGCGCCGATGCTGGAGGCCGAGCTATCGATCGCCAACCTGGCGCTCGACCTGATCGGCCAGGCCCGCGCCCTGTATGCGCTGGCCGCCGAGGCCGAGGGGGCGGGGCGCAGCGAGGACGATTTCGCCTATCTGCGTGACGAGCGCGGCTACCGCAACCTGCTGCTGGTGGAGCAGCCCAACGGCGATTTCGCCCGCACCATGGTGCGGCATTTCCTCTATTCCGCCTTCATCGACCCCTGGTGGCGGGCCACCGCGGCAAGCAACTCACCGCTCGCCGACATCGCACGGAAGGCAGAAAAGGAAAGCGCCTACCATCTGCGCCATGCTGGCGAATGGGTGGTACGGCTGGGCGACGGCACCGCGGAAAGCCATCGCCGCGCCCAGGACGCGCTCGACTTCCTCTGGCCCTACACTGGCGAGATGTTCGCCCCCGACTCGTCCGGCCTGGCGCCGGACCCCGCCGGCATCCGCCCACGCTGGGAGGCAAATGTGGCCGCCGTGCTGGCCGAGGCCACGCTGACCCGCCCTGATGATGGCTGGATGCAGGAAGGCGGGCGCGAGGGCCGGCATTCCGAACAGTTCGGCCGGCTGCTCGCGGAATTGCAGCACATGGCGCGCAGCCATCCCGGAGCGTCGTGGTGAGCGCCGACCTGCGCCGTCGCGCCTGGGAGGCCGCCGCCAGCGTGGCCGACCCGGAAATCCCCGCGCTGACCATCGCCGATCTCGGCATCCTCCGCGACGTCGCGGTGCGCGGCCCGGCGGTGGAGGTGACCATCACGCCGACCTATTCTGGCTGCCCCGCCATGGGCACCATCGCGCTCGACATCGCCCTGGCGCTCGAACGCGCCGGCATCGCCGGCGCGGTGCGCACGGTGCTGGCCCCCGCCTGGACCACCGACTGGCTGACCGAGGAAGGCCGCCGCAAGCTCGCGGAGTCCGGCATCGTCCCGCCACCCCATGCCGGCCGCGCCGCCCTGTTCGGCGAAGATGAAGATATAGTGGCCTGCCCGCACTGCGGCGGGACGGACACCGAGTTGCTGTCGGAATTCGGCACCACCGCCTGCAAATCCCTGCATCGCTGCCGCGGCTGCGGCGAGCCGTTCGATCGTTTCAAATGCCACTGACGCCCGGCTTCCACCCTCTCACGATTTCTGACCTGCGCCGCGAAACGCCCGACAGCGTGTCTCTCGCCTTCGCCGTGCCCCCGGAGCTGGAAGCCGCTTTCACCTTCGCGCCCGGCCAATACCTCACCCTGCGCGCGAAGCTGGACGGGGTGGAACTGCGCCGGGCCTATTCCATTTGCGCCGGGCGCGACGACGGCGAATTGCGCGTGGCCATTCGCCATGTGCCGGACGGCGCGTTCTCCCACCACGCCAATACCGCCCTGGCGGCGGGCGACACGGTCGAGGTGATGCCACCGGCCGGCCGCTTCGGCGCCGGCATCGCACCGGGCGGCACCATGCTCGGCCTTGCCGCGGGCAGCGGCATCACGCCCATCCTGTCGCTGCTGCGCAGCCACCTCGCCGCCACGCGCGACTCTCGCTTCATCCTCCTCTACGGCAATCGCAACACCGGCGCGATCATGTTCCGCGAGACGCTGGAGGACCTGAAGGACCGCTATCTGGACCGGCTGACTGTGATCCACATTCTCTCGCGCGAGGCGCAGGACATTCCCATCCTGCACGGACGGCTGGATGCCGCGCGGTTGGCGGCCCTGCTGCCCGGCCTGACCGACCCGGCCGCCCTCGCCGCCGCCTTCATCTGCGGCCCCGCCGGCATGATCGACGACCTCACCGCCACGCTGGTGCAACTCGGCCTGCCCGACGCGCGCATCCATGCCGAACGCTTCACCGCGCCCCAGACCGGCCAGCTACGACGCGAAGCGGCGCCGGTTTCCCCCGACGCGGCGCCCGTCGCCACCGCCCGCATCGTCTGGGAAGGCCGCGCCACCACCGTGCCGATCGCCGAGGACGAGACCGTTCTGGAAGCCGCGCTGCGGGCGGGTCTCGATCTGCCCTGGTCCTGCCGCGCGGGCATGTGCAGCACCTGCCGGGCCCGCCTCGCCGAGGGGCGTGTGACGATGGAGCAGAACTTCTCGCTCGAGCCCTGGGAACTGGAGGCCGGATATATCCTGACCTGCCAGTCCCACCCGCTCACGCCGGCATTGGTCGTCGATTACGATCAGGTGTGACCGGCGGGGTCAGCCGAAGGTGCGCCGGTAGGCCTTGGTCATCACCTCGTCGAACTTCGCGCCGGGCGTGAAATCGCTCATCCCCTCGGGAAAGGCCAGGCCCGGCAGCTGCCGGGCGCATTCGCTGGGTTCGCCGAGCACCTGGGTGATCGGGTAAAGGGCGGACCAAGCGGGAACAGCTTCGTAATCCTCCTCCTCGTCGGCCACGTGCTTGTCGCGGATCTTGCCGGAGGCGGTCTCGATCTCCATGCCCATCATCATCGTCGCCTTGAATTCCTGCGGCGTGGGCTGGCGGATGAGCTTCGAGCGGCCGGGGTAGATGCGGTCGATGAAATTGTCCATCAATCGCAGCTTCTCGTCGGGATCGGTGATGGCATGGGCGGTGCCATAGGCCATCACCGCGCGGTAGTTGATGGAGTGGTGGAAGCCCGAACGCGCCATCACCAGCGCATCGACATGCGTGACCGTCAGGCACACCGGAATGCCTTCGCGCTGGGCCTTGAGCATGCGGCTGGCGGAGGAGCCGTGCCAGTAGAGATGCTCGCCCTCGCGCCAGAAGCCGGTGGGGGTGCAGTAGGGCTGGCCGTCGATGACATAGGCGATATGGCAGACCAGTGCGGCATCGAGAATGGCATGGACGGTGGCCTTGTCGTAGCGCCCGCGCTCGTGCACGCGCTTGACGCGGTTGACCTCGGTGATCGGATAGGTGGCCGGTTCGGCGATGTCCGTCATGTCGCGCCCCTGATATGTGTACATTTTTTACATGACATGGATTGGACCGATCTGGTGATCCAATCGGTATAAAGTCGATCGGTCCAATCATCGGCTTGCGTCGGCTGCCCGCCGCGGCCAGTTTCCCCGGCATGGCCTCACTCCATCCGTTGCACCGGCTTTGGCGATTGCTGCCGGCGGAAGGCCGGCGGGCGCTGTTCGCGCGCGGACTGGCCCGCATCGCCCCCCGGCCGGATGCGAATCCGCCCGCGCCCCGCCACGGCATCGCCATCGCCGGCGAGTTGTCGCGCGCGTCCGGCCTGGGCGAAGGGGCGCGGTTGATGCGCGACGCGCTCGGCCGGCTCGGCGTGGCGCACTGGGAGATAGATGTGGGCGACGGCCTGCCGGGCTCGGCCCACCGCGCGCAGCCGCTGCCACCGCCGGCCGCACCGCTGGTCCTGCATGTCAACGCGCCTTCTTTGCCCTGGGCGCTGCTGCGGGCCCCGCGCGGCGTGCTGCGCGGGCGGCGGGTGATCGGCTATTGGGCGTGGGAACTGCCGCGCGTGCCGGACACTTGGACATCGGCGCCCCGTTTCCTGCACGAGGTATGGGTGCCCTCGCACTTCACCGCTGCGGCGATCACGCCGATTCTGCCAGCGGACGGGCGTGTGATGTTGCGGGTAGTGCCGCATCCCCTCGCCCTGGCGCCGCCCCGCGTCGCGTCGCTGGGGCGCGCCGATTTCGGCCTGCCGGAGGAGGCGGTGGTGGTGCTGGTGTCGTTCAACCTCGCCTCCGGCTTCGCGCGCAAGAATCCGCTCGCCGCCATCGCCGCGTTCAAAAGCGCTTTCGGAACGCGACCGGATCGAGTATTGTTGCTCAAAGTAACCCACACGGAGCCGTATCCGGACGACTTCGCTCGGCTGCGCGCGGCGGCGGACGCTCCCAATATTCGTATCGAGACAAGAACCCTGCCCGACGCCGACCGCCACGCTCTGACACGAAGCAGCGACATCGTCCTCTCGCTTCACCGTAGCGAAGGCTTCGGCCTAGTTCCGGCCGAGGCGATGCTGCTGGGCAAGCCCGTGGTGGCTACGGGCTGGTCGGGGAATATGGATTTCATGAATGCGGAGAATTCCGCCCTGGTCGAATACCGGCTGGTGCCGGCACGCGATCCGCGTGGGGTGTATGACCTGCCAGATGTGCAATGGGCCGATCCAGATGTGGCGCAAGCGGCGGAATGGCTGGCGCGGCTGGCCGATGACGCCGGTCTGCGTGCGGCAATGGGCACGCGCGCGTCAGAGTCCGTCGGCCAAAGCCTGGGCGGCGGGTTGCGGGCGGCGGTCGCGGCGCTCGGCCTCACGCATTGCGGGCCCACGGCGTGAGAATACTCGTCTGGCAATGGGGGCGGCGGGGCGCCGGCCCGCGCTATGCCGCCCAGCTCGCTGCCAGCCTTGATGAACTACCCGATGTTACCGCGCTGCTGTCCCTCTCCACCGGCGCCGAACTCCTCGCCCACCCCGATCCACCCGCCTGCGCGCTGCCGGTCAGGACCTATGCCGGCGCAGCCGGCCTGCTGGGCCGTGCGCTGACCGCGCCGTTCGCAGTGGCTCCGCTTGCAGCCCGTCTGCGCGCCCTGCGGCCCGACGTGGCGATCTGCGCCATGCCCGCGCCGCTCGACCTCCTGATGGCTGCCGCCCTGCGCCGCGCCCACATCCCCTTCGTCGTGGCGGTGCACGATGCCGAACTGCATCCCGGCGACGGGTTTCCGCTGCAGATGCGCCTGCAGCGCTGTCTGATGCGCAAGGCCGACGGGCTCGTCGCCCTGAGCGCCCATGTCACGCAGATGCTCCAGCGGATGGAACCAGGGCGACCGGTGATCCAATCCTCGCTGCCGCCGCTGATCTTCGGACACGCGCCGCCACCGCTCGCCCATGACGGACCCGTGCGCCTGCTCTCCTTCGGCCGGCTGCTTCCCTACAAGGGACTCGACCTTCTGGCCGACACACTCGTTCGGCTGGGTCCCCGGCCGGATATGGAACTGCGCGTGGTCGGTTCCGGGCCGGAGACTCCCTTCCTCGACACACTGCGCCGTCTGCCCGGGGTGCACGTGGAAAACCGCTGGGTTCCGGAAGCCGAGGTCGGTGCCCTGCTCGCCTGGGCCGACGCTCTGGTGCTCTCCCATCGCGAGGCGAGCCAGAGCGGCGTGGCCGCGGCCGCCCTGGCCAGCGCGCGCTGGGTGATCGGCACGCGCGTAGGCGGCATCACCGGCCAGCTCGAACACACCCCCCTGGGCATCCTCGCCGAACCGGACGCCGCGAGCCTGGCCGAGACCATCGCACGATTTCTCGACAGCCGTCCGCCGCCCGCGGCGGTTGACGATCCCAGATTGAAATGGGGGGAGATGGCGCGAGCGTTGGTGGAGACGCTAGAGAAGAAAGAAGATTGTTTTCTGGAAAATAGGGCTAAAACCTAATAGCTCTTCTGATACCAATCGGTATCATGCGGCGCGGGCTTCCAAGGCACGCACCGTGGGCTCGTATCGCTTCACGCGCCGTTGCAGCAGTTTCCAGCCGAGCTTGGCGGACAGATCCGACAGCCGGCCGCGCGGCGGCAGGCCGACGGATTTCAGCACCATACCCGTGCTGCGCTCGATATGGCGGAACCGGTACATCGCCATGGCACGGCCCATATAGGCGGCGACGCATCGGTTGTGATCGTATTCCGTGCTCTCCGGCTCGTTGCCGCAATGATAGGCGTAGGCGAGCTCGTCATCCTCGCTCTCCCCGATACGGCCAGCGGCGATGCGCAGGCGGCGCAGCAAGGAGAGGTTCTCGCGCGCCAAATAGCGGCGCATATGGTCGTAGAACAGCTTGAAGTGGCGGAACTCGTCCGCGGCGATCAGCCGGCAGATATGGCGCAGCACCGGCTCCTCCGTCAGGTCGCCGAGTGCGCTGTAGTAGCTGGAGGTGCCGGTCTCCACCATGCAGCGGGCGATCAGCTCGCCGGTGCGCGAACCGCGCACGGAGCTGGCGGCTTCCAGTGGAATGCGGTAGCCGGCGCGGAAGCGGGCGAAGGCGGCGGCGTAGTCCCAGTGCGGGTCGGCCAGCATCGCCCATTTGCCCAGCGCGTCGCCGTGCTGCACTTCCTCCACGCTCCAATTGTCCGCGGCTTGGCGGAAATCGGGGTCGTCGTGGAAGATGTTGTTCAGGTAGATGCCGTAATCGGTGCCGTTGCGCTCCACCATCGCGGCCGCCTTGACCAGCGGCACCACGGCGGAATCGACCTTGGACGGGTCAAACTGGTCCCAGGGGACCTCTTCCATGCGCCAGTGCTTCATGTCGCTCGCCGCTTCCGCTGCGTGGATGACAGCGATGTTACACCCGGCGGCCTGTGCCGGTGCAACCCGTCAGGCCACACTTGTCAGGCGGAGGGGGCGGCCGCGAGCATGGCACGGGCGGATTGCAGCTTGTCCATTGCCGCGTCCTGAACGGTGGGGTCAGCCTTCTCGGCGGCGGCGTACTCGGCCTCCGCCGCACTTACCCGGCGCTCCGCCTCGGCGCGGGACAGCTGGGCCGGCGCCGTCGCCTCATTGGCCAGCACCGTCACGCGCTGCGGCGTGATCTCGGCGAAGCCGCCGGAGACGAACAGCTCCTCGCTCACCCGTCCGCCCTCATACAGGCGCACGTTGCCGCCGCGCAGCAGCACGATCATGGGCGAATGATTGGCCAGCACGCCCATCTCGCCCTCCGCCGCGGGGATCACCACCATGTCCACCGGGCGGGAGAGCAGCAGCTTCTCCGGGCTGACGATTTCCAGATCGATGGGCATGGCGAATCTCCGAAGCTCAGGCCGCGGTCTTCATCGACTCGGCCTTCTTCACCGCGTCCTCGATGGTGCCGACCATGTAGAAGGCAGCTTCCGGCAAATGGTCGTATTCGCCGTTCACGATCGCCTTGAAGCTGCGGATCGTGTCGGCCACCGGCACGAACACGCCGGGGAAGCCGGTGAACACCTCGGCCACGTGGAAGGGCTGCGACAGGAAACGCTGGATCTTGCGCGCGCGCGCCACCACCAGCTTGTCCTCTTCCGACAGCTCGTCCATGCCGAGAATGGCGATGATGTCCTGCAGCGACTTGTAGGTCTGCAGCACCCTCTGCACCTCGCGCGCCACCGTGTAGTGCTCCTCGCCCACGATGCGCGGGTCGAGCGAGCGCGAGGTGGAGTCGAGCGGGTCCACCGCGGGGTAGATACCCAGCTCCGCGATCTGGCGCGACAGCACGGTGGTGGCGTCGAGATGGGCGAAGGAGGTGGCGGGCGCCGGGTCGGTCAGGTCGTCGGCCGGCACGTAGATGGCCTGCACCGAGGTGATCGAGCCCTTCTTGGTGCTGGTGATGCGCTCCTGCAACGCGCCCATGTCGGTGGCCAGCGTCGGCTGATAGCCCACCGCGGAGGGGATGCGACCCAGCAGCGCGGACACCTCGGCGCCGGCCTGGGTGAAGCGGAAGATGTTGTCGATGAAGAACAGCACGTCCTGCCCTTCCTCGTCGCGGAAATACTCGGCCAGCGTCAGGCCCGACAGCGCGACGCGGGCGCGCGCGCCCGGCGGCTCGTTCATCTGGCCATAGACCAGCGCCACCTTGGAGCCGTCGGTGGAGCCGTTCTCGCCCAGCTTGATCACGCCGGCGTCGATCATCTCGTGGTAGAGGTCGTTGCCCTCGCGAGTGCGCTCGCCGACGCCCGCGAACACCGACACGCCGCCATGCGCCTTGGCGATGTTGTTGATCAGCTCCTGGATCAGCACGGTCTTGCCCACGCCGGCGCCGCCGAACAGGCCGACCTTGCCGCCCTTGAGGTAGGGGGCCAGCAAATCCACCACCTTGATGCCGGTCACCAGCACCTCGGCGGAGGCGGCCTGCTCCTCGAAGCTCGGCGCCGCGCGGTGGATGGGCATGTAGCTTTGCGCCGGCACGGTGCCGCGCTCGTCCACCGGCTCGCCGATCACGTTCAGGATGCGGCCCAGCGTGCCCGGGCCGACGGGCACGCTGATCGCGGCCCCCGTGTCCGTCACTTCCTGGCCGCGCACCATGCCGTCGGTGCTGTCCATGGCGATGCAGCGCACGGTCTTCTCGCCCAGCTCCTGCGCCACTTCCAGCACCAGCTTCTGGCCGTTCACCTGCGCGACCAGCGCGTTCTGGATGAACGGCAGCGTGCCTTCGAACTGGACGTCGATGACGGCGCCCAGGACCTGCGTCACGCGCCCGACATTGTTGCTGGACATGGTGGACTCCTGTGTGTCGATCGGGATCAGACGGCTTCGGCGCCGGAGATGATCTCGATGAGTTCCTTGGTGATGTTCGCCTGGCGGGCGCGATTGTAGTTCAGCGACAGGCGCTTGATCATGTCCCCGGCATTGCGGGTGGCATTGTCCATCGCGGTCATGCGCGCCCCGTGCTCGCCGGCGGCGCTCTCCAGCAGGGCGCGGTAGATCTGGATCGCCAGGTTCTGCGGCAGCAGCCGGGCCAGCATGGTCTCCTCGTCCGGCTCGAACTCGTAGATCGCGTGGGCGCCGGCGGCCGGCGCCGCCTCCTCGATCTCGGGCAGCGGCGCGGGGATCACCTGCATTTCGGTCGGGATCTGCGAGATCACCGAGTGGAACTTGTTGTAGATGATCGTGCAGACGTCAAAGTCGCCCGCCTCCAGCATCGCGGTGATGCGCGCGGCCACGTCCTGCGCGTCGGCGAAGCCGATCGACTTGCGCCCGGCGTAGGAGATGTCCGCCCCGATGCGCGAGGCCAGCTCGCGCTTGAGGTAATCGCGCCCCTTGCGGCCGACGGGCATAATGGTGACGGTCTTGCCTTCCGCCTCCAGCCGCCGTGCGATGTTGCGCGTCAGGCGGCCGATGCTGGAGTTGAACGCCCCGGCCAGGCCGCGATCGGCGGTAACGGGCACCAGCAGGTGCTTCTGCTCGCTGCCCGTGCCCATCAGCAGCTTCGGCGCGGTCGGCGAGTTCTTCACCGAGGCGCCGAGCGAGGCCAGCATCCGCTCCATGCGCTCGGCATAGGGACGGGCCGCTTCGGCCTGGGTCTGCGCCCGCCGCAGCTTCGACGCCGCCACCATCTTCATGGCGGAGGTGATCTTCTGCGTGGACTTCACGCTGTTGATGCGGACCCGGAGGTCCTTCAGGCTGGGCATGGCGCTTTCTGCCCGGCGATCAGGCGAACGACTTGGCGAAGCCGTCCAGGAAGGCGACGAGCTTCTTCTCGGTCTCCGGCTTGATCTCGCGGTCGGCGCGCACCGCCTCCACGATGCCCGGCTCGCGGGCCTTGATCTCGTTCAGCATCTGGCTCTCGAAGCGACCGATCTTGCCCACCTCGATCTCGTCCAGATAGCCGCGCGTCCCGGCGAACAGGGCAAGCACCTGATCCTCCACCGCCACCGGGCTGAACTGCGGCTGCTTCAACAGCTCGGTCAGCCGCGCGCCACGGGCCAGCAGCTTCTGGGTCGAGGCGTCGAGGTCGGAGGCAAACTGGGCGAAGGCGGCCATTTCGCGATACTGCGCCAGCTCCAGCTTGATGCGCCCGGCCACCTGCTTCATGGCCTTGATCTGCGCCGCCGAGCCCACGCGCGAGACGGAGATGCCCACGTTCACCGCCGGACGGATGCCCTTGAAGAACAGCTCCGTCTCCAGGAAGATCTGCCCGTCGGTGATGGAGATCACGTTGGTCGGAATGTAGGCCGACACATCGCCGGCCTGCGTCTCGATCACCGGCAGCGCGGTCAGGCTGCCCGCGCCCATGGCGTCGGACATCTTCGCCGCGCGCTCCAGCAGGCGCGAGTGCAGGTAGAACACGTCGCCCGGATAGGCCTCGCGGCCCGGCGGGCGGCGCAGCAGCAGCGACATCTGGCGGTAGGCGACGGCCTGCTTGGACAGGTCGTCGTAGAAGATCACCGCATGCGCGCCGTTGTCGCGGAAATACTCGCCCATCGTGCAGCCGGTATAGGGGGCGAGAAACTGCAGCGGCGCGGGGTCCGACGCGGTGGCGGCGACCACGATGGAGTAGTCCATCGCGCCGTTTTCCTCCAGCACGCGCACCAGCTGCGCCACGGTGGAGCGCTTCTGCCCGACCGCGACGTAGATGCAGTACAGTTTCTTGCTCTCGTCGCCGCCGGCGTTGATCCCCTTCTGGTTGAGGATCGTGTCGATGATGACGGCGGTCTTGCCGGTCTGGCGGTCGCCGATCACCAGCTCGCGCTGGCCGCGGCCGATCGGGATCAGCGCGTCGATCGCCTTGATGCCCGTCTGCATCGGCTCGTGCACCGACTTGCGGGGAATGATGCCCGGCGCCTTCACTTCCACCTGGCGGCGCTCGCCCTCGATCGGGCCCTTGCCGTCAATGGGGTTGCCGAGGCCATCGACCACGCGGCCGAGCAGGCCACGGCCCACCGGCACGTCCACGATGCGCCCGGTGCGCGAGACGGTATCGCCCTCGCGGATGGCGCGGTCGTCGCCGAACACCACCACGCCGACATTGTCGGTCTCAAGGTTCAGCGCCATGCCCTGCAGGCCGGCGGAGGGGAACTCCACCAGCTCGCCCGCCATCACGTTCTGCAGGCCGAAGATGCGGGCAATGCCGTCACCCACGCTCAGCACCTGGCCGGTCTCGGCGATATTGGCCTCGGTATCGAAGGAAGCGATTTGCTTCTTCAGAATCTCCGAGATCTCGGCGGGGCGGATCTCCATATCAGGCGGCTCCCTTCATGGCGTACTGCAGGCGCTGCAGCCGGGATTTGAGGCTGGAATCGAACAGGCGGGCGCCGATCTTGACGACCAGCCCGCCCAGCAGGGCCGGATCGACCCGCTTGATGATCTTGACGTTGCCGTACCCGGCCTCGATCAGCCGGGCGGTCAGCTGCTGCTCCTGCAGCTCGGACAGCGGATGGGCGGTCTCCACCTCCGCCACCACCACGCCGCGCTTCTCGGCGACCAGGGCGGCGAAGGCGGTGATGATGGAACGCAGCGCGCGCAGGCGGCGGTTGGCGACGACCACGCCGGTGAAATCGAGAACGATCTTGCCGAAGCTCTGCTCCTCCAGCACGGCGCGCAGCGCCTTCTGGGCGGTGTGGATGTCCACCAGCGGGCTGTCCAGCAGCCGGCGCAGCGGCTCGCTTTCGTCGATCAGGCGACCGAGCGCGTCCATCTGATCCACAACCATGTCAAGCGCGTACTGCTCGCTCGCATATGCATACAGCGCGGCGGCATACCGGTCCGCCAGCCCACCACCCGTGGAAATCGTCGTGCCGCCAGAGGCCAAAGCTACGGTCCCATGCTTGAAGGCCGCGCGAAGGGCGGCAAAGATTTGCCGGGGCAGGCCCAGCGCCGGGCGCATAGCATGCACCCTGCGGCGGCGCAACACGGTGCGCGGCAGAAAAGGCTGCCGCGCGGCGATGTCGATTGCACGGGCGCACGCCATCCTCTATCGCCGAGGGCCGTCGTCCGAGGTACGCCCGATGCCCGAACTGCGCCTGCACAATAGCCTGACCCGCCGCCGCGAGACCTTCGTGCCGGCCGATCCCGCGCATGTGCGGCTCTATGTCTGCGGCCCCACGGTGTACGACCTCGCCCATATCGGCAACGCCCGGCCGGTGGTGGTGTACGACGTGCTCGTGCGCCTGCTGCGCCGCCTGTTTCCAAAGGTGACGTACGTGCGCAACATCACGGACGTGGACGACAAGATCAATGCCCGGGCCGCCGAGAGCGGCGAGCCCATCGCCGCCATCACCGCCCGCACCACCGCCGATTTCCACGCCGACATGGCCGCCCTCGGCGCCCTGCCCCCGGATGTCGAGCCGCGCGCCACCAGCCACATCGCCGAGATGATAATCATGATCGGGCGGCTGATCGCGAGCGGCCACGCCTATGCTGCCGAGGGTCACGTGCTGTTCGCCGTGCCCAGCTACCCCGAATACGGTCGCCTGTCCGGCCGCAGCACGGACGAGATGCTGGCCGGCGCGCGCATCGAGGTGGCGCCCTATAAGAGGAACCCTGGCGACTTCGTGCTGTGGAAACCCTCGCCCGCCGACCTGCCGGGTTGGGACTCGCCCTGGGGCCGCGGCCGGCCGGGCTGGCATATCGAATGCTCCGCCATGTCCTGGCGCTATCTGGGCGAGACCTTCGACATCCATGGCGGTGGCAACGACCTGCTGTTCCCCCACCACGAGAACGAGCGCGCCCAGTCGCTCTGCGCCTTCCCCGGCAGCAGCTTCGCCCGGCTGTGGATGCACAACGGCATGCTGAACGTGAACGGCGAGAAGATGTCCAAATCCCTGGGCAATTTCTTCACCGTGCGCGACGTGCTGGCCAAGGCTCCCGGCGAGGCCATCCGCCTGCTGCTGCTGCGCGGCCACTACCGCGGCACCATCGAATTCTCCGACGCGCTACTGGCCGAGGGCCGCCGCGAGCTGGACCGCTTCTACCGCGCCCTGGAACGCACCCCCGCCCCGGCCGGAGATGTGCCCGAGCCCGTGATGGACGCGCTGTGCGACGACCTCAACACCCCGCTCGCCCTGTCCGCCATGCACGCTTTGGCCGACGCCGCCATGGCCGGCGACGCCACCGCCTCCGCCGGCCTGCGCGCCGCCGGCGACCTGCTCGGCCTGCTTGGCGACCCCGCCTGGTTCCAGGGCACCGGCGAAGACGCCGCTGAGATCGAGGCCCGCCTCGCCGAACGCCTCGCCGCCCGCAAGGCCCGCGACTTCGCGCGCGCGGACGCCATCCGGCAGGAACTCGCGGAGCGGGGGATTCTGGTGGAGGATGGGCCTGCCGGAAGTACGTGGCGGCGGGCGTGAAGAAGAAAGGAAGCGTGTTCTTTTTTGAAAAAAAGAACCAAAAAACTTTTTATCTGTTGAAGACGAGCCTCGGCGCTGCCGTACGAAGAACAACGGATAAAAGTTTTTTTGCTTCTTTTTTTCCAAAAAAAGAAAATTCTTTCTTCTTCCCATGACCGGCAAGGACGGTGGCGCCGATCTCGCCCCCATCGGCAACAGCCCGGTGGTGATCCTCGTCCGCCCCCAGCTCGCCGACAATATCGGCGCGGTGGCCCGTGCCATGGGCAATGGCGGGCTGTTTCATCTGCGCCTCGTCGCCCCGCGCGATGGCTGGCCGCAGCCCAATGCCTGGCGCAACGCCTCCGGCGCGGACCGCATCCTCGATTCGCTCACCTTGCACGACACCCTGGCCGAGGCCACGGCCGATCTGCACCATGTCTATGCCACCTGCCCCCGCCCCCGGCACATCGTGAAGCCGGTGCTGACCGCGCGGGGGGCCGCGGCGGAGCTGCGCGCGGTATGCGCCCGCGGCCTGCGCGCCGGGCTGCTGTTCGGGCCGGAGCGGGCGGGGTTGGACAATGACGACATGGCCGGGGCGGACGCGCTGGTGCGCTACCCGCTCAACCCCGGATTCATGTCCCTCAACCTCGCCCAGGCGGTGATGGTGATGGCCTATGAATGGTGGACGGCGGCCGACGAAACCCCGCCGCGCGCGCTGATGACCAACGAAAGCCCGGTGGCCGACAAGGGCGCGCTCGACAATTTCCTCATCCATCTCGTGGCCGAGCTCGACAATTGCGGCTTCCTGCGCAACGCGCACAAGCGGCCGGGCATGATCCGCAATATCCGCCACCTGTTCCAGCGCGGCGAGCTCACCGAGCAGGAATTGCGCACGCTGCACGGCATGGTCACCGAGCTCGCTCACCCCAGGCGGGCCGGCAAGCGCGGATAGGTTACGCCCGCGCGCGCCCCGGCGCAGGCACGAAATCGGCCTGCGGCGCGGTATCCGGCAGTTTCCGCCAGGCCAGCGCCAGCCCCGCCGACCCTGCAAGTGCAAGCGCGAGATACGCGGCGCGGGTACCGAACGCGTCAGCCACCAGCCCACCCAGCGTGGTGCTCACCGTCGCGCCCACCCCCACCGCCACGCCGATGATCGCCATGGCCAGGTTGAACCGGCCCTGCCGGCGGGTGATGTCCGCCACCACCAGCGGCACCATCACGCCCAGCGAGGCGGCGCTGAGCCCGTCCAGCGACTGGATCAGCACCGTGGCCTGGGAGCTGGAGTCGAGCGCGAACAGCAGCGCGCGCGCGGGCATGGCGGTGAAGCCCAGCAGCAGCACGATCAGCCGGCCGCGCTCCTGCGCCAGCCGGCCGAACCACGGCGACAGCATCGCCGCGATGGCCTGCGGCACCAGGATGGCGGCGGCCACCAGCAGCGAGGGCGGCGGCCCGCCCTCGGTCCGCGCCGCCTCGGCCGCCACCAGCGGCAGCAGCGCGGCGTTACCAAGCGAGAACAGCCCCATGCACACCGCGAACAGTATCAGCGCGGGGTCGCGCATGATGTCGCGGCAGCGGCCGGGATGCTCCTTGGCCTGCCCGCGCGCCACCGCCGCGCTGTGATCGGTGCGGGTATGGGCCGCGGCAAGATCGGCGCCCTGGATGCGCAGCATGGACAGCAGCGCCGCCACGCCGAAGGCCACGGCCATCATGAACATGCTGGATTTCGGCAGCCACGACCCCACCAGCCCCATCGCCGCGGCCGCACCGCCTGCGCCGATCGCCGAGAAGCGCGTGTTGTTGCCCAGCCGCTCGCCCAGCGCCTCCTGCCGCACCAGCGCCATGGTCAGCGCCGCGATCGAGGGGCCTAGCACCGCGCCGGCCAGCCCCACCACAGCGGTGGCCGCCATCACCACCATCGGCTCCGGCGCCACGCCGATCATCAGCGCCGCGCCCATCGGCAGCAGGATGCAGGTGCCCACCGCCCAGCGCTTGTCCGCCAACGCATCCACCACCATGCCCGCCGGCACCTGACCGAGCATGCCCGCGAAGGTGCCCACGCTCAGCGCGAAGCCCAGCTGCGCGTTGGTCCAGCCGTTGTCGGCTAGATAGACGCTGAGGAATGGGCCGAATGCGGCCTGCAACGCCGCGACGAACAGGTTGAGCCAGTTCAAGCCGGCCAGCCCCGCCCGCAGCGTTGGCGAGTCCGGTTCAACAGGCGGCTTGTGGCGTTTCCCCATGCCTTTGAATGCCATATCCGCGCGGCGATGTCCTGCACGGCTCAGACCCCGAACACGCGCGCCAGAATGAACGCGACGACCACGAGCACCAGCGACACCGCCAGCACCGTCACCACCCGCCCGCTGATCACCCCCTGCCGCGCTCGCATTGCCGGCATCCCCGGCCCGACCCGCTTTCCGTCGCCCATCGCGCCCTCCGTCCGATATGGCGGAAATGTGGCGGGGCGGGTGGAGGTTCCCGCAGGTCGCGGGGCGACTCCTTCGCACTCACGATTGTGCTTGCGTTGCGGTTGGCGCCGTCAAGGTAAGCTTCGCTTGATCGCCGTGTCAGCGCCCACCGCCACCAAACGAGGGCCACGCACGCAAAACCAGCGGGACAAGCGAAGAAAGAGGGAAAGTGA
>CAMFLK010000020.1 GCA_945957135.1 uncultured Rhodospirillales bacterium
AGCCCGGCCAGCGCGCAGGCCAGGAACAGCGCGGCCAGGGCGGCGAGGGCCAGGCGCACCGCCGTGCGGCTGGCCGCCAGCTTCAGCCGCAGCAGCTCCGCCTCGGCGCCGAGGCGGGCGAGGTGGAAGGGCCGCACCGTCAGCGCAGCAGCCGCGCCAGCACGAACCCGGCGGCGGCGGCGATCAGCACGGCGGCGACCGGCTTCTCCCGCACCCTCTCGCCGAGGGCGGCGATCTGGTCGCGCGCGGCCTGCCCGGCCTCCTCCGCGCCGTGGCGCGCCGCCTCGGCCATGCCCGCCGTGCGTTCGCGCAGCAGCTCCGCCACTTCCGCGCGCAGCGCCTCCAGCTGCTGGGCCAGATCGGGCGTCGTCTCGTTGCCGGTGGCCATCGAACCCCACTCCTCTGTTGCGGAAATCGATCCGGGCGGCGCAAATGGCGGCCTCGCGACCAGATACATACGGCCTGACACAAGGATGTGGCCGACGCAAGGATCGAGATGCCCGCCGCTTCGCCGCAAGCCGCCCCGTTGCTCCGCTTCAGCCGCGTGCGCAAGAGCTTCGGGGCGGTCGTGGCGGTGCGCGAGCTTTCGTTCGACCTCGCCCCGCGCGAGGCGGTCGCGCTGCTCGGCGCCAAGGGTGCCGGCAAGAGCGCGGCGCTGACGATGCTGGCGGGGTTCACGGCGCCGGATGACGGCGAGATCAACTTCGGCGGCGCGTCGCTCGCGGGCGTGGCGCCGCATCGCCGCGGCATCGGCGTGATGTTCCCCGCGCCCGCGCTGTTCGCGCATCTCAGCGTGGCGGAGAACGTCGCCTTTCCGCTCGCGGTGCGCGGCATTGCCCGCGCGGAACGGCGGCAACGCGTCGCCGCCGCCCTGGACAGGACGCGGCTGGCGGGGCTGGATGCGCGCATGCCCCAGGAGCTGTCCCTCGCCGAGCAGCAGCGCGTCGCGCTGGCCCGTGCTCTGGTCTTCGCCCCCGCCCTGCTCGTCATGGACGAGCCGCTGGCGGCGCTGGAGGAGGCCGAGCGGGCCGCGCTGGCCGAGGACATCGCCCGGCTGCGCGGCGAGCTGGGCCTGACCCTGCTGCACGCCACGCGCGACCCCGCGCTGGCCGTGGCGCTGTCCGACCGGATCGGCGTGATGGAGCAGGGTGAACTGCGCCAGCTCGACACGCCCCAGGCGCTCTACGAAACCCCCGCCAGCCTGTCCGTCGCCCGGCTGCTCGGCGAGACCAACCTGCTGCCGGGCGAGATGCTGGCCGATGACGATCTGGCCGAGGAAGGCCTGGCCCGGGTGCGCCTGGCCGGTGGCGGCGAGGTGGAGGCGCGGCTGGCCGGTGCCCGTCCCGGACGGCGCTGCGTCGTCGCCGTGCGGCCGGAGCGCGTGGCCGTCGCCGCCGCCGCCGCCGAGGACATGGGCGAGGGCGCGCTGTCCGCCAGGCTGCTGGAGGCGGCCTATCGCGGCGACCATCTGCGCCTGCGCCTGTCGCTGGAGGGCGGCGGCGAACTCACCGTGCGCCGTCCCGCCGGCGTGCCGATGGGCGGGCTCGCCATCGGCCAGCCGGCCGCCATCGCCTGGCAGCCGCACCACGCCGCCGCCTTCGAGGCCCCGCCGTGATCCGCCTGCTCGCCGCCGCCCTGGTGCTGCTCTGCGCCGGAACCCCGGCCTGGGCGCGCGACTTCACCATCGCGTTGCGCGCCGGTTTCGCCGCCGCCGCGCTGGACGACGTCTATGTTCGCGCCTTCGCCGAGAGCGGCCGCGCGGAGGGGGCGAAGGTGGAGACGGCGAGCTGGGAGGGGGGCATGGACGCGCTGCGCGCCGCCGTCGCGGGCGGCCCGGCCTGGGATGTGGTGCTGCTGACCGGCGCGGAATTGCAGGAAGCCTGCGAGGCCGGGCTGCTGGAGAAGCTCGACTGGACCGCCATCGGCGGGCGCGACCGCATGCTGCCCCAGGGCGCCACCGATTGCGGCATGGGCGCGGCGATGCGCGCCACCATCCTGTCATGGGACCGCGAGAAGCACCCGGCCGCGCCGGGCTGGCAGGATTTCTGGGACGTGGTGAAGGTGCCGGGCAAGCGCGGCCTGCGCCAGGGCGTGCGCGGCAACCTGGAATTCGCCCTGATGGCCGACGGCGTGGCGCCGGCCGACGTGTACCGCACCCTGCGCACCGAGGCCGGGGTGGACCGCGCCTTCCGCAAGCTCGACCAGCTGCGCCCCTATCTCGTGTGGTGGCAGACGGACGAGGAGGCGATGCGCATCCTCGCCGGGGGCGAGGTGCTGATGACCAGCGCCCCCAGCCCGGAAATCGCCGAGGCCAACCGCGCCGCCGCCGCCACCCCGCAGCCGCGCAGCTTCGGCCTGCAATGGGCCGGCGGCCTGCCGGCCATCGGGTTCTGGGCCATCCCGAAGGGGGCGGCGAATGCCGCGCTGGCGGTGAAGTTCCTCGCCTTCGCCACGGATCCGAAGCTGGGCGCCAAGCTGCCGGGCCTCGCCTTCTATGGCGGGCTGGCCAAGGGGGCCAATGACGGGCTGCCGGCCGAACAGCTCGCCGTCTCGCCGACCGCGCCCGCCGCCCTGCAGGTGGAGCTGCCGGCGGACGAGGCGTTCTGGAAGGACAATCTCGACAAGCTGAGCCAGAGGTTCAACGCCTGGCTCGGGCGGTGATGGACACGCCGTTCACGTTTTCGGCGGAGGGCGGAACCCTGCGCTTCGCCGGGCCGCTGGAAACCGCGCGGATCGGCCCAAGCTGGGACAAGGTGCTGGCCGCGGCCGTGCGGGCCAAGGGGGGAAGGCTGGTCTTCGCGCTCGGCGAGGTCACCGCCTGCGACACCGGCGGCGCCACGCTGCTGCTGGAAGCCGAGCGCGCCCAGGGCAGCGAGGCGGTGCTGGAAGGGGCGGACGAGCGGGTCGCCGCCCTGCTCGACCGGCTGCGCGCCCTGCCGCCGCCCGGCCGGCCCCCGCCACCGCCCGGCTTCAACTGGCGCGACGCGCTGCGCGGCGGCCTGGGCCTGTGCACCGGCGGCATCGCCTTCGTCGGTGAGGCGGTGGTGGCGCTGGTCCGCCTGCCGACGCGCGGATACATGCTGCGCCCGTCGGACCTGCTGCGGGTGGCCGACCAGGCGGGGGTGCGCGGCATTCCCCTCTCGCTGCTGCTGGGCGTGCTGATCGGGCTGATCCTGTCCTTCCAGTCGCTGGTTCCCATGCGCCGCTTCGGGGCGGACATCTACGTCTCCAACCTCGTTGCCATCAGCCTGGTGCGCGAGCTCGGCCCGCTGCTCGCCGCGGTGATCCTGGCCGGGCGCACCGGCTCCGCCTTCGCCGCCGAGATCGGCACGATGAAGGTGAACCAGGAGATCGACGCGCTGGAGACCATGGGGCTGGACCCGATGACGGTGCTGGTGCTGCCCCGGCTGATCGCCGCCGTGCTGGTGATGCCGGCGCTGACCATCGCGCTGGAACTGTCCGGCCTGCTGGGCATGCTGCTGGTGATGGTGGGCGCCGGGTTCCCGCCGGTGATCATCGGCAACCAGGTGGCCTATTGGGTGACGCCGGCCGATTTCTATGGCGGGCTGGTCAAGGCGGCCGGGTTCGGCGCGGTGGTGGCGGCGGTGGGCTGCCGGGCGGGGCTCAGCACCGGGCTGGGGCCGCGCGCGGTGGGCCTGTCCACCACGCGGGCGGTGGTGGGCGGCATCGTGGGAACCATCCTGCTCGATGGGCTGTTCGCGGTTCTTTTCTACCGCTTGGGACTGTAGGGGATGGGCGAACCGGCGGTGCGGGTGCAGGACGTGGCGCAGAGCTTCGGCAGCCGGGTGATCTACCGGCATGTCAGCTGCGAGGTGGCGCGCGGCGAGATCTTCGTCATCCTCGGCGGCTCCGGCTGCGGCAAATCGACGCTGATGCGCCAGATCATCGGCCTGCTGCCGCCGACCGAGGGGCGGGTGGAGGTGCTGGGCCACGACATGTACGCCGATCGCGGCGAGGTGCTGCGCGAGATCGGGGTGATGTTCCAGGCCGGCGCGCTGCTCGGCTCGCTCAGCCTGCTGGAGAACGTGATGTTCCCGCTGGAGATCTACACGCGCCTGTCGGCCCGCGCGCGGGCGCAGGTGGCGCGGGCCAAGCTCGCCCTGGTGGGCCTCGGCGACGCGGCCACGCTGATGCCGGCGGAGATTTCCGGCGGCATGGCCAAGCGCGCGGCGATCGCCCGGGCCCTGGCGCTCGACCCGCCGCTGCTGTTCCTCGACGAGCCTTCCGCCGGGCTCGATCCGATCACCTCGGCGGGGCTCGACCGGCTGATCCTCGACCTGCGCCGCGACCTCGGCGCCACCTTCGTGGTGGTGACGCACGAGCTGGCCTCCATCCTGGCCATTGCCGATCGCTGCATCATGCTGGACAAGGCCGCCCAGGGCATGATCGCCGAGGGCGATCCGCGCAAGCTGCGCGACGAGAGCAGGGAGCCGGTGGTGCGGGCGTTCTTCCGCCGCGAGGAAGTGAAGGAAGCGGCTGGCTGATGCGCAATACCGGCACCTATCTGCGCGTCGGGCTGCTGCTGGTCGCCTGCGTCATCGCCGGCGTGGCGCTGGTGCTGTTCCTCGGCCGCAACCGGGTGCGCGACGGGCTGCGCATGGAGAGCTATTTCAGCGAATCCGTGCAGGGGCTGGCGGTGGGCGCGGCGGTGACCTATCGCGGCGTGACCCTGGGCCAGGTGACGGAGATCGGCCTGGTCGCGGCCGCCTATGGCGTGGCCAAGCGGCTCGATTTCAACGCGGAGGCGGGGCGGCAGGTCTTCGTGCGCTACATCGTCGCCCCCGCCCGGATGGGCGAGACGCCGGACGTGGACGAGCTGATCCGCCTGGGCCTGCGCGCCCGCCTCGCCTCGCAGGGCATCACCGGGCTGGCCTATATCGAGCTCGATTTCGTCAATCCCGCGCGCTTCCCGGTGGAGCACGTGCCCTGGGCGCCGGTCTATCCCATCGTGCCCTCCATCCCCAGCACCATCACCCAGGTGCAGGACGCGGCCCAGACCATCCTCAACCGGCTGCAGGACATCGACCTCAAGGCGCTCGCCGGCTCGGTGCAGACGCTGATCGACGGGCTGAACGAGGACCTCACCAAGGGCGACGTTCACGCCACGCTCACCGAGGCCTCCGCCCTGCTGCGTTCGCTGCGCGGCGCGGTGGCGGACGCCAACCTGCCGGCGCTGACGGCGGATCTGAAGTCCACCTCCACGGCGGTGCGCGGCCTCGCCGACGGCAAGCAGACGCGCGAGCTGATGGCCAGCGCCACCCGCGCCGCCGACCGGCTGGCCGAGGCGGCCAACAAGCTGCCGCCGCTGATCGCGGCGCTGGACGCCACGGTGCGGCGGGTGAATGCCGGCACCAGCGACATCCAGGCCGACCTGGTGCCGGTGCTGCGCGACGCCCGCGCGGCGGTGGCCAACCTGCGCGAGACCAGCGAGGCGCTGCGGCGCTACCCCGCCGGCACCATCTTCGGCGGGCCGCCGCCGCGCGACCAGGGAAGGTAGGGAAGCCTTGCGCCACCTCGTTCGCCGCCGATCCGTGATGGGGGTGCCGCTGCTGCTGGCGGCCTGCGGACTATCGGAACGGCCCTATGAGCCGCGCCGGCAATGGCCGCTGCTGGTGCCGCGGCCCATCGCGCTGCCGCCGCGGCCGAACGGGCGGGTGCTGCTGCTGCGCACGCTGCGGGCCGGGCCGGGGCTGGACACGCGCGGGCTGCGCTTCCTGCAGCCGGACGGCAGCCTGCGCGTCGATTTCTTCGAGGAATGGGCGGTGCCCCCGGCCGAGGGGGTGGAGGACGCGCTGCGCCGCTGGCTGGCGGCGAGCGGCCGCTTCGCCGCGGTGATCGGCCAGGGCAGCCGGATGGATGCGGGCTGGGTGATGGAGGGCGAGCTGCTCACCCTGTGGGCCGAGCCGGCCCAGGGACGGGCGCGCGCGGTGCTGTCGATCACCCTCATCGCCAACCAGGCCACGCCGCGCATCCTGCTGCAACGCAGCTTCGCGGCCGAGGCGCCGCTCGCCGAGCCGGGCGCGCCCGCCGCCGTGCAGGCCCAGCTGGCGGCGCTGGCGCAGGTTTTCACGGATATCGAGAAGGCACTTCCCTGACCATGCGCAGCACCCGTTTGATCCATGTCGTGAGCTGCCATGCCGAGGGGGAGGTCGGCGACGTCATCGTCGGCGGCGTCGCCCCACCGCCGGGCGAGACGCTGTGGGCGCAATCCCGCTTCATCGCCTCCGACCAGTCGCTGCGCCGCTTCATGCTGAACGAGCCGCGCGGCGGGGTGTTCCGCCACGTCAACCTGCTGGTGCCGCCCAGGGACCCTCGCGCCCAGTTCGCCTGGATCATCATGGAGCCGGAGGACACGCCGCCGATGTCCGGCTCCAACGCCATCTGCGTCGCCACCGTGCTGCTCGACAGCGGGCTGGCGCCGATGACGGAGCCGGAGACGCGGCTGGTGCTGGAAGCGCCGGGCGGGCTTGTGGAGGTGCGCGCCGCCTGCCGCGCCGGCAAGGCCGAGCGCATCACCGTGCGCAACCTGCCGAGCTTCGCCGACCGGCTCGGCGCGGCGCTGGAGGTGCCCGGCCTGGGCACGCTGCGCGTCGATACCGCCTATGGCGGCGACAGCTTCGTGATCGTGGACGCGCCGGCGCTGGGCCTCGCGGTGCGGCCGGACGAGGCGCGCGACATCGCCGAACTCGGCACCCGCATCACCGCGGCCGCCAATGCCCAGCTCGGCTTCGCCCACCCGACCAACCCGGACTGGAACCACATCTCCTTCTGCCAGTTCGCCATGCCGCTCGCCGAGGAGGACGGGGTGAAGCTCGGCCGCAACGCGGTGGCGATCCGCCCCGGCAAGCTCGACCGCTCGCCCTGCGGCACCGGCTGCTCCGCCCGCATGGCGGTGCTGCACGCGCGCGGCGAGCTGGCGGTGGGCGGGCGGTTCATCGGCGAGTCGATCATCGGCTCGCGCTTCCACTGCGTGCTGGAGGCGGCGACGACGGTCGGCGATCGCCCGGCGATCATCCCCTCGATCAGCGGCCGCGCCTGGATCACCGGCACGCACCAGCACATGCTCGACCCGGACGATCCCTGGCCGGAGGGGTATCGGGTGGCGGATACGTGGCCGGTGATGAAAGGCTAGACCAGCACGCCGTTCTCGCGCAGCGCGGCGATCTCCGCCTCGCCATAGCCCAGTTCGCGCGCCAGCTCCGTGTCGTGCTCGCCCACCTGGGGCGGCTGGCGGCGCAGGGCGGGGCGCTCGTTGTCGAGCGAGAGGGGCAGGGAGGGCAGCTTGGTCATCCGCCCGTCCTGGAGCTTGGTGGGCACCAGCCCGCCGGTGGCGTTGAGATGGGGGTCGTCGAACAGCTCGACAGGCCTGGCGATCGGCGCGTAGGGCAGGCCGAGTTCCTCGCAGCGGGCCATCAGCGCCGCGCGCGTGTAGGGCGCGAAGGCGGCGGCGACCACCGGCAGCACGCGGGCGCGCGATTCCACCCGCTGGCGCTGGGTGGTCAGCGAGGGATCGGCCGCGAGGCCGTGCAGGCCGAACGCCTCGCAGAACAGCCGCCACTGCGTGTCCGTCACCACGCCCACGAACACCTGCCCGTCGCTGACGTTGAAGATGTCATAGACCGGCCATGCCACCTGGCGCACCGCCATGGGCGGGGCCTCCTCGCCGGTCACCGCGTATTGCGCCATGTGCTGGGCGACCAGCATCAGGCAGTTCTCGAACAGGCCGGACTGCACCAGCCGGCCGCGCCCGGTGGCGCGCCGCTCCACCAGCGCGGCGAGGATGCCGATGGCGCCGAACATGCCGCCCATGATGTCGTTTACCGAGGAGCCCGCCCGCAGCGGCCGCCCCTCCGGCCCGGTCATGTAGGCGAGCCCGCCCATCATCTGCACCACCTCGTCCAGCGCCGCGCGATGGGCGTAGGGGCCGGCGAGGAAGCCCTTGCAGGAGCAGTAGATCAGGCTGGGATAGCGCGCGGCGAGTTCCTCGTGACCCAGGCCCAGCTTGCTCATCGCGTCGGGGCGGAAATTCTCGATCAGCACGTCCGCGGTGGCCAGCAGCCGGTGCACCAGCGCCATGCCCGCCTCGGTCTTGAGGTTCACGGCGAGGCTGCGCTTGTTGCGGTTGCCGATGGTGAAGAACCCGGCGCCGGAGCCCACCAGCCGGCGCGTGTTGTCCCCGTCCGGCGCCGGCTCCACCTTGATCACGTCGGCGCCGAGATCGGCCAGCACCAGCCCGCAGGTCGGCCCCATCACCATGTGGACAAACTCCACCACCCTGATCCCGGCCAGCGGTCCGTCGGACATGCGATCTCCTTTCGTGCGGGGCCAGCATGGGGCCGGGGGCGGGCGGTGGAAAGCCCGGCCGGGCAGCCGGGGTCGCCAAGCCGCGCGGCGCGCATGTATATTGCGGCGCAATATGATCCAGATCAGGCACCTCCGGCTCCTGTTGCTCGCCGCCGCCCTGCTGTGGGCGGCTCCGGCGCGCGCCCAGTTCGGCCCGCCCGGCCCGCCCGCCGTGGGTGTCGCCAAGGTGGAGCCGCACGCCATCACCGAGACCAGCGAGTTCATCGGCCGCATCCAGGCGGTGGACCGGGTGGACCTCGTCGCGCGCGTCAGCGCCTTCCTGGTGGAGCGGCTGTTCACCGAGGGCGCGGATGTCGAGAAGGGCCAGCTGCTGTTCCGCCTGGAGCGCGGCCCCTACGAAGCGGACGTGGCGGCCAAGGAAGCGGCGATCGCCCAGAACGAGGCGCTGCTGAAGAACGCGCAGGCCACGCTTTCCCGCGTCCGCTCGCTGATGAACTCGCCGGCCGGCCGGGTTTCCGACGTCGATTCGGCGGTGGCCCAGCAGGCCAGCCTGGAAGCGCAGATCCGCGCCGGCGCCGCCCAGCTGCGCGCCTCGCGCATCAATCTCGACTACACGGCGATCAGCGCGCCCATCGCCGGCAAGATCAGCCGCGCCAATTTCAGCATCGGCAACGTGGTGGGGCCGAGCTCCGGCGCGCTGGCGACATTGGTCAGCCAGGACCCGATGTACGTGTTCTTCCCCATCTCCGTGCGCACCGCGCTGGAGCTGCGCAACCGCTACGCCGACAAGGGCGGCTTCGCGGCGGTGCTGGTGCGCCTGCGCCTGTCCGACGGGCGCGCCTACGGGCCCACCGGCACGCTCGACTACGTGGACCCCACCGTGGCGGCGAACACCGACACCGTCACGCTCCGCGCCCGCATCGCCAACCCGCTGCGCGCCGGCGCGAAGACGGACGAGCCGGGCAATCACGAGCTGCTGGACGGCGAGTTCGTCACCGTGCTGCTGGAAGGGGTGCAGCCGGTGATGGCGCTGGGCATTCCCCGCACCGCCGTGCTGCAGGACCAGCAGGGCAGCTACGTCTATGTGGTCGATGCCGAGAAGAAGGTGCAGGTGCGCCGCATCACGCTCGGCCAGTCCTCCCCCACCGTCGCCGCCGTGCTCACCGGGCTCGCGGAGGGCGAGCTGGTGGTGGCCGACGGCATCCAGCGGGTGCGGCCGGGCATCGTGGTGAACCCGGCACCGATCACGCCGCCGCCGGCCGCCGCCGCCCCGGCGCCCAAGAGCAACTGACCCCATGCTCTCGGCCATCTTCGTTGACCGGCCGCGCCTGGCCATCGTCATCGCCATCGTCACGGCGCTGGCCGGGCTGATCGCGCTGACCCGCCTGCCCGTGGCGCAGTTCCCGGACATCGTACCGCCGCAGGTGCAGGTCACCACCCGCTTCCCCGGCGCCTCCGCCGCGGTGGTGGAGGCGACCGTGGCGCAGCCGCTGGAGGCGCAGATCAACGGCGTCGACAAGATGCTGTACATGAAGTCCAACAGCGCGAACGATGGCAGCTACTCGCTCACCGTCAGCTTCGCGCTGGGCAGCGACCCCGATATCGACACCGTCAACGTGAACAACCGCGTGCAGGCCGCGCTGTCGCGCCTGCCGGCGGAGGTGCAGCGCCAGGGTGTGACGGTCAAGAAGCAGTCCTCCGCCATCCTGGAGTTCCTGCAATTCTACAGCGAGGGCGACAAGCTCACGCCGCTGTTCATCAGCAACTACGTCACCATCAACGTGCTCGACGCGCTGACCCGCGTGCCCGGCGTGGGCCAGGCCTTCGTGTTCGGGGCGCTCGACTACTCCATGCGCATCTGGTTCCACACCGACCGGCTGGTGGATTTGAACCTGTCGCCGTCCGACGTCATCCTGGCCATCCAGGGCCAGAACCAGCAGGCGGCGGTGGGGCGTGTGGGCGCGCGGCCGATGGATGGCGACGTGCCGTTCCAGCTCAATCTGCAGACCAAGGGGCGGCTGGCCACGCCGGAGGAGTTCGGCAACATCGTGCTGCGCGCCAACCCCAACGGCTCCGTGCTGCGGGTGCGCGACGTGGCGCGGATCGAGCTGGGCGCCGCCTCGCAGGACACCGAAAGCCGGCTGAACGGCAACCCCGCCGTGACCATCGGCATGTATCTCGCCCCGGGCGCCAACGCGGTGGCCACCTCCGCGCGCGTGGCGGAGGTGCTGGGCACGTTGGAGAAGCGCTTCCCCGACGGGCTGCGCAAGACCATCTTCTACGACTCCTCCACCTTCGTCGCCGAGACCATCCAGGGCGTGATCCAGACGCTGCTGGAAGCCTTCGTGCTGGTGGTGATCGTGGTCTTCCTGTTCCTGGGCAACCTGCGCGCGACCATCATTCCCACCGTCGCCGTGCCGGTCAGCCTGATCGGCACCTTCGCGGTGCTGCTGGTGCTGGGCTATTCGGCCAACACCGTCTCGCTGCTCGCCATGGTGCTGGCCATCGGCATCGTGGTCGATGACGCCATCGTGGTGGTGGAGAACGTCGAGCGCGTGCTGGAGGAGGAGCCGGACCTGTCGCCGAAGGACGCGGCGAAGAAGGCGATGGCGCAGATCACCGGCCCGATCATCGCCATCACCCTGGTGCTGCTGTCGGTGTTCGTGCCGGTGGGCTTCATCCCCGGCGTGTCCGGCCAGCTGTTCCGCCAGTTCGCGGTGACGATCAGCGTGGCGATGGTGATCTCCGCGATCAACGCGCTGACCCTGTCGCCCGCCCTGTGCGGCGTGTTCCTGCGCCATTCGCCGCGGCGCGGCATCATGGGCGCCGTGCTGCGCGGCATCGACCATGTGCGCGACGGCTACGCCGCCATCGTGCGCCGGCTGCTGCGCGTCTCCATCCTCGCCCTGCTGGCCATCGCCGGCGCCGGGGCGGGCATCTACGCCACCGCGATGCGCACGCCCACCGGCTTCCTGCCGGAAGAGGACCAGGGCGTGTTCTTCGTCGCCGTGCAGTTGCCGGACGGCGCCTCCGTCGCCCGCACGCGCGGCGTGGTGCAGCGGGTGGAAGGGCTGCTGAAGGGCATTCCGCAGGTGGACAACGTGCTGTCCATCGTCGGCTTCTCGCTGCTCGATGGCGGGGCGCAGGCCAACTCCGCCTTCATGGTCGCCCGGCTGAAGCCTTTCGCCCAGCGCGAGGCGACGGCCGACAAGGTACAGACCATCATCGGGCGGGTGTTCGGCGGCGCCCAGGCGATCCGCTCGGCCGTGGTGTTCCCCTTCAACCTGCCGCCGATCATCGGCCTGTCCACCTCCGGCGGGTTCGAATATCAGCTGCAGAACCTGGAAGGGCGCGACCCCGTGGAGATGGGCAGCGTCATGTTCGGCCTGACGGCGGCGGCCAACCAGGACAAGCGGCTGGCCCGGGTGTTCGCCACCTTCACCTCCACCGCGCCCTCGATCTATCTCGACATCGATCGCGACAAGGCGCAGGCGCTCGGGGTGGCGGTGAGCGACATCTTCACCACGCTGCAGGCCACGCTGGGCGGAATCTACGTCAACGACTTCAACCTCTATGGCCGCACCTGGCAGGTGAATTTGCAGGGCGAGGCGCTGGACCGCACCGACCTCTCCGCCGTCTGGCGCATCTTCGTGCGCAACAAGACCGGGCAGATGGTGCCGCTGCGCGCGCTGGCCGACGCGCGCATCGTGCTGGGGCCGCAGACCATCAGCCGCTTCAACAACTACCGTGCCATCACGGTGAATGGCGGGCCGGCGGCGGGCGTCTCCTCGGGCGACGCGCTGGCGGCGATGGCGGAGATTTCCAACCGCACGCTGCCGCCGGGCTATGCGTTCGAATGGTCCGGCACCTCGTATCAGGAGGTGCAGTCCACCGGCCAGACCGGGCCGATCCTCGGCCTCGCCGTGCTGTTCGCCTATCTGTTCCTGGTGGGGCTGTACGAGAGCTGGGTGATTCCCATCCCCGTGCTGCTGTCGGTCGCCATCGGCGTGCTCGGCGCCTATGTCGGCGTGATGCTGTCGGGTTCGGCGCTCGACCTCTACTCGCAGATCGGGCTGGTGGTGCTGATCGCGCTGGCGGCGAAGAACGGCATCCTGATCGTGGAATTCGCCAAGGAGCAGCGCGAGGCCGGCCACGCCCTGCACCAGGCGGCGGCGTTGGGGGCCAAGATGCGGTTCCGCGCGGTGATGATGACCTCCATCGCCTTCATCCTCGGGCTGGTGCCGCTGATCACCGCGCAGGGGGCGGCGATGCTGTCGCGGCGCTCGGTGGGCACGCCGGTGTTCTGGGGGATGATCGCGGCGAGCACGATCGGCATCTTCCTGATCCCGATGCTCTACGTGACGTTCCAGGGGGCGCGGGAGCGGGTGAAGCGGCGCTTCGGGCGGCGGAGCGCGGCGGCGTCGCACTGAGGCGCGGTCCGGCTTTCGCGAGGGTGGCGCCGGGCTCCGCGCGCGGCGCCCTGGGGCAGCCAGGCCGGGGCAAAGAAACGGGAGAGGGATCACTTTTCCTCATTCTTCGCATGTCGGCCCTCGCTTCGTTGCGCGCCGCAACGCAAGCACAATCGAGAATGCGAAGGAGCCGCCTCGCCATATCCCATCGACAACAGCGCCTGCCCCGCACTTGGCGATGGCCGGCGATCCGTACATGCTGCCGCCCGAACGCCTCACGATCCGTCGCCGGAGAGCCATTGCATGACCACCAAGTTCGGCCTCGCCCAGCCCGTCCGCCGCGTGGAAGACCCGCGGCTGCTCAAGGGCAACGGCTCCTATACCGATGACCTCTCCGTCGCCGGGGCGCTCCACGGCGCCGTGCTGCGCAGCCCCCATGCCGCCGCCGCCATCACCAATATCGACGCCGCGGCCGCCCGCGCCGTGCCCGGCGTGGTCGCCGTCTATACCGGGGCCGATCTGCGTGCCGACGGGCTGGGCGACCTGCCCTGCCTGGTCAGCCTGAAGAACCGCGACGGCTCCGAACAGGTCAGCCCGCCGCGCCCGACCCTGGCGATCGACGCCGTGCACCATGTCGGCACCCCCATCGCCTTCGTCGTCGCCGAGACCGCCCAGGCGGCGCGCGATGGGCTGGAGGCGGTGGTGGTCGATTACGATGTGCGCCCCTCCTGCACCGACCTCGCCACCGCCGCCGATGCGGGGCAGCCCCAGGTGTGGCCGCAGGCGCCGAACAACACCTGCTTCGACTGGGAGGTCGGCCAGAAGGAGAAGGTGGAGCAGCTCTTCGCCTCCGCCGCCCATGTCACGAAGCTGACCGTGGTCAACAACCGCATCGTCGTCGCCTCGATGGAGGCGCGCGCGGCCGTCGCGGAATACGACGCGGCGAGCGAACGCTGGACGCTGCGCACCAACACCCAGGGCGGCTGGCTGCTGAAGAACACGCTGGGCGGCAAGGTGTTCAACGTCGATCCCGCCCGCTTCCGCATCATCACGCCCGATGTGGGCGGCGGGTTCGGCATGAAGCTGTTCCTGTATCCCGAGCATGTGCTGACCTGCTACGCCGCGCGCAAGCTGGGCCGGCCGGTGAAATGGACCTCCGAACGCAGCGAGGCCTTCCTGGCGGACACGCAAGGGCGCGACAACGTCACGCAGGGCGAGCTGGCGGTGGACGCGAACGGCAAGTTCCTCGCGCTGCGCACCCGCAACATCGCCAATATGGGCGCCTATCTTTCCAATTTCGCGCCGGCCATCCCCACCCTGGCGGGCACCGGCGTGCTGGCCAGCGTGTACGGGTTCCAGGCCGTGTACGCCAACGTCCTCGGCGTGTTCACCAACACCGTGCCGGTCGATGCCTATCGCGGCGCCGGGCGGCCGGAGAGCAACTACCTGGTGGAGCGGCTGATCGACGCCGCCGCCCGCGAGCTGGGCATCGACCGGGTGGAACTGCGCCGGCGCAACATGGTGCCGCCGGAGGCGATGCCGCACACCTCGCCGATGGGCAAGAAATACGACAGCGGCGATTTCCGCATCCTGCTCGATGCCGGCCTGAAGACCATGGACTGGACCGGCTTCGAGGCCCGTCGCGCCGCTTCCGCCGCCAAGGGCCGCCGCCGTGGCATCGGCATGTCCTACTACCTGGAAGCCACCGGCGGCGACCCCACCGAGCGCGCGGAAATCCGCTTCGCCGATGACGGGTTCGTCGATGTCTTCGTCGGCACCCAATCGACCGGCCAGGGCCACGAGACCGCCTATGTCCAGCTCACCGTGGACCGCCTGGGCGTGCCCGGCGAGAAGGTGCGCATCCGCCAGGGCGACACCGACACCATCCCGGTGGGCGGCGGCACCGGCGGCGCGCGCAGCCTGTATTCCGAGGGCCAGGCCATTCTGCTGACCGCCAGCACGGTGATCGAGAAGGGCAAGAAGGCCGCCTCCGAAGTGCTGGAAGCGGCCCCCGCCGACATCGTGTTCGAGCAGGGCCGGTTCAGCATCGTCGGCACCGATCGCGGCATGGACATCATCACGCTCGCCACCCAGCAGCGCGCCCGCGCCGCGAAGGGCGAGGACGTCACCACGCTCGATGCCGCCGAGGTGGCGAATATCGACAGCCACACCTTCCCCAATGGCTGCCACATCGCCGAGGTGGAGGTGGACCCGGACACCGGCATGATCGACGTGCTGCGCTATTCGGTGACGGACGACGTGGGCAAGGCGGTGAACCCGATGATCGTGCGCGGCCAGGTGCATGGTGGGGTGGCCCAGGGCTTCGGCCAGGCGGTGCTGGAACGCACCTCCTACGATGCCGAGTCCGGCCAGCTGCTCTCCGCCAGCTTCATGGACTACGCCGTGCCCCGCGCCGCCGACCTGCCGAACATCGAGGTGGATTTGATCGAGGTGCCCTGCGGCACCAACCCGCTGGGCGTGAAGGGCGCCGGCGAAGCAGGCGCGGTGGGCAGCCCGCCGGCGGTGATCAACGCCATCGTCGATGCGTTGGCCCCGATCGGCGTGACCCATATCGACATGCCCGCCACCCCCGAGAAGGTGTGGCAGGCCATCGCCCGCGCCGCCTGACCTTCGGGCCGCAGGCCCATCAAATCCATCTCGCCCGGTCGGGCGATCGAACATAACGAATGGGGTCTGGGGCCTGAGGCCCCAGCGGGGTCGAGGGGCAGCGCCCCTCGCCTTGCCTTGATGATCCCGCCACCTCGCCCAATTCCGGCGCGGCGGGAATTCGGCTAGCAGGGGCGGATGTATCGTGCCCCGCACATCGCCCCGTCCCAGGCCGGTCCGTCGCAGCGGGCCGTGCGTCGGCGGCCGGCGCGGGGGCGGTGGGCGTGGTTTCTGGTCAAGTGGGCGATCATCCTGGGTATCTGGGGGTTGCTGGCCGGCGGCCTGGTGCTGCTGGTGTTCTCCTGGGATCTGCCGCGGCCGGAGACGGCGCTGGATGCCGCGCGGCGGCCGAGCCTGACGCTGGAGGATGCGTCGGGGCGGATTTTCGCGACCTATGGCGACGTGGTGGGCGATCCGCTGCGGCTGAAGGATTTGCCGCCCTATCTGCCGGCGGCCGCGGTGGCGGTGGAGGACCGGCGCTTCTACAGCCATATGGGGCTCGACCTCGTGGGCATCGCGCGGGCCGGGCTGGTGAATCTGCAGGCCGGGCGGGTGGTGCAGGGCGGGTCCACCATCACCCAGCAGGTGGCCAAGAACCTGTTCCTGACCAATGCCCGCACCTTCCGCCGCAAGGTGCAGGAGGTGCTGCTGACCTTGTGGCTGGAGCGGCATTTCACCAAGCAGGAGATTCTCGAGATCTGGCTGAACCGGGTCTATCTCGGCTCCGGCGCCTTTGGGGTGGACGCGGCGGCGCGGCTGTATTTCGGCGTGTCCGCCCGGCAGGTGAATCTGTGGCAGGCGGCGGTGATCGCCGGGCTGCCGAGGGCGCCCAGCCGGTTCAATCCGCGCGTCGATCCCGCCGCCGCGGCGCAGCGGGCGCGCGAGGTGCTGGCGGCGATGGTGGAGAACGGCGCCGCCACCGCCCAGCAGGCCAAGGACGCCGCGGCGCAGATCGCCTTCCCCCAGCGCGCCGCCACCGCCGGCTGGTTCGCGGACTGGGCGTCGGAGCAGGCGCAGCCGCTGCTGGACGAGGGGGCGGACGCGGTGGTGCGCACCACGCTCGACCTGCGCATGCAGGCGGTGGTGGAGGGCAAGGTGGCGGCGCTGCTGGACGGGCCGGGCGCCCAGGCCGGGGTGGGCCAGGCCGCCGTGGTGGTGCTGGACGCGGCGACCGGGGCGGTGCGGGCGATGGTGGGTGGGCGGGACTATCGCACCAGCCCGTTCAATCGCGCGGTGGTGGCGCGGCGGCAGGCGGGCTCCTCGTTCAAGCCCTTCGTCTGGCTGGCGGCGCTGGAGAAGGGCGCGCGGCCCGACGATACGGTGATGGATGGGCCGATCCGGCTGGGCAGCTGGAGCCCCTCCAACTACGACGGCAAGTTCCGCGGCGAGGTGAGCCTGGCCGAGGCGCTGGCACAGTCGCTCAACACCGCCGCGGTGCGGCTGCTGATCCAGGCCGGCGGCCCGCGCGCGGTGATCGAGGTGGCGCACCGGCTGGGCATCGCGGGTTCGCTGCCCACCAACGACACGCTGGCGCTGGGCACCGGCGATGTGGGATTGCTGGAGATCGCGGACGCCTATGCCGCCTTCTTCAACGGCGGGTTGCGCGTGCCGCCCACCGGCCTGGACTCGCTGCGGGCGGGCGGGCGCACCGCCGCCGCTCCGCGCCCGCAGGCGAGCCGGGTGATCGATCCGGACATCGCGGAGATGATGCGCGGCATGCTGCTGGGGGTGGTGCGCAACGGCAGCGGCCGGCCGGCCGCCGTGCCCGGCCGGGTGGTGGGCGGCAAGACCGGCACCACGCAGGATTTCCGCGACGCCTGGTTCATCGGCGATGTCGGCGGCGCCGGCAGCGGTCTGATCATCGGCGTGTGGATGGGCAATGACGACAACACGCCGATGAAGCAGGTCAGCGGCGGCGGCCTGCCGGCGCGGCTGTTCCACGACATCGCCCAGGACATCGCGAACTGATACCAATGGCACGAAGCGATGACTCTTCCATCGCGAAGGGCCATTGGTATCGCGCGCCGGGTTGGCCGGCGGCGGCGCGCTAAACAAAGACTCATATCGGCGGTCATTCTTCATGACCGCCGATATGATCGGAGAGGGACGCATGCGCATCGTCTTCCATGGCGACAACGGGGCCGCCTTCGCGGATGGATTCGCGGCGGGGCTGGACGCGCCGCACGACATCGCCACGCTGTCCGGGAAGCTGACGGGGCCGGGCGAGGCGGAGTGCTTCGCGGCGGCGGAGGTGATCATCGGCCCCGCCTTTCGCGCGGGCATGCCAGTGCCCGCCGGGCTGCGGCTGTTCCACGCCGCCGGCGCCGGCACCGATTCGATCGACCTGGCGCTGCTGCCGCCTTCGGCCTGGGTGTGCAACTGCTTTGGCCATGAGCACGCCATCGCCGAATATGTGATGGCGGCGCTGCTGCTGCGCCATGTGAACCTGCCCGATGCCGACGCCCGGCTGCGGCGGGGCGAATGGGCCTATTGGGCCAGCAGCGGCGCCACGGTGCATGACGAGATGCAGGGCCGCACCATCGGCCTGCTCGGCTTCGGCCGCATCGGCCAGGAGGTGGCGAAGCGGGCGCGGGCCTTCGGGCTGGTGGTGCACGCCGCCAATCGCGGCCCGATCGACACGGCGCTGGTGGATCGCGCCTTCGGGCTCGATGCGCTGCACGATTTCCTCGGCTCGGCCGATTTCATCGTCGCCTCGCTGCCACTGGCGCCGGGCACGGAAGGGCTGGTGAATGCCGCGGCCTTCGCGGCGATGCGGCCGCATGCGGTGCTGGTCAATGTCGGGCGTGGCCCGGTGGTGGACGAGGCGGCGCTGTACGACGCGCTGCGCCAGCGGCGGATCGGCGGGGCGGTGATCGACACCTGGTACCAGTATCCGCCGGCGCCGGACGCGCTTGTGCTGCCCTCGCGCCTGCCGTTCCACGAATTGGACAACATCGTGATGACGCCGCACATGTCCGGCTGGAGCCGCGGCACCATCCGCCGCCGGCAGCAGGCGATGGCCGACAACATCAACCGCCTCGCCGCCGGGCGCCCGCTGCTGAACGTGGTGCGGGCGGGCGCCTAACCCGTCAGCGCCCCCATCGCCTGCCGCATGAACAGGCGCTTGAGCGGCGGCAGCCGGTGCACGGCGGCGATGCCGACATCGCGGGCGAGGCGGACCAGCCGGCGGTCGTTGCTGAACAGCCGGTCCAGCGCGTCGGTGGCGGCGAGCATCAGCAGGTTGTCCGGCCGCCGCGCCGCCTGGTAGCGGCGCAGCAGTTCGGGGCTGCCGGGATCCTCGGCGCCCGCGAGCAGGGACGCGAGGCCGGCGACGTCGCGGAAGCCGAGATTGAGCCCCTGCCCGGCGATCGGGTGGATGCCGTGGGCGGCATCGCCGATCAGCGCCAGCCGCGTGTCGGTGTAGCGATGCACGATCATCGCCGACAGCGGATAGCTCCAGCGCCGGCCCAGCGGCCGCACCGCCCCGAGATGGCCGTTCATGCGGCGGGACAGCTCGCGGCCGAAATCCGCGTCGTCCAGCGCCATGATGCGTTCGGCCATCGCCGTGCGCTCGGTCCACACGAAGGCGGAGAGGTTGGAGGCACCCTCGGTGGGCGCCATGGGCAGCTGCGCGAAGGGGCCGGCGGGCAGGAAATGCTCCAGCGCCCCGCCCTGGTGCGGATGCTCGTGCGCCATGGCGCCGACCATGCCGGTCTGGCCGTAGGGCAGATGGGTGACGGGAATGCCGGCCTGCCGGCGCAGCGCGCTGCCCCGCCCCTCGGCGGCGACCACCAGGCGGCATGCAATGGCGGGCCCGCCGGCGATCCGCACCACCGCGCCGTCCGCCCCGCGCTCCACCGCCGCCTCGGCCGGGGCGAACAGCCGCACCCCCGGCAGCGCGTGCAGCCGCGCGTTGAGCGCCATGCGCAGGCTGCGCGCCTCCACCATCCAGCCGAACGGGCCGCTCCCTGCCTCCTCCGCATCGAAATGCAGGAACAGCGGCGAGGCCGGACGGCCCAGCCTGCCGTCGGACACGCGGATGGCGTGGATCGGCCCGGCGGGAAAGGGCAACGTGTCCCATACCCCCGCCTGATCCAGCACGCGGCGGGAGCCGGCGGCGATGGCATAGGCGCGGCCGTCGAAATCGGGATGCTCCATCGGCGGCAGGGGCGCGCGGTCGATCAGCGCCACCTCCCGGCCCTGTCCCGCCAGCAGGCAGGCCAGCGTGGCCCCCACCGGCCCGGCGCCGACGATGCAGATATCGGTGGAGATCATGTCGCTCCCTTCAGGCCGTTGCCCACGGATTGGGCGGCCGAGTCCCGCGCAGGAATGCAACGGTCTGCCCGCGCTTTGGGCAGTGCTGCGCCGCCGTTGCGCGCAGGCAGCGGTCCCGAAGGGCCGGTTGGGGGCGGCACGGTTCTTGTAAGGCAGTGGCGAGGCAACAGGAACAGGGGCCGTGCATGAAGCTGATCATGGCGATCATCAAGCCGTTCAAGCTCGATGATGTGAGAGAGGCGCTGACGCCATTGGGCGTGCAGGGCCTGACCGTGTCGGAGGTGAAGGGGTTCGGGCGGCAGAAAGGCCAGACCGAGATCTACCGTGGCGCCGAGTACCACGTGAACTTCCTCCCGAAAGTGAAGATCGAGGTCGTCGTCGCCTCCGACCTCGCGGAACAGGTCGTCGAGGCCATCGTCAAGGCCGCCCATACCGGCAAGATCGGCGACGGCAAGATCTTCGTCATGGACATTGAACGCGCCGTGCGCATCCGCACCGGCGAGACCGACGGCGAAGCGCTGTGAAGGACCCGCACATGACCAACACGATCCGCCGCACCTGGCCGTGCCTGCTCACCGCCGCCCTGGCGCTGCTGCCCTCGCTGGCCTTCGCCGACGACGCGCCCAAGATCGATTCCGGCGACACCGCCTGGATGCTCACCTCCACCGCCCTGGTGCTGATGATGACGGTGCCGGGCCTGGCGCTGTTCTATGCCGGCATGGTGCGCAAGAAGAACATCCTGGCCACCATGACGCAGTCCTTCATCATCTGCTGCCTGGTCACCGTGGTGTGGATGGTGGCCGGCTACTCGCTGGCCTTCACCAACGGCTCCGCCTATGTCGGCGACCTCTCCCGCTTCTTCCTCAACGGGCTGGGCGAGAGCTGGGACAAGCCCTTCGTGCTCGGCGCGGGCACCGACGGCGCCATCACCAACACGATCCCCGAGACCGTGTTCATGATGTTCCAGATGACCTTCGCCATCATCACCCCCGCCCTGATCACCGGCGCCTTCGCCGACCGCATGAAGTTCTCGGCGCTGTGCGTGTTCATGGTGCTGTGGTCGCTGCTGATCTACTCGCCGATCGCCCATTGGGTGTGGGCGCCCACCGGCTGGCTCGGCAGCCTCGGCGCGGCGGACTTCGCCGGCGGCACGGTGGTGCATATCAACGCGGGCATCGCCGGCCTGGTCGCCGCCCTCGTGCTGGGCAAGCGCCTCGGTTACGGGCACGACAACATGTCCCCCTACAATCTCAGCCTGGCCGTGATCGGCGCCTCGCTGCTGTGGGTGGGCTGGTTCGGCTTCAATGCCGGCTCCGCCCTGTCCGCCGGCGCGCGCGCGGGCATGGCGATGGCGGTGACGCAGATCGCCACCGCCGCGGCCGCCCTGGCCTGGACCTTCGCGGAATGGGCGGTGAAGGGAAAGCCGAGCGTGCTGGGCGCCATCTCCGGCGCCGTGGCCGGGCTGGTGGCCATCACCCCCGCCTCGGGCTTCGTGCTGCCCGGCCCGGCGCTGGTGATCGGCATCGTCGCCGGCGTCGTGTGCTTCTGGGGGGCCACGGGGCTGAAGCACATGCTCGGCTATGACGACAGCCTGGACGCGTTCGGCGTGCACGGCGTGGGCGGCATCGTCGGCGCGCTGCTGACGGGCGTGTTCGCCTACGGCCCGCTCTCGGCCGACAAGGACCACCCGGCCGGCGTCTATATCGGCGGCATGGAACTGCTCGGCCACCAGGCCGTGGCGGTGGCGGCGACGCTGATCTACTCGGGCATCGGCTCGTTCATCCTGCTGAAGATCATCGACATCGCCATCGGCCTGCGCGTCTCCGAGGAGGAGGAGCGCGAAGGGCTCGACGTCACGCTGCACGGCGAACGCCTCGGCTGATCCTTCCTGAATCACGGCCGGAAAGGGCGGGGGGCAACTCCCGCCCTTTTCTATTTCGCCGCAACCAGACCGCCCGCCGCCACCAGCACCGCCGCCGCCAGCAAGGGCAGGCTGAACGCCGCCTCCCCGGCCAGACACAGCAGCAGGGTGGAGACCACCGGCGTGGCATAGGCCAGCGTGCCCAGCAGCCGCGGGTCGCCCCGCTTCATGCCGATATCCCACAGGAAGAACGCCGCCCCCACCGGCCCCACCCCCATGGCGAGAATGGCCAGCCACACCCCTCCCTGGGGCCACACCGTCGGCTCGAACGCCCAATGCGCGAGCGCCGCGAGCATCGCGGTCGCCGCGCAGAACCCCGCCACCGCCTCCGTCGGCACCGCCCGCAACACCCGCGCGAGCACCGAATACCCCGCCCACACCACCGCACTGCCCGCCGCCGCGAGATAGCCGGGCAATGCCGCCGCCGACACGCCCTCGCCCGCACCCCCCAGCAGCACCACGCACCCCAGCGCCCCCAGCCCGGCCCCCACCAGATGGCGCGCCCGCAACCGCACCCCCGGCAAGGCCGCCGAGAACAGCACGATCAGCAGCGGCCACATGTAGTTGATCAGATTCGCCTGGGCCGGCGGCGCCCAGGCCAGCGCCGCGAAATACAGCGCATGAAACCCGAACAACCCACCCACCCCATGCAGCCACGCCACCGGCCCCTGTCGCAGCAACCCCAGCCGCCGCCGCCCCGCCAACACCCCCAACCCGATCGCCGCCCCCACCGCGAAACTCATCGCGGTCAACTGCAACGGCGGAATGCCCGCGGCAGCACGGGACAACACGCCCAGAACGGCCCACAGCGCGATGGCGCCACAGCCGCAGATCGTCGCGAGGTTCATGAGAAGCCCAGAGAAGAAAGGAAGAATCTTCTTTTTTGAAAAAAAGAAGCAAAAAACTTTTGATTATTGATTCTGTACATGCGGCATCGCCTCGGGAATGACCCAAGGAAAAAATCGGGGGCGGGGTGGAGTTGAAGGGAAGGCGGGCTTCGCGCGGGAAGGTATGGTCATCCCGACCATTCGTCGAGCCGGGGCAGGGCGGCTTGCCGGGTTTTCAAGCGATGGCCGGCCGGGCGGGCCGGCCGGAGAAAGGGGCGCTTGCAGGAGACGCCGCGCCGGGGCGGGGCGGAAACCGGGCGACGAGGGGCCCGCCAACGCGGGGCGGCGGAGCGCAGCCGGATTCGCGGGGCGGCGGCGGGGCGCGCCGGGGCTGCCTCCGGCGCGGGCACCGGGACCACCTCTGGCGCCGGGGTCAGCTTGCCGGCCTTCCAGGCTGCGAACAGCGCGTCGAACTGCTCCGCCAGCGCCTGCATCAGGGCGGCCTGCTCCATCGCCATCGCCGCTTCGATGCGGGCGCGGCCGAAGCCGAACCGGGCAATCAGGCCCAGCAACGCAAGAAGCGGTTGGATGAGAAGGGTGAGGCGCCCGGCCGGGGGCATGTTGGGGTCTCCTGTCAGGGTGGGTTTCACATCATTGATGCAAACTATCTGGTAGTGAAAATCGCTGCAAGAGCGAAATTCGAAATTCCTCGGATTTTTTTGGCCCCGTGGCGCGCCCGCCCGCGCGCGCCCATGCGGGTTGACGCCGCGCGGCCGCGGCCCCTATGCAGCCGGCATGTCCGCCTTCATCCGCATCACCAAGCGCACCAAGACGACCGCCTCGGCGGGACGTCCCCGGGTGGCCGCGCGGTAAGCCGAAGCGCACATCCCCCAGGACCCCGCCGGACACACCGACGGGGCCGCGTCACCATCCGGCGCCCGTCTCCCGGCCCCATCACGGAGACGCCGCCATGCCAGACTCCCTTCCTTCCCGCCTGCCATCCCTCGTCGCGGAGGGTCGCGCGCCCGTGGTCGCCATCATTGGCGCCACCGGCGCGGTGGGCATCGAGCTGCTGCGCTGCCTGGAACATCGCGGCTTCCCGGTAGGCACCCTGCGCCTGCTGGCCTCGCCGCGCTCCGCCGGGCGGACCCTGCCGTTTCGCGGGCAGGTGGTGGCGGTCGAGCCGCTGGCGGAGGACAGCTTCGCCGGCGTGGACCTCGCGCTGTTCTCGGCCGGCGCCACCATCTCGCGCCACCATGCGCCGCGCGCGGTGCGGGCCGGGGCGCTGGTGGTGGACAATTCCTCCGCCTTCCGCATGGACCCGGCGGTGCCGCTGGTGGTGCCGGAGGTGAACGCCGCCGCCTTGGCCGGGCATGCCGGCATCGTCGCCAACCCGAACTGCGTGGCCGCCATCGCCACCGTGGCGCTGGCGCCGCTGCACCGCGCGCACCCCATCCGCCGCCTCCAGGCCGCCACCTATCAGTCGGCCTCCGGCGCCGGGGCGGCGGCGATGGAGGAGCTGCGCCAATCCACCGCCGCCGCCCTCGCCGGTGAGGCGTTCACGCCCCGCGTGCTACCCCACCCCTATGCCTTCAACCTGTTCAGCCACAACGCCGATGTCGATGCCGAAAGCGGCTACAACGGCGAGGAGCTGAAGGTGATCGCGGAAACCCGCCGCATCCTCGATGCCCCGGACCTGCCGATCGGCGTCACCTGCATCCGCGTGCCCGTGCTGCGCGCCCACGCCATGGCGCTGACCGCGACGTTCGACGCGCCGGTCTCGCCCGAGCAGGCCCGCGCCCTGCTGGCCGCCGCGCCCGGCCTGCGCGTGGTGGACGAACGCGCGGCCAACCGCTTCCCCATGCCGTCCGAGGCGTCGGGCGCCGACGACGTGCTGGTGGGCCGCATCCGCCGCGACCTCGGCGACCCCTCGGGTTGCTCGCTGGCCCTGTTCGTGGCCGGCGACCAGCTGCTGAAGGGGGCAGCCCTGAACGCGGTGCAGATCGCCGAGACGCTGCTGCGATTGACTTCCGTCCCCGAAAAGCCGCAGGCTGACTGAATCCGAGGGGTGTCCCGTCAAGGGGCTGAGATACCGCTGGCCTTCATGGCAGCGCGGTGACCCTGCAACCGGCCCCGTGGGGGCCGGGAGAACCTGATCCGGGTCATGCCGGCGTAGGGACGGGAAGACGCAGCGCCATTCCCCCTCCGCCGTCTGGCTCCGCGAGCGAGAGGACGCGCCATGACCATCCAGACCAAGCCCGCCGCCGTCACCACCGGCCCCATCATCGGCTCGCGCAAGGTGCATTCCAGCCCGGCGGGCCGGCCGGACATCGTGGTGCCGTTCCGCGAGATCGCCGTGCATCCCAGCGCCAACGAGCCGCCGCTGCAGATCTACGACACCTCCGGCCCCTACACCGACCCCGCCACCACCATCGACCTCGAGGCCGGGCTGACGCCCATCCGCCAGCCCTGGATCGACCGCCGCGGCTTCACTGCCATCCCGCCGCGCGCCGTGAAGGCCGAGGACAACGGCTTCGCCACCGGCGACAAGCTGGTGCCCGCCTGCCCCGCGCCCCGCCAGGTGCTGGCCGGCGTGCCCGGCAAGCCCGTCACCCAGCTGGAATTCGCCCGCGCCGGCATCGTCACCGAGGAGATGATCTACGTCGCCCACCGTGAGAACCACGGCCGCCTCGCCATGGCCGAGGGGGCCGAGGAACGCCGGGCGGACGGCGAGGATTTCGGCGCCAGCATTCCCGCCTTCGTCACCCCGGAATTCGTGCGCAGCGAGATCGCCGCCGGCCGCGCCATCATCCCCGCCAACATCAACCACCCGGAGCTGGAGCCGGTCATTATCGGCCGCAACTTCCTGGTGAAGATCAACGCCAATATCGGCAACTCCGCCGTGACCTCCTCCGCCGCCGAGGAGGTGGAGAAGCTGGTCTGGGCCATCCGCTGGGGCGGGGACACGGTGATGGACCTGTCCACCGGCCGCAACATCCACAACATCCGCAGCTGGATCATGCGCAACTCGCCGGTGCCGATCGGCACGGTGCCGATCTACCAGGCGCTGGAGAAGGTGGGCGGCGACCCGGACAAGCTGGATTGGGAGGTGTTCAAGGACACGCTGATCGAGCAGGCCGAGCAGGGTGTCGATTACTTCACCATCCATGCCGGCGTGCGCCTGGCCTACGTGCCGCTGACCGCCCGGCGCGTCACCGGCATCGTCTCGCGCGGCGGCTCGATCATGGCGCGCTGGTGCCTCGCCCATCACCGCGAGAGCTTCCTCTACGAGCGGTTCGACGAGATCTGCGACATCATGCGCCGCTACGACGTCAGCTTCTCCCTCGGCGACGGCCTGCGGCCGGGCAGCAACGCCGATGCCAACGACGCCGCCCAGTTCGCCGAGCTGGAGACGCTGGGCGAGCTGACCAAGATCGCCTGGGACAAGGGCTGCCAGGTGATGATCGAGGGCCCGGGCCACGTGCCCATGCACAAGATCAAGATCAACATGGACAAGCAGCTGCGCGAATGCGGCGAGGCGCCGTTCTACACGCTCGGCCCGCTGACCACCGACATCGCGCCGGGCTACGACCACATCACCTCGGCCATCGGTGCGGCGATGATCGGCTGGTTCGGCACGGCGATGCTCTGCTACGTGACCCCCAAGGAACATCTCGGCCTGCCCAACCGCGACGACGTGAAGACCGGCGTGATCACCTACCGCATCGCCGCCCACGCCGCCGACCTCGCCAAGGGCCACCCGCTCGCCAAGCTGCGCGACGACGCCATCAGCCGCGCCCGCTTCGAGTTCCGCTGGGAAGACCAGTTCAACCTCGGCCTCGACCCCGACACGGCGCGGCAGTTCCACGACGAAACCCTGCCCAAGGAAGCCCACAAAGTGGCGCATTTCTGCTCCATGTGCGGCCCCAAATTCTGCTCCATGAAAATCAGCCAGGACATCCGCAAGGATTCCGAACGGCTGGCGGGCATGACGGAGATGAGCGAGACCTTCAAGGCACAGGGCTCAAGCCTCTATGTGCCGGCGGGCGGGAAGTAACGGGGGGTTTGAAGGCAAGGCGAGGGGCTCTGCCCCTCGACCCCGCTGCCGCGACAAGAGGTCGCGGCGGGGGCCTTAGGCCCCAGACCCCGCTACTTTTTCTTCGTTCTTCGGGCCGAAGGCCCCATCACCTTCGTCGGCAAACATAAGATTCTGGGCTTCGCCAGGGAGCTTGGATAGCTCGTACCACCTCCAACAAATGGGGTCTGGGGCCTGAGGCCCCAGCGGGGTCGAGGGGCGGAGCCCTCGCCTTGCCTTATCTTTCTTTCGTCCGAGCGTAACGCATCTGCCCCGCGTCGTTTGCATGACGGGGGTGTGACGGCGGATCGTGAGCGTGCTTATGATCCGGGGTGCGCGCTCTTGTTCGGGCGCGGCATGCGGAAACGGTCCAGATGTCGCAAACCACCGCCGCGCCGGGCGCGGCGTTGCAGCCTCCTGCCCAGCAGGGTCATACCGGTCGCACCTTGGCGCGCACGCTGCGCCCTTTCCTCATGTTGGGCGGCATTCTCGTGGCGGTGGTGATTGCCGTGGGGGCGTGGCTGCATGGGGGGCGGGTGGTGTCGATCGACAACGCCTATGTGCGCGCGGCCAAGTTGGCGGTGTCCACCGATGTGGCGGGGGTTGTGGCCGAGGTGGCGGTGCGTGAGGGGCAGCGTGTGGCCAAGGGCGATGTGTTGTTCCGGCTGGATTCGCGGCCGTTCGACATCGCCTTGGCGGGCGCGCGGGCCAATCTGGCGCAGACGAAGCTGTCGATGGAGGCGATGCGGCGGGATTATCGGCGCATGCTGAGCGACATCGATGTGCGGCAGGCCCAGGCCCAGGCGAGCCAGGCGAGTTATGACCGTTTCGCCAATCTGGTGAAGGGCGGCGGGGTGACGCGGGCGGAGACGGACGACGCGCGGTTCAAGCTCGCCGCCGACCGGGCCGCGGTGGACAGCCTGAAGGAGCAGGCGCAGGTGCAACTGGCGCGGCTGGGCGGGCGGGATGACATCCCCATCGAGGACATGCCGGCGGTGCGGCAGGCCCAGGCGCAGGTGGACGAGGCGCAGCGGCAGCTGGACCACAGCGTGGTGCATGCGCCGTTCGCGGGCATCGTCACCCAGGTGGATACGTTGCAGCCGGGCATGTATCTCGCGGCATCGGCTGCGGCGTTCGGGCTGGTCTCCACCGAGCGGGTGTGGGTGGAGGCCAATCCGAAGGAGACGGACCTGACGCATGTGAAGCCGGGCGACCCTGTGCATGTGACGATCGACACCTATCCCGGCCGGGCGTGGAAAGGCGTGGTGGACAGCATCGCGCCCAATAGCGGGGCGGAATTCTCCGTGCTGCCCGCGCAGAACGCCTCGGGCAACTGGGTGAAGGTGGTGCAGCGGATCCCCCTGCGGGTGCGACTGGATCGCGCGCCGGGCGATCCGGAGTTGCGGGCGGGCATGTCGGCGGTGGTGGACATCGATACCGGCCATGTGCGGCATCTCGCGGATTTGTGGCCTTGAAGGAAGGCCAGGGGCGCTGCCCCTGGACCCCGCTGGGGCCTCAGGCCCCAGACCCCATTCGTTTG
>CAMFLK010000021.1 GCA_945957135.1 uncultured Rhodospirillales bacterium
AACGCCCGCAACCCCACCCGCGCCGCATCGTCAGGGCGCGCTGGTGGGAAGACCCTGGGTGGGCCTGACCCCGAAATCCCCGGAATTCTCAAAACTCGGGTGATTCCCCGGGGGATGACGCATGTACGGAGCGCCAATCAGCCCCGCCGGCGGCACGGCACGGCGTGGATGACCGGGACAAGCCCGGTCAAGACGGTGATGTGGATGGGGGGTGCGAGGGCGGCGATGCCGGACCCGGAGCCGCGAAAACGAGTAAACGTTTTTTGCTTCTTTTTTTCAAAAAAGAAGCGCTTCCCCTTCCCTTCACTTCCGCCGCGAATCCAGCACCACCCCCGCCGACCGCAGCTCCGCGATTTCGGTTTCGGTGAAGCCGTATTCGCCCAGCACTTCGTCGCCGTGTTCGGCGAATTGGGGTGGGGGGCGGCGGGTGCCGCCGGGGGTTCGGGAGAGTTTGATGGGGGTGCCGAGGCCGCGGTAGTTGCCGAGTTCCGTCACCATGTCGCGGGCGGTGGTGTGGGGGGCGGCCATGGCTTCGTCGATCGGGCGGACCGGGCCGGCGGGCAGGCCGGCTTTCAGCAGGGTGAGGGTGAAGGCCTGGCCGTCCTTGTCGGCGAGGGCGGATTGCAGGGCGGCGATCAGGGCGGGGCGGTTGGCCAGGCGGTCGGCGTTGGTGAGGAAGCGGGGGTCGGTGCCGAGCTCGGGCAGGCCGAGTTCGGTGCAGAGTTTGCGGAACTGGGCGTCGTTGCCGATGGCGATGAAGATGTCGCCGGTGCGGGTGGCGTATTTCTCGTAGGGGGCGAGGTTGGGGTGGGGGTTGCCCAGCGGCAGCGGGCGGCGGTTGTTGAGGAAGAAGTTGGCGGCCTGGGGGTGCAGCAGGGCCATGCCGCAATCGTGCAGGGTCATGTCGAGATACTGGCCCCGGCCGGAGCTGTGGCGTTCGTTCAGCGCCATCAGGATGGCGATGGCGGAGTAGAGGCCGGTGGCGAGATCGACCACCGGCGTGCCCATGCGCATCGGGCCGGTGGAGGGGTCGCCGTTGATGCTCATCAGCCCGGTCATCGCCTGCAGGATGGCGTCGTAGCCGGGCAGGCCGCCGAGCGGGCCGTGCGCGCCGAAGCCGGAGACGCGGCAGTGGATGAGGCGGGGAAAGCGGGGGGCGAGGTCGGCCTCGTAGCCCAGGCCCCATTTCTCCATGGCGCCGGGCTTGAAGTTCTCGGTCAGCACGTCCGCGGTTTCCAGCAGGCGCAGCAGCACGGCGCGGCCGGCGGGCTTGCCGAGGTCGAGCGCCAGAGAGCGCTTGTTGCGGTTGACGCCGATGAAGTAGCTGGCGGTGCCGTCCTGGAAGGGTGGGCCCCAGTCGCGCACCTCGTCGCCCTGGGGCGGCTCGATCTTGATGACGTCCGCCCCGTGGTCGGACAGGATCATGGTGCAGTAGGGGCCGCCGAGCACCCGGGTGAGGTCGATCACCTTCAGGCCGGCGAGGGCACCGGGGGAGCGCGCGAGGGCCTTGCCTTCGGGGGTGGTGGGGAGAGCGTCGTTCATGCGGCCTCCTTGCCGGTGCGGCCCCAGACGCGGCGGCAGAATTCCGGATAGGTCTCGAGCATTTCATCGCAGACCGGGCCGCGCAGCAGGGCGCGGTCGGCCTCGCTGGGCGGGGCGGTCTCGGGGGTGGCGGGGTCTTCGTCGTAGGTGAAGCCGGTGGCGGCGCGGATGGTCTCGGCGGTTTCGCCTGGGTGGAGGGAGGCGAGGCGGAAGCGGCCGCGGGCGGCGTCGAAGGCGAAGACGCATTTGCCGGTGACCAGGGCCTGGGCGGTGCCGCGGCGGAAGATGCCGGGCGGGGACAGGCCGGGGGCGGAGATCATGTCCACCTTGGGCACCAGCACGCGGGGCGTGTGTTCCTCGCGGAACAGGATGGTGCGCGGCGTCATGAAATACATGAAGGCGGAGCCGAAGCTGCCGGGGAAGCGCACCGTGCGGCCGGGCCATTCGCCGGTGCCGAGCAGGTTGAGATTGGCCTGGCCGTCGATCTGGCCGCCGCCGAGGAAGAACAGGTCGATGCGTCCCTGGCCGGCGAGGTCGAACAGCTCGCGCGAGCCTTCGGTGAACGGATTGCCGCGGGGGCGGTGCAGCAGGGACAGGCGCAGATCGGCGCCCTTGTGGCGGGCGAGCCAGCAGGCCGCGGCGGGAATGGGCGAGGCGGCGCCGACCGCGACGTGGCGGGCGGGGGGCTGGGCGGGGTCGGTGATCAGCCGCGCCATGGCGGCGATGAGGATTTCCTCGTTCATGCCGCGCGGGCCGTGTCGGGCAGGACATGGGTGGCGAGGTAGGTGGCGAAGCCGTCCGCGCTGCGGGCGAGCTTCGCGTAGTCCATGAGATGGGCGGCGTCGGCCGGGTATTCGTCGAGCAGGGCGGATGGCCAGGCACCGCGGGCGGCGACGGCGACCGCCTCGACATAGACGCCGTTGATGGTGCCGGCGGCCATGCGCTCGTCCTCCAGCAGGTTGCCTGGAACGATGCGCTCCACCGTGACCAGCACGCGCCGTGCGGCATGGGCGATGGTGGCGAGCTCGCGCCGGCGGCCGACATAGACGTTGCCGGCCTCGTCCGCGCAGACGGCGTGGAAGGCGGCGAAGTCGGGCGCGATGGCGGGGATCAGCAGGAGGGGGTCGGGGCCGTCGGCGAAGGGGTTGTCGATGATCTTCCAATCCGGCCGGTGGGCCAGGATGTCGCTGCCGATCACCCCGCGCAGCGGCATGAAGGGCACGCCCTTCTCGGCGGCTTGCAGGGCGGTGTGGATGGCGGGGCAGGTGGCGTCCGTCACCGCCAGCGTGCCGGCGCGGACGGCGGCGGCGAAGCGCGGGGCCAGGCCGGCCTCGCCGAGGGTGACGGCGCTGGTGGTGACCCGGGCGACGCAGCCGGCGCCGATCAGCAGGTCCGTCGCGTAGCCGGAGACGGGCACGCCGAGCAGATGCAGGTCCCGCGCCCCGGCGCGGACCAGGGCGCGGGCGAATTCGGCCGCGGTCAGCGAGTTGTCCGGCGGCAGGGCGAGCATGGCCCCGGCGGGGATTCGGGCGGCGAGGTCCGCGAGGGGCAGCTTGCTCATCCCAGCGCGTCCGCCAGGGCTTCGGCGCTGCGTCCGTTGGCGATCCAGGCGGAGCGGGCGTGCCAGTGGATGCCGCCGACGCGGGCGAAGGCGTGATCGGCGTTGGGATAGACATAGGGGGCGATGTGGGCGTTGCCCTGCACCGCCGCCAGCAGCTTCGCGCGGCCCTCGGCCGGGAAGTATTCGTCCTTGTCGGCGATGTGGACGACGAGGGGGGAGCGGATCCTGTCCAGCTCGCCGATCAGGCTGTCGAGCCCGACGCCATAATAGGAGATGTTGATGTCGGCGTCGGACTGCTCGGCCATCATGAAGGCGAGCCGGCCGCCGAGGCAGTAGCCCATGGTGCCCGCGCGGCCATTGGCGCCGGGCAGGGCGCGGGCGGCGGCGAGCGTGGCCTTGAGGTCGGCGATGCCCTTGGCGAAGTCGAACGCGTTCATCAGGGCGAAGGCCTTCTGCCATTCGGCCTGGCTCTTGTCGGTGATATCGACGCCCGGCTCGATGCGCCAGAACAGGTCGGGCACCAGCACGAAGAAGCCGAGCTCGGCGATCTGCTGCGCGGTCTCGCGCATGGAGGCGTTGACGCCGAAAATCTCCTGGATGAGCACCACGGCCCCGGCCGGCTTGTCCTTGGGCTCGGCCAGGAACGCCGCGAAACTGCCGGCGCCGTCGGTGGCGGCGATGCTGATGCTGGGCATGCGTGGGTTCCCTCGATCGTTCGGGCGAGCATAACGCGGGGTGGGGCCGGACAGAAGGAGGCGGGACTACGCCACCACCCGGCTCGCCCCCTCCACCCGCAGCCGGTCGATCTTCTCCCAATCCCAGGCGATGCCCAGGCCGGGCTGGTCGGAGGGGATGGCGTGGCCGTCGGCGATGGTCATGCCGGTGCTCGTGAGGTCGTCGAGCTGGGGGATGTATTCCACCCAGCGGCCGTTGGGCACGGCGGCGGTCAGCGCCACGTGCAGCTCCATCAGGAAATGCGGGCAGATCGCCACGTTGAACGCCTCGGCCAGGTGCGCGACCTTCAGCCAGGGGGTGATGCCGCCGATCCGCGCCACATCCGCCTGCACCACGCTGCAGGCCTCGCGCTGCAGATATTCGCGGAAATGGCTGAGGCTGTAGATCGACTCGCCCACCGCCACCGGCAGGGTGGTGGCGGCGCTGAGGCGGACATGGCCGCCGAGATCCTCGGCCGGCAGCGGTTCCTCGAACCAGGCGATGTCGATCGGCTCGTAGAGCCGGGCGCGGCGGATGGCCTCGTCCACGGCGAAGGCCTGGTTGGCGTCGGTCATGATCTCGAAATCGCCGCCCACCGCGTCGCGCACGGCGGACAGGCGGGCGACGTCCTCCTGCGGGCGGCGGCCGACCTTGATCTTGCAGCCGCCGAAGCCGGCGGCCTTGGCGGCCAGCGCGTCGTCCACCAGCGCCGGGGTTTCCAGGTGCAGCCAGCCGCCCTCGGTGGTGTAGAGCCGCACCCGTTCCTGCGCGCCGCCCGCCTCCTGGTGCAGCGGCCGGCCGGCACGGCGGCAGCGCAAATCCCACAAGGCGGTGTCGATGGCACAGAGCGCCAGCGCGGTGATGGCGCCGACCGCCGTGGCGTGGGTGGCGAACAGCAGGTCCTTCCAGATCTGCTCGATCATCGCGGGGTCGCGGCCGATCAGGCGCGGGGCGAGCGAGCGGGCCAGCAGCTCCACCACCGAATGCCCGCCGGTGCCGATCGTGTAGCTGTAGCCGACGCCCACCGCCCCGTCGCTGTCGGTGATGCGCACCATCGGCGTTTCCTGGCTGACGAAGGACTGGATGGCATCGGTGCGCACCACCTTCGGCACCAGGTTCACCATCAGGATTTCGACGCGTTCGATCTTGGCCATGCGGTGTCTCCTCCGGCCGGCGACCATGGCGGATTCGCGCGTCACGCAACAGCGGTGGACGCCGCGTGGCACTTCTGCCACCAGACCGGCACGCCACCGGAGACCCCGCATGGATGCCGCCCGCGAGACGCATTACGATGCCCTGATCGCCCGCTGCGCCGGCATTCCGCCCGCGCCCACGGCGGTGATCCATCCCTGCGACGCGCCCTCGCTGTCCGGCGCGGTGGATGCGGCGGCGGCGGGGCTGATCGCGCCGATCCTGGTCGGCCCGGCCGCGCGCATTCGCGGCGTGGCGGCCACCGAGAAGCTCGACATCGGCGCCTTCCCGCTGATCGACACGCCGCACAGCCATGCCAGCGCCGAGCACGCCGTGGCGCTGGTGCGGGCCGGCAAGGCCCAGGCGCTGATGAAGGGCAGCCTGCACACCGACGAGGTGATGGGCGCCGTGGTCGCCAAGGAAACCGGCCTGCGCACCGAGCGGCGGGTCAGCCACGTCTTCGTCATGGACGTGCCGACCTACCCCAAGCCGCTGCTGGTCACCGATGCCGCCGTCAACATCTTCCCCACGCTGGAGGAGAAGGCCGACATCATCGCCAACGCCATCGCGCTGGCCCGGGCGCTGGGCACCAAGCTGCCGAAAGTGGCCATCCTGTCGGCGGTGGAGACGGTCACGGCGAAGATCCCCTCCACCATCGAGGCGGCGGCGCTGTGCAAGATGGCCGATCGCGGCCAGATCAGCGGCGGCATCCTCGACGGGCCGCTGGCCTTCGACAACGCGATCAACGCCCAGGCCGCGGCGGCCAAGGGCATCGTCTCCGCGGTGGCCGGCGAGGCCGACATCCTGCTGGTGCCGGACCTGGAGGCGGGGAACATGCTGGCGAAGACCCTCACCTTCCTCGCCAATGCCGAGGCGGCCGGCATCGTGCTCGGGGCGCGGGTGCCGATCATCCTGACCAGCCGGGCGGACAGCCTGCGCGCGCGGCTGGCGAGCTGCGCGGTGGCGGCGATCTACGCCCATCGCCAAGGTCAGGCCAAGGGGCAACCGGCGTGAGCCCGCCGATCCTGGTGCTGAACGCCGGCTCCTCCTCCATCAAGTTCTCGCTCTACAGCGTCAGCGGCCGCGACCTCTCCCGCACGCTGCACGGGCAGGTGGAGGGCATCGGCACCGCGGCCCGGCTGGAATGGGAGCACGCGGCGGTGGGCGACCGGCAGAGCCGTGCCCTCGGCGCCGATTCCAACCACGCGGCCGCCATCCGGGCGATCAGCGCGCTGCTCGACGATGAGGCGGCCGGCACGCCGCTGGGCATCGGTCATCGCGTGGTGCATGGCGGCCCCCGCTACAACGCGCCGGTGGTGATCGACGACGTGGTGGTGGCGGAGCTGGAGCGGCTCGTCCCCCTCGCGCCGCTGCACCAGCCGCACGCGCTGGCCGGCATCCACGCCATGCGCCAGGCGGCGCCCGGGGTGCCGCAGGTCGCGAGTTTCGACACCGCCTTCCACCACGACCAGAGCGAGATCGAGCAGGATTACGCCCTGCCCCGCGACCTCACCGCCCAGGGGCTGCGGCGTTACGGCTTCCACGGCATTTCCTACGACTACATCGCAAGCGTGCTGCCGCCGGAGCTGCGCCACGGCAAGCGGGTGGTGGTGGCGCATCTCGGCAACGGCGCCTCGATGTGCGCCATGCACGACGGCCGCAGCGTGGCCAGCACCATGGGCTTCACCGCGCTGGACGGCCTGCCGATGGGCACGCGCAGCGGCACGATCGACCCCGGGCTGGTCCTCTATCTGCTGCAGCAGCGCGGCATGAGTGCGGCCGAGGTGGAGGAGCTGCTGTACCAGCGCTCCGGCCTGATCGGCATGTCCGGCGTGTCGTCGGACATGCGCACCCTGCTGGAGAGCGATGCGCCGGGTGCGGCGCTGGCGGTGGAGATCTTCTGCTGGCGCATCGCCCGCGAGCTGGGCTCGCTCGCCGCCGCGCTCGGCGGCATCGACGGGCTGATCTTCACCGCCGGCATCGGCGCCCATGCCGCCCCGGTGCGCCAGAAGGTGATGGAGCGCGCGGCCTGGCTGGGCATCACCCCCGACCCCGCCGCCAACGCCGCCGGCGCCTCGCGCATCTCCACCGAGGCCAGCCGCGTCTCCGCCTGGCGCATTCCCACCAACGAGAACCTGATGATCGCCCGCCATGTGCTGGGGCTGGTGCGCCGCTAATGGACTTGCGTTCCGCCGCCGCGCCTGTATAAGCCGCCGCTTCCCTGCCGGGGGAGGCGGCTTCCCCGGCTATGCCCACGCGCCATGGGGTGCGGGACCCGATCCAGGTCCGGGGCGGATCAGCCAGAGGGAGAGCACATGCCGCTCTATGAATGCGTGCTCATCGCGCGCAACGACATCACGCAACAGCAGGTCGAGACCATCGCCGACAATATCGGCATCCAGCTCGACGCCGATAACGGCCTGATCTCCCCGCCCCGCCCCGAGGCGGCGGAGGGCGAGACCGCCGGCCCGGTGCCCGCCGCTTCCGTCAAGAAGCGCGAATACTGGGGCCTGCGCACGCTGGCCTATCGCATCAACAAGAACCGCAAGGGCCACTACCTGCTGCTGGGCCTGGACACCAAGCCCGCCGCCCTGCTGGAGATGGAACGCCAGCTGCGCCTGAACGAGGACGTGCTGCGCTTCATGACCATCCGCGTGGACGCGATCGACGAGGCGCCGAGCGCCATCCTGTCGCGCAAGTCCGACGATCGCGAGCGCGGCTTCCGCGGCCCCAAGCCGGCCGGCCGGTTCGAGAGCGGCCGCAAGCGCGGCTATGACGATCGCGAGGAATTCCGCGCCCGCGACGAGAACGCACGCGAGGACTTCCGCGCGGTGGAGGAGTGAGCGACATGTCCGACACCGACATCAATCCCGCCGCCCGCCGCTCCGCCGTGGGCGCCCGGCGGCCGTTCTACCGCCGCCGCAAGTCCTGCCCGTTCTCCGGCCCCAACGCGCCGAAGATCGACTACAAGGACGTGCGCCTGCTGTCGCGCTTCCTCAGCGAGCGCGGCAAGATCGTGCCCAGCCGCATCACCGCCGTCTCCGGCAAGAAGCAGCGCGAGCTCGCGCAGGCCATCAAGCGCGCGCGCTTCCTGGCCCTGCTTCCCTACATCCTGGCCTGAGGGGGAGCACGATCATGGCTGCCGTTGAACTGATCCTGCTCCAGCGCGTGGAGAAGCTGGGCCAGATGGGTGATCTGGTCCGGGTGAAGCCGGGCTATGCGCGCAACTTCCTGCTGCCGCAGAAGAAGGCGATGCGCGCCACCAAGGAGAGCCTCGCGAAGTTCGAGGCGCAGCGGGCCCAGCTCGAGGCGCAGAACCTCAAGCGCCGCGAGGAGGCCGAGCGCGTGGCCGAGCGGGTGGGCGGGCTGTCCATCGTCATCATCCGCCAGGCCGGCGAGTCCGGCTCGCTCTACGGCTCGGTGAGCACGCGCGACATCGCCGAGGGCACCACCGCCGCGGGCCTGTCGATCACCCGCGCCCAGGTGGAGCTGCCGCACCCGATCAAGACCGTGGGGCTGACCCCGGTGCGCGTGGTGCTGCACCCCGAGGTGAGCATCCCCGTCACCGTCAACGTCGCGCGCAGCGTCGAGGAGGCCGAGAAGCAGGCCCGCGGCGAGGCGGTGCTGGGCGTGCGGGACGACGAGGACGAGATCGCGGAGGAAGACCTGCTCGACCCCTCCGTGGCCGAACAGCCCGACGTCTGATACCCGCCGCGCGAAGCGATGACTCTTCCGTCGCTGAGCGACGCTGGTATCGCGTGCCGGGTCGGCCGGCGGCGGCGCGCCAAACAATGACTCATATCAACGGTCATTCTTCATGACCGTTGATATGATTTTCCGCCGACGGATACATGGAACGGGCCGGGGAGCGATCCCCGGCCCTTTCTGTATCAAGGCCGGGTGCAGAGCAGCAGCGCCGTGCCCTCCACCGGCGCGCAGGCGGGAAACGCCCGCGTCATGCGCGCCATCTGCGGCGCCAGGGCGGGAAGCTGCGGGGCGAAGCGCACGAAGCCGGGGGCAGCGGCCAGCTCGGCCTCGCCATAGTCCAGCCCCGGGCGGAACTGGCCCGGCGCCAGTGCCCCGAAGGCGAGCGCCGCCGTGCCGTAGTCGAACAGCCAGCCCGTGCGGCCGGCCAGCGCCGCCTCGGTGCGGCGGATGGTGTCCGGCGCGGGCGGCAACACATGCCGCCACGGTGCGCGGTCGTGCAGCCCGCCCCCGCCCACCACGGCAGCGGGCAGCACGCCGACCACCACGAAGGCGAGCAGCGACAGCGCGCCCATCGCCGCCTGCACGCCCATCACCGGGACCCTCGGGTCCATCCGCGCCAGCAGCAGCGGCCAGCACAGCATGAAGACCAGCGGAAACCCGTAATAGCTGACCAGGTCGCCCGCCTGGGTGGAGGCGGCGACCAGCGCCAGGCCCAGCCAGGGCAGCGCGATCGCCACCCCCGCCAGCAGACGGCGATCGCGGGGCGGCAGCCACAGGCCACACAGCAGCAGCGCCAGCAGCGGCAGCAGGATGTATTGGCGCCGTGTGGCCCAGTGGAGCAGCCGCCCGGCGAGCCCCTCGGCCGAGAGATGGGCGAGTGGCGGATGGCCGAGATACACCTCGCCCAGCAAGGCGCGCCCGGCCGGCAGGGCCTGGTGCTGGCCCCACAGTGCCAGGCCGGCGCCGAGCACGCAGAGCCCGGCCAGCGCGAACACGCGGGCGCCCGGCCGCACCCAGGCCATCGCCATCACCGCGATCGCCAGGTGCAGCCCGGCATCCTCGCGCACCGACAGCGCGAGCAGCAGCGCCGCGGCCGCCAGCCCCCAGCCGATCGCCGTGCGCGCGCGCAGCCACAGCGCGATCGCCAGCAGGCCCAGCGCGGGGATCAGCGCCTCCACATGCGGAAAGCCGAGCCATGCCAGCGCGATGCCGTTGAAGGTGAGCAGCAGCGCCAGCGCGCAGCGCCGCGCGAAGGCCAGCCGCTCCGCCAGCAGGAACACCCCCAGCCACAACAGCGGCCCCCATAGGGCGAGCAGCAGACAGAACCGCACCGCGACCGGCAGGGCGGCGAGCGGCGCGAGCAGGGCGGTGGTCACCAGGAAGACCGGCGACATGTGCGTCGCCACGAAATACCCGCCGATCAGCGGCGGATTGGCCACGCGCCACTCATGCGCGTGGGTGGCCAGCCAGGCGAACCAGCCGGAATCGTCGCCCACGCCGCGCAGGTAGAAGACATGCAGGAAATAGCCGGCCGGCAGCGCGTAGGCGAGCAGCAGGCAGGTGACGACGCCCGCCAGGCGAGCCATCAGATCGGGTCTTGCTCTTCGGACGAAGGGAGCATGGGCCTTCCCTTCACTCCTGCTCCTGCGGCAGCTCGTCCACATAGGGGGCGACAACGAATTCCGGCACCAGCCCGCCGTAGCGCGCCCGCTCCTCGGGATGCAGCCCCTCGTCGGTGATGATGCGGCGGATGCGGTCCATCGCGGCCGTACGGTAGATGGCGCGGGTGCCGAACTTGCTGCTGTCCACCAGCAGCGTGGTCTCCACCGCCGCGTCGATCATCGCGCGTTGCAGTTGCACCAGTTCCAGCGAGGTGTCGCTCGCGCATTCCGGATCGACCGCCTGCGACGAGAAGAAGAAATGGTCGCAGCGCAGCTCGCGCACGAAGTTGATGCCGGTCTCGCCCAGCAGCGTGTAGGCGCCGTGCCGGCAGATGCCGCCGGGCACCACCAGGCGGATATGCGGGCGGTTCACCAGGATGTCCGCGACATGGATGTCGTTGGTCACCACCGTCAGCGGAATGGCCAGGTCGGCCACCACCTGGGCGAAATGGTGCAGGGTGGAGCGGGAATCGATCAGCACGCTGTGCTCGGGCTGGAGAAACTTCGCCGCCGCCACGGCGATGGCGCGCTTCTCCTCCACCGCCATCTGCCGCGCCTCGTCCAGCAGCGGCTCGAAAGTGGTGTTGCGCCGCACCCGCACCGCCCCGCCATGGGTGCGCCGCACGATGCCCTGGGCGGCGAGATAGTCGAGGTCGCGCCGGATGGTGGAGATGGAGGTGTTCAGCCGCTTGGCGAGATCCTGGCTCGACGCCGCCTGGTAGGAGGCGAACCATTCCAGGATCCGCTCCCGCCGCGCCGCCGGCAGCAGGTCCTCCGGTCCTGGATCGCTCTCGCTCAATTTCTGGTCCCCTCTGCCGGGAACCACTCTACGAATTCGGGTCACGGACCGGAAGCGCGGAAAGGCCGGCGGAGACCCCGCCGGCCATGCCCGTCACAGGCTGATCTTGACGTATTCGGCCTGGGCCGCGCCCACGCCCTTGTAGGCGGTCACCTCGATCTCCACGCGGAAATCGGCCCCGCCCAGCGGCGGGCAGGTGACGGTGCTGCACGGATCGATGCCGCGGAACTTGCTGCCGACATATTCCATCACCGCCGGCGCGTCCGCCACGTTCGGGATCACCACGCGCGAACGCACCACATCCGCCAGCGTGGCGCCCACGGCGGCCAGCGCGCCCTCGATGTTGTGGAAGCACTGCTTGGCCTGCTCCACCGGGTCGGTGGACATCTCGCGGGTCTTGTAGTTGCGGCCGGCGGTGTTCGAGACGAACACCCAATTGTCCACGGCCACCACGCGGGAGTAGCTCTCCTTCTCCTCGTAGAGGCTGCCGGATTTGACTTTCGTCACCTTGACCATGGTCTGTCCTTGCTTCGCTCGATGATGGGCACGTTCAGGCGTGATCGCTCAGGCCGGGGCCAGCTGCCGCGCCGCGAACCCATAGACGCGCGCGGCGAATTCGGCGTCGATCCGCTCCTCGCGCAGGTCGCGCAGCACCGCCTGGGGATCGCGGCCCGACGGCGCGCCGTAGCCGCCGGCGCCGGGGGTGACCAGCTCCACCAACTGCCCCGCCTTCAGCTCCACCGTTCCCGGAAGGTTGGTGCGGCCCGCGTCGAAATCGAAATGCGCGCCGGCGCCGGGCAGCCCGCCCTCCAGCCCCCAGGGCTGAGAGCCGGTGCGCCCGCCCTCCACGGCGATGCGGCAATCCGCCTCCACGCGATAGACGCGCCGCAGCCCCATGCCGCCGCGATGGGTGCCGCCGCCGCCGGAACCGTTGACCAGCTCGTAGCGCAGCAGGGTCAGCGGATATTCCAGCTCCAGCGCCTCCACCGGCAGGTTGGAGGTGTTGGTCATGTGGACATGGATGCCCGACAGCCCGTCCGCCGCCGGCCGCGCGCCGCCGCCGCCGCCGATGGTCTCCAGATACACCCACAGGTTTCCGTCCGCGCGCGCGCCGGTGAAGATGGCCGAGACGCAGGCGCCGTTGCCCGCGGCCGACACGCGGCCCGGCAGCGCCTTGGCCAGCGCGCCCTGCACGATATCCGCCACGCGCTGGCAGGCGGCGATGCGCCCGTCCACCGCCGCGGGATGCGTGCAGTTCAGCAGCGAACCTTCCGGCGCCCCCACCGAAATCGGCCGCGACAGGCCGGCATTGGGCAGGATGGTCGGGTCGATCACCGCCTTCACCGCGTAGTAGCAGGTGGCGAGCAGGCCGGTGTAGATCACGTTCAGCCCGGCGCGCACCTGCGGCGGCGCGTCGAATTCCAGGTGCATCTCATCGCCCTTGACGGTGATGTCCACCTTCAGCTCGGCGCCCTGCGGGAACTGGTTGCTGTCGAACCGGTCCGAAAAACTGTAGGTGCCGTCGGGGATCGCGGCGATGCCCGCGCGCATCTTGCGTTCCGCGTAGTCCTGCAGCGCGTCGCCCGCCGCCAGCACGCGGCCGGCGCCGTATTTCACGCACAGCTCCTGCATGCGCTGCACGCACAGCCGGTTGGCCGACATCTGCGCGCGCAGATCCGACAGGCGCTCGTGCGGAACCTGGCAGTTCAGCAGGATGAGTTCCTGGATGTCGTTCTGCAGCACGCCCTCGCGATACAGCCGCACCGGCGGAATGCGCAGCCCCTCCTGGTAGATATGGGCGTGGCCGCGATCGGCGAAATCGGCGTGGTGCGCGGTGTTCACCGCCCAGCCGACCATCGTGCCCTCGTGGAAGATCGGCTCGGCCAGCACGATGTCCGGCAGGTGGGTGCCCCCACCCTCATAGGCGTCGTTGCCGATGAACACGTCGCCGGGGCGGATCGTGTCGATCGGAAACCGCTTGGTGATATGGGGGATGATGCCGATGAAGCTGCCGAGATGCATGGGAATGTGCTCGGCCTGGCACAGCGTGTTGCCGTGCCGGTCGAACAGCGCCGTGGAACAGTCGCGCCGTTCCTTGATGTTGGTGGAGTAGCTGGCGCGCACCAGCGCCTCGCCCATCTCCTCGACGATGGAGGTGAGCGCGCTGCCGATGACCTCGACGGTGATCGGATCGACCTGAATCGTCATGCCCGGATCTCCAGGATGAGGTTGAGATAGGGATCGACCCCCGCCTGCATGGCCGGCAGGATCACCGTGGTGGTGTCCATCTGCTCCACGATGGCCGGCCCGGTGATGCGGTTGCCGGCGCGCAGCTTGTCGCGCGCATAGACGGGGCACATCACGAAATCCTTGGCCTCGTCCATATAGACCTTGCGTTCGCCGATCACCGCGCCCGCGCAATCCGGCCCGGCATCGGGCTGCGGCGCGAACTGCGCCTTGGTCACCGTGCCCGTGGCCTCGATGCGCAGGGTGACGATCTGCATCGCCTCGCCCTCGGCGATGAAGCCGAAGCGCTGGCGATGGGCCTGCTCGAAACCTTGCACCAGGGCGTCCAGCGTGGCCTCGCCGATCGGGCCGGCGGGCACGTCCACCTGCAGTTCGTAGTTCTGGCCGACATAGCGCATGTCCACCGTGCGCTTCAGCAGCCGCCGTTCCGCCCCGATCTCCTCCTGGGCGAACCAGGCATCGGCCTGCGCGGCCAGCGCGTCGAAACCGGAGACGATGGCGGGAATTGCCGCCGCTTCCAGTTTCATCAGGCGGGATACGGCGAAATCGGAACGCAGATCGGTCAGCAGCAGGCCCAGCGCGCACAGCGTGCCCGGCGTCTGCGGCACGATGACGCGGGAAATGTCCAGCTCGCGGGCCAGCCGTGCCGCGTGCAGGGGGCCGGCACCGCCGAAGGCCATCAGCGCGTAGTCACGCGGGTCGTGGCCGCGCTGCACGCTGATCACGCGGATCGCCTTGGCGATGTTGGCGGTGAGCACGGAGATGATGCCCTGCGCCGTCTCCATCAGCCCGAGGCCGAGCTGGTCGGCGAGCCGCTGCACGGCGGCGACGGCGAGGTCGCGCTGCACCTTCATGCGTCCGCCGAGGATTTCCACCGGGTTCAGGGTTTGCAGCACCACGTTGGCGTCCGTCACCGTCGCCTCGGTGTTGCCGCGGCCGTAGCACACCGGGCCGGGATCGGCGCCGGCGCTGCGCGGCCCCACCTTCAGCAGCCCGCCGCTGTCCACATGCGCGATGGAGCCGCCGCCCGCGCCCACCGTGTGGATGTCCAGCATCGGCGCCTTGATCGGGTAGCCATGCACCGTGGCCTCGCCGGTGAGTTTGCAGACCCCGCCTTGCAGAAGCGCCACGTCGCTGCTGGTGCCGCCGACATCGAAGGTGATGATGTTGCCGTAGCCGGACATCGCCCCGATCGCCTGCGCCGCCACCACGCCGGTGCTGGGGCCGGAGAGCACGGTGCGCACCGGCAGCTGCGCCGCCATGTCGAAGCCGATCACCCCACCATTGGACTGGGTGAGCTGCGGGGCGACGGGAATGCCGAGATCGGTGAGCCGCTTCTTCAGCCGTTCGATATAACGGTGCATCACCGGGCCGAGATAGGCGTTCACCACGGTGGTGGACATCCGCTCGTATTCGCGGAATTCCGGCGCCACCGCGTGCGAGGCGCTGACGAACAGGTCCGGCCGCTGCTCGCGCAGGATCTCCACCACGCGGCGTTCATGCGCTGTGTTGAGGAAGCCGTAGAGGAAGCACACCGCCACGGCCTTGATGTCGGTCTCGGCCAGCTTCGCGATGGCGGCGCGCAGCTTCGCCTCGTCGAGCGGGGTATCCACCGAGCCGTCGCTGCGCAGACGCTCCGGCACTTCCACCCGCCGGTCGCGGCCGACCAGGATTTCCGGCTTCTCCGCGCTCATGTCGTACAGGCTGGGGCGCTTCTGGCGGCCGATCTCCAGCAGGTCGCGAAACCCGTCGGTGGTGATCAGCCCGGTGGGCACGCCCTTCAGCTCGATCAGCGCGTTGGTCGCCACCGTGGTGCCGTGGCCGAGGAAGGCGACCTCGCTCGCCGAACGGTCCACCGTGGCCAGCCCCTCGGACACGCCGTTGGTGATGCCGCGCGAGGGATCGTCCGGCGTGGACGGCACCTTCCAGATATCGAGCCGGCCGGTCTCTTCGTCGAACAGGCAGACATCGGTGAACGTGCCGCCGGAATCGACGCCAATTCTCAAAGCCATAGGTCTGTCCTCGGTGATCTGGTTAAGCCGCCCGGGTGGAGCGGAAACGGTCGTAGCGGAAGGGCGCGGGATCGACGCAGGTCTGCGCCCCCATGACGATCTCGGCCATCAGCCGCCCCGCCCCCGGCCCGATGCCGAATCCGTGGCCGGAGAAGCCGCTGGCGATGAAGAAGCCGGGGGTGGACGGCACCGGGCCGATCACCGGCACCGCATCCGGCGTCACGTCGATCAGCCCGGCCCAATGCTGGGTGATTCGGGTCTGCGCGAAGGCGGGAAAGGCGCGGGCGAGATGGGCCAGCCCCTGGCTGTTGAAACGCTCCACCGGCGCCGGGTCGAGGATGCGCACCCGCTCGAACGGCGTGACATCCTCGGGCGACCAGCGCCGCGGCGTGTTCCACTCCTCGATGAAGCGGCCGTTCACGCGCAGCTTCAGCTCCCGCCAGCTCTTCACCAGGTTGGGCGTGAACTCGGCGAACAGGCGGAAGCTGTCGGGCACGATCGGCGCGACGTTGACGTTGCGCATGGCAATCGAAAACCCGCCGTCCAACCGGCGGCGGAAGGCGAAATTGTCGGCGCCCACGGGCATGTCCGGCACGCCCTGCACCGGCGCGACGCGGGCGACGGTGCCGATCACCTTCAGCTGGGGGAAATCGATACCGAAATTGCCGGCGAACAGGCGCGACCAGGCGCCGCCGGCCAGCACCACGGAGGAGCAGGCGATGCGTCCGCGCTCCGTCACCACGCCGCTCACCCGCCCGCCCTGGCGTTCCACGCTGCGCACGGCGCAGCTGGTGAGCACATGGGCGCCGGCGCGGATCGCCCCGCGCGCGATGGCCGGCGCCGCCTTCCACGGCTCGGCCCGCCCATCGGTGGAGGTGTGCAGCGCCGCGGTGAAATTCCCCTCCATGCCGGGGAAATGCTGGCGCAGCTCATCCGCGCGCAGCAGCCGGGAATCGAGGCCGAATGCGCGGGCATGCGGCAGCCAGGCCTCGTATTCCGCCTCCTGCTTCGCGTTGCGGCAGAGATAGGCGATGCCGGTCTGGCGGAAGCCGGTCTCCTCGCCGATGCGCGCGTTCATCTCGCGCCACGAGGCGAGGCTTTGCATGGCCAGCGGAATCTCCGCGGGGTCGCGGCCCATCTGGCGCACCCAGCCCCAGTTGCGCCCCGATTGCTCGCCGCCGATCAGCCCCTTCTCGCACAGCGCGACGCTCACGCCGCGCTCGGCCAGCGTCAGCGCGGTGGACACGCCGACGATGCCGCCGCCGATGACGACGACGTCCACCGCCTCCGGAAGGTCGGCGGCGCCGGTGACGGGATCGGGAATGATGCGGGACATGATCGGCCTTCCTTTGCCGTCAGAGCGTGTCTTCGAGCCGGCAGTTCACCAGCATCTCGGCCATCGCCGCGGTGTTCGGCAGTTCGATGGCCGTGCGCACCAGCAGCGCCATGGTCTCCGGCTGGATCATCTCCTCCGGCGTCACCTTGGTGGTGGTGGCGGTCATGTCCGTGCGCACGAAGCTGGGGCACAGCGCCGTGACGCGCACCCCCTTCTCCCAGGCAACGTGACGGGTGGTGTGGGTCAGGCCGAGCACCGCGAACTTGGTCATGGTGTAGCCGACGAACGGGTTGCGCGCCCGCTTGCCGGACATCGAGGCGACGTTGACGATGCGCCCGGCGCCGGTGGCTTCCAGATGGGGCAGGCACAGCCGCGTCATGCGCAGCGGCGCCTTGACGTTCACCGCCCAGAGACGATCGAGCGCCTCGTCGTTGTCGTCCATCAGCGAGACGCGCTCGGAAATGCCGGCATTGTTCACCAGCGCGTCGATGCGGCCGAACCGCGCCACGGCGCCGTCCACCCATTGCGCGGCGGTTTCGGGGGCCAGCGCGTCGAAGCGGGCGAAATGCAGGCGGTCGCCTTCCGCGCCGAAGGTTTCGGCGAGCTTGCCCGGGTCGCGCGCGCCCAGGCTCAACCGGTAGCCATGCGCCGCGAGATCACGGGCGACGGCCAGGCCGATGCCGCGATTGGCGCCGGAGATGAGCACGACACGCTGGGAGGCATCCGCCATGGGCTGGGTCCATATCGGCCCCCGACAGGTCGGGGGCGGGATGGCGTCACCCTATCGTCATGTGACACTTTCTGCAAGATCATTCAGACCAAAAATCGGGCAATACGCCATAATCTTCCATTCCTGCCGAAAAATGCGCGAAACTCGTGCATCACTGCTTGACGCTGTTTGCCGTTTTATGTCTATTCCGCGCAAATCCGCTCTCGAAGCGGCAAAAAGCGTCAGACGAACGCGACGTTGCACGGCGTCATGAAAACAAGCTCCGCCATCCGGAGCCAGCAGGGATCGGTTTTGCCGCATGCCGGCGCAGGAAATGCTGTCCATCGCGAACCTGTCCGTCGCCTTCCGCACGGAATCCGGGCTGCGCCCGGTGATCAACGACGTGTCGCTGGCACTCGCCTCCGGCGAAATCCTCGGGTTGGTCGGCGAGAGCGGCAGCGGCAAGACGCTGATGTCGCTCGCCGCCATGGGGCTGCTGCCGCACAACGCGGTGGTGACCGGCGGGCGCGTGACCTTCGCCGGCCAGGATCTGCTCACCGCCAGCCCCGCCACGCTGCGCGCCCTGCGCGGCAAGCGGATTTCCATGATCTTCCAGGATCCGATGGCCTCGCTGGACCCGGTGTTCACCTGCGGCGACCAGATCATCGAGGCGATCAGGCTGCACGAGCGGGTGAGCGCCAGCCAGGCCCGCGCCCGCGCGTTGGAATTGCTGGAGACGGTGCACATCGCCGACCCCGCGCGCTGCATGCGCGCCTACCCGCACGAGCTTTCCGGCGGCCAGTGCCAGCGCGTGATGATCGCCATGGCCGTGGCCTGCAAGCCCGACGTGATCATCGCCGACGAACCCACCACGGCGCTGGACGTGACGGTGCAGAAACAGGTGCTGCTGCTGCTGCGCAGCCTGAACCGCGAGATCGGCGCGGCCATCCTGCTCATCACCCACGATCTCGGCGTGATCTACGAAGTCGCCGACCGCGTGGCGGTGATCTACAAGGGCGACCTGATGGAACAGGGCAGCACGGCGGACATCTTCGCCACGCCGCAAAGCCCGTACACGCGCGCGCTGATCGCCTCGATGCCCGCGATGTCCGCCCCCGGCACGCGCCTGCCCGTGATCACCCGCGACGAGAGCGGCGAGCTGCGCAGCCAGGTGCTGCCCGCCCCTGTCGTGACCGCAACGTCGGCCGAACGCGCTGCGCCGCCGCCGCAGGCGGAGCCGCTGCTGCGATTGGAGAAGCTGACGAAATCCTACCGCATCCGCGACAGCATCTTCTCCGCGCCGCGCGAGTTCCGCGCGGTGAACGAGGTGAGCCTGGCGATCCCCGCGCGGACCACGCTGGGCCTGGTCGGCGAGTCCGGCTGCGGCAAGTCCACCCTGTCGCGGCTGGTGATGCGGCTGATCGAGCCGGACAGCGGCGACATCATGTTCGACGGACAGAATCTCGCGAGGCTGGACCACGAGGAAATGCGCGCGGCTCGCCGCGATTTCTCGCTGGTCTTCCAGAATCCCTACGGCTCGCTCAACCCGCGCCAGACCGTCGCCGACCTGGTCGCGGCACCCATCGACATCCATGAGGCCGGCAGCAACCGCGCCGCCACCGTCGCCCGGCTGCTCGATGCGGTGGGCCTGCCACGCACGGCGATGACGAAATATCCGCATGAATTCTCGGGTGGCCAGCGCCAGCGCATCGTCATCGCCCGCGCGCTCGCGGTGCGGCCGCGGCTGCTGATCTGCGACGAGGCGGTCTCCGCCCTCGATGTCTCGGTGCAGGCGCAGGTGCTCAACCTGTTGCAGGACCTTCAGACGGAGTTCGACCTGACCTATCTGTTCATCTCCCACGACATGTCCGTGGTGCGCCATGTCAGCGACAGCATCGCGGTGATGCAGAAGGGCCGCATCGTGGAATACGGCCCGGCGGGCGAGGTGTTCGACAATCCGCAGAACCCCTATACGAAAACCCTGCTGAGCGCCGTGCCGCATATCGGCGCTGCGGCAGGGGGCTGAGCGCGATGCAGACCCTCACCGCCTTCGCCATCGTGCTGGGACAGAAGCTGGTCACGGCACTGATCCAGCTGTGGGTGATCGCCACCCTCGTCTTCTCCATCATGTACGTCATGCCCGGCGATCCCGTGCTGCTGCTGCTCGGCGCCGAGAGCAATCCCACGCCCGAGGCCATCGCCACCACGCGCCACCAGCTCGGCCTCGATCAGCCGGTGCTCACGCAATATCTCAAATGGCTGGGCAACGCGCTGCACGGCGATCTCGGCACATCGCTGAACGGCTATCCCGTCGCCGACTACATCCAGGCGAGCATGCCCAAGACCATCGAGCTCGCGGTGGCCGCCATCCTCGTCGCGGCCCTGCTGGGCATTCCGCTCGGCATCGCCGCCGCGCTGAATCGCGGGCGGTTCCTCGACGGGTTCCTCACCTCGCTCTCCACCGTCGGCATTTCCGTGCCGGTGTACATCCTCGGCTCGCTGCTGATCCTGGTGTTCTCCCTGCAACTCGGCTGGCTGCCGTCCAGCGGCTATACGGACATGTCGCGCAATGTCGGGCTGCACTACCAGAAACTCGTGCTCCCCGCGGTCACGCTGGGCCTCGGCCTCGCCGCCTCCATCGCGCGCATGACGCGCTCGTCCATGCTGGAAATCCTCGGGCGGGACTTCGTGCGTTCGCTGCACGCGCGCGGCATGCGGGAGCGGCGGGTGATCTGGCTGCATGTGCTGCGCAACGCGGCAATTCCCATCGTCACCATCATCGGCCTGCAACTCGGCAACCTCATGGGCGGCACGGTGCTGGTGGAGGCGCTGTTCAACTGGCCGGGGATCAGCACGCTGCTGGTCACGGCGGTGTCCAACCGCAACTATCCGCTGGTCCAGGGCAGCATCCTGACCATCGCGGCGCTGTTCATCGTCATCAATCTCTGCGTGGACCTGCTCTACAGCCTGCTCGATCCGCGCATCCGGCGGAGGCGCGCCTGACATGAGGATGTCCCGTCGCCCCGGCGTGCTGGCCAGCGCCGCGATCGTCGTGCTGGTCATCCTGGTCGCGCTGATCGGTCCGCTCATCGCCCCGCACAACCCGCTGCTGATCAACCAGAACGCGGTGAACCAGGGCAGCTCCGCGACCTACCTGCTGGGCACTGACGAGTTCGGCCGCGACATCCTCTCGCGCCTGCTCTACGGCATCCGCCCGACCATCGCGGTGGCGGCGCTGTCCACGCTGATCGCGGCGATCGGCGGCACGGCACTCGGCATCGTCGGCGCCTATGGCCGTCCGGCCATCGCCGCCTTCGTGATGCGGGTGGTGGACATCATGCTGAGCTTTCCGCCCATCCTGCTCGCCCTTCTCGCCGTCGGGTTCTGGCAGAGCGGCATCGCCAGCCTCAGCGTGGTGATCGGGCTGATCTTCATTCCGCATTTCGCCCGCGTCGCCCAATCCGCAACCCTGCAGGTGATCCGCCAGGAATATGTCGAGGCCGAGCACGCGATGGGCGCCCGCGCGATGCGCGTGGTGGGCCGCGCCATCCTGCCGAACATCCTCTCGCCCCTGGTGGTGCAGGCCACGCTGACCATCGCGGCGGCGATTCTTCTCGAATCCGGCTTGAGCTTTCTCGGCCTCGGCATCATTCCTCCGGACCCGTCCTGGGGCCAGATGATCGGCACGGCGCGCGGCTACCTCAACCAGAACCCGATGTATGTGGTGTGGCCCTCGCTGTGCCTGGCCTTGACCGTTCTCGCCATCAACATCCTCGGCGACGCGCTGCGCGACCATCTCGACCCGCGGCTGCGTCAGGAATGATCCCCCCTCCTCTTTTTCGAAAAGGACTTGGCATGAAGCGCCTTCTTCCCCTCGCCCTGGCCACGGCCCTGATGAGCGTCGCCGCCAGCATGGCGCAGGCCGCGGACACGCTCTATTTCGGCCTGTCCGCCGAACCCTCCACGCTCGACAGCGTGATCCAGCCCGGCACCGCCGGGCGCACGGTGAAGCTCGCCATCCATCGCGGCCTGGTGAACTACGGCGTGGACGGCAAGATCTCGCCGGAACTGGCCGAGCGCTACGAGATCAGCCCGGACGCCACGCAGATCACCTTCCATCTGCGCGACGCCACCTTCCATGACGGCTCGCCCGTCACTTCCGCGGACGTGAAGGCCTCGCTGGAGCGCATCCTCGATCCCGCGGGCAAGGCCTCGTTCCGCAACGAATTGTCGATCATCTCCAAGATCGACACGCCGGATGCCAAGACGGTGGTGCTGACGCTGTCCAAGCCCTCGGTCTCGCTGGTGGATTATCTGGCGCTGCCGGAATCGGTGATCGTTCCCGCCGCCTGGATCAAGCAGAACGCCGGCAACCCCAACGCCTCGCCGATCGGCGCCGGGCCGTTCAAATTCGTCAGCTGGACGCGTGGGCGCGAGATTCTCGTGCAGAAATACGCGGGCTTCTACAAGAAGGGGAAGCCGTACCTGGATGAGGTGCACTACGTGTTCTATCCCGACGAGAACACGCGGGTGAACGCGCTGAAATCCGGCGATGTGGACATCATCGAATACGTGCCGGCCAAGGATGTCGCGAGCCTGAAGAAGGACCCGGAGATCAAGGTTCTGCAGATGCAGGGCCCGTTCATGGGGTTGCAGTTCAACACCAAGTTCGAGCCGTTCTCCAAGCCCGAGGTGCGCCAGGCCATCGCCTATGCGGTGGATCGCAGCGTGATCATCAACACCGCCTTCAACGGGCTGGGCACGCCGATCTGGGGCGTGGCGATTCCCGAAGGCTATATGGGCTACGATCCCGCCAAGGCCAATTTCTACAAGCATGATGTGGAAAAGGCCAAGGAGCTGATGAAGAAGGCCGGCTACCCCGACGGGTTCGAGGCGCGGCTGCTCGCCACCTCGCAGTACAGCTTCCACCAGAACACCGCGGTGGCGTTGCAGTCGGAGCTGGCGAAGATCGGCATCAAGGTGAAGCTCGACCTGCCGGACTGGGCCACCCGCATGGGCAAGGCCGCAGCGGCGGACTACGACTTCACGGTGCTCGGCAGCCTCGGCGAGATCACCGACGCGGACTGGCTGAGCAACTACTACTATGGCGGCGACAAGCTGGTGCGCACCAACAACTCGCCCTATTTCAACGACGCGAAGATCAACGAGCTGCTCGACAAGGGCCGCGCCACCGTGGACAAGGCGGAGCGCGAGAAGATCTACGCCCAGTTCGTCGATCGCGCGCTGGAGCTTGCGCCGCTCGACTACTTCATGTGGCGTGACCAGAGCTACGCCGAACGCAAGAACGTCACCGGCTTCACCAACATGCCCGGCTTCCTGACGTTCCAGTCCGGCTACAGCATCGAGGACACGAAGATCAAGTAATTGCCTGCATCGAAGGCAAGGGGCCGGGAGAGCGATCTCCCGGCCTTTTTCATGCGCGATAGAACCGCGCCCGCGCCAGATCGAGCCCGCAGGCAGCGCCGACACGTGGCGGCACGGCGCCCGGCGGCAGGGTGATTTCCACCATCCGCGCGCCGATCGCCACCTCCACATGTGCCAGCGGCCCGGCGAGGCTGACGGCGTGCACCCGCCCCGCCCCTTCCGCGCGCAGCGCGATCTCGTGCGGGCGGATCACCGCCACCGCGGCGCCGTCGGGCAGCGCGGCGGGCACGGGATCGGCCGGCAGGTCGGTGAACCGCGCGATCCCCTCGGCGATCATGCAGGCAACGCGCAGGGAATCGCCGAGGAAGCCATGCACGAAGGCGTTGGCCGGCGCGTCCCACACCTCCGCCGGCGTGCCCACCTGCTCCACCCGCCCGGCATTCATCACCGCCACGCGGTCGGCCAGCTCCAGCGCCTCGGCCTGGTCGTGGGTGACCAGGATGGTGGTGAGGTGCACGCGGTCGTGCAGGCCGCGCAGCCAGCGGCGCAGATCCTTGCGCACCTGCGCGTCCAGCGCGCCGAACGGCTCGTCCAGCAGCAGCACGCGCGGCTCGATGGCGAGTGCCCGGGCCAGCGCCACGCGCTGGCGCTGGCCGCCGGAAAGCTGGTCGGGGTAGCGGCCGCCATAGCCGGGCAGCTGGATCAGGTCGAGCAGCCGCTCCACCCGGGCCGCGATCTCCGCCTTGGTCGGCCGCGTCGCGCGCGGGCGCACGCGCAGGCCGAAGGCGATGTTCGCCGCCACGGTCATGTGGCGGAACAGCGCGTAGTGCTGGAACACCAGCCCGACATGGCGGGCGCGGGCGGGCACGCCGTCCATGTCGCGCCCGTCGATGCGGATATGCCCGGCATCGGCCGCCTCCAGCCCGGCGATCAGCCGCAGCAGCGTGGTCTTGCCGGAGCCGGACGGGCCGAGCAGCGCGAGAAATTCCCCGCGCTCCACTGAAAGATTCACATCCTCCACCGCCGCCGTCGCGGCAAACCGCTTGGCGATATCCTGCAACTCAACGCTCACGTCGCGTGCCCCATTCCAGCCCGGCGCGGGCAGCGAGCGTGACCAGCGCCAGCAGCGCCAGCAGCGCGGCGACGGCGAAGGCGGCCTGGGCCTGGTAGTCGTTGTAGGTCGCCTCGATATGCAGCGGCATCGTGTTGGTCAGGCCCCGGATGCGGCCGGAGACCACGGCCACCGCGCCGAACTCGCCCATCGCGCGGGCATTGCACAGCAGCACGCCCTGCAGCAACGCGAAACGGATATTGGGCAGCGTCACGTGCAGGAACACCCGCCACGCCGGCGCCCCCAGCGTGATCGCCGCCTGCTCCTCCGCACTGCCCTGCGCCTGCATCAGCGGCAGGATGGCGCGCAGCACGAAGGGGAAGGTCACGAACAGCGTGGCCAGCACCAGCCCGGGCAGGGCGAACACGATCTGGATGTCCGCCCGCCCCAGCGCCGGCCCGAACCAGCCGTTGCGCCCGAACAGCAGCACCCAGACCAGGCCGGAGATCACCGGCGAGATGGTCAACGGCAGCTCGATGATCGTCAGCAGCAGCCCCCGACCGGGGAAGCGGAAGCGCGCGATGCACCAGGCCGCCGCCAACCCGCCCAGCGTGTTCACCGGCACGGTGATCGCCGCCACCAGCAGCGTCAGCCGTATCGCCGATTGCGCGTCCGGGTCGGCCAGCGCGCTCGCCACCCCCGCCCAGCCGCGCGACAGCGCCTCCGCGAACACCAGCGCCAGCGGCAGCACCAGCAGCACCAGCAGCACCAGCAGCGCGAGGCCGATGGCCAGCCAGCGCTCCCACCCCGGCGCGCGCAGCCCCACGCCCCCTTGCACACCCGCGGTCATGCCAGATGCCGCCGCAGCCGGCGTTGCAGCAGGTTCAGCGCCGCGAGGATCAGGAAGCTCAGCGCCAGCATCGCCAGCGCCAGGGCGGCGGCCCCGGCATAGTCCAGCTGCTCCAGGCGGATGACGATCAGCAGCGGCGCGATCTCCGTGCGGTTGGGCATGTTGCCGGCGATGAAGATGACGGAGCCGTATTCGCCCACCGCGCGGGCGAAGGCCATGGCGAATCCCACCACCGCAGCGGGCGCGATCGCCGGCAGGATCACCCGTGTGACGATCTGCCAATGCGTGGCGCCGAGGGTGGAGGCCGCCTCCTCCACATCGCCCGGCAGGTCGTGCAGCACCGGCTGGATGGCGCGCACCATATAGGGCAGCCCGACGAACAGCAGGGCGATGAAGATGCCCGGCCGCGCATAGGCGATGCTCAGCCCGAACGGCGCGGCCAGCCCGCCCAGCCAGCCATTGGGCGCGTACAGCGTGGTCAGCGCGATGCCGGAGACCGCCGTGGGCAGGGCGAAGGGCAGATCGACCAGCGCGTCGGCCAGCCGCCTGCCGGGAAAGCGGGTGCGCACCAGCACCCAGGCCACCAGCCCGCCCAGCACCAGGTTCAGCGCCGCCGCGCCCAGCGCCATGCCGAAGCTCAGCCGCAGCGCCGCGAGCACGCGCGGCTGGGTGAGCGAGGCGACCACGCCGTGCATCCCCAGCTCCCACGGCCGCGCCACCAGTGCGGCCAGCGGCAGCACCACCAGCAGCCCCACCCAGGCGAGCGTCACGCCCAGGGCGGGGCCGAAGCCCGGCAGCGGCGAAGCGGCGCGCAGTGTCTAGCGGCCCTTGGCGAAGATGCGGTCGAACACCCCGCCATCGGCGAAATGCGCCGCCTGGGCCTTGTCCCAGCCGCCGAACTCCGTGATGCCCACCATGGGGATGGCGGGGAATTCGGCGGCGTGGCGGGCGGCGACCTCCGTGTCGCGCGGGCGGTAGTGGTTGCGCGCGGCGATCTCCTGCGCCGGCTTCGTATAGAGGAAGCGCAGATAGGCCTCCGCCGCCGCCCGGCTGCCGCGCTTGTCCACCACGCTGTCCACCACCGCAACCGGCGGCTCCGCGCGGATGGACAGCGAGGGATACACCACGTCGAACTTGCCCGGCCCCAGCTCCTGCTGGGCCAGCATCGCCTCGTTCTCCCAGGCGATCAGCACGTCGCCCATGCCGCGCTGGACGAAGGTGTTGGTGGCCCCGCGCGCCCCGGTGTCCAGCACCGGCACGTTGGCGAACAGCTTGCGCAGGAACTCCTCGCCGCTTGCCTCGGTGGCGCCGGGCTGGCGCATCGCCCAGGCCAGCGCCGCGAGGTAGTTCCAGCGCGCGCCGCCTGATGTCTTCGGATTGGGGGTGATGACCGCGATGCCCGGCCGGATCAGGTCCGGCCAGTCCTTCACCTGCTTGGGATTGCCCGCGCGCACCAGCAGCACGATGGTGCTGGTGAACGGCGTGGAGTCATCCGGCAGGCGGGTGGCCCAGTTCTTCGCGAGCAGCCCCTTCGCGGCGATGGCGTCGATATCCGAGGCCACGGCCAGCGTGACCACATCCGCCTCCAGCCCGTCCAGCACCGCCCGCGCCTGGGCGCCGGAGCCGCCATGGGAGGTGCGGATGGCCACCCGCCGCCCGCTCTCGGCCTGGTAAGCCTTGGCGAAGGCGTCGTTGACCGCGCGGTAGAGCTCGCGGGTGGGGTCGTAGGACACGTTGAGCAGCGTGTCCTGGGCCCATGCTGGAGCAAGGGGGGCCGGCGCGAGGGCGAGAAGGGCGGCGAGGAGGATGACAAAGCGCTGCATGACAGAAGTTTACCGAACCTGATGCATGGGAGGGAAGCGCGGTGAAAGCCGCCGCACTCCATAATTCACGAATCGAAATCGGTATTGTCAAATATTATCGATTTGGCGACGTGAATTATCCCGCGGAATCAGATGGCGAAGGAAATCGGCTCCGCGCTCGGCCGGCGGATGCCGGCGTCCTGGGCGCGGCGCAGCAGGTCGTCCAGCGTCAGCGCGGCGAGGCGCGCCTGGGCGGCTTCGTCCAGCTCGGCCCAGAGCCGGTCCACCACCGCCTCCTGCAAGGCCCCGCCGGGCCCGGCCGGCTCTTCCTCGCTGCCCTCGGCGAGCACGACGGCGACGATGTCGGCGAGGCGGATGTCCCGCCGCGGCCGGCCCAGCCGGTAGCCGCCGCGCGGGCCGCGCACGCTTTCCAGCAGCCCGGCGCGCGACAGCGCCTGGAGCAGCGGCTCCATGCCCCTCCGCGCCAGGCCCAGCCGCTCGGCGATGTCGGCGGCGCTGGCGGTGGTGGCGCGGCCGCCATGGAAGGCGATGTCGAGCAGGATGGTGATGGCGGTCATCGCCCGGTCGCGGCGTATCAGCATCTTGGCTCCGGCGTTTCCGTCAGGGACTAAACCACGATCCCGCGTTGTGATAAACCACCGGGATGCCCGATCCCAGCCTGCCCAGCTTCTTCGTCTCCGCCCGCGGCCGCATCTACGACAGCGTGCTGGACACGGTGGGCGCCACGCCGCTGGTGCGCCTGCCGCGTCTCGCGGCCGAGGAGGGGCTGGCGGCGGAGCTGCTGCTGAAGCTGGAATTCTTCAACCCGCTGGGCTCGGTGAAGGACCGCATCGGCCTGGCCATGGTGCGCGCGGCGGAGGCGCAGGGGCTGATCGACCCCGCGCGCACCGTGCTGGTGGAACCCACCTCCGGGA
>CAMFLK010000022.1 GCA_945957135.1 uncultured Rhodospirillales bacterium
GGCCCGGGGCGACCCAATTTTCTTTTGGGCCCACACTGGGTTGGGGGCCTTCGCCCAAACTAAACCGGCGGGGTCTGGGGGCCGTCGCCCCCAGCGGGGTCGAGGGGCAGCGCCCCTCGCCTTGCCTTTCTTTCACTGCTGAATCCTCAACCGTGGATCGAGCACGTCGCGCAGGCCGTCGCCGAGGAGGTTGAGGCCCATGACGGTGATCATCAGGGCGATGCCGGCGATGGTGATGATCCAGGGGGCTTCGGTGAGGTATTGGCGTCCTTCGGCCATGATGTTGCCCCAGGTGGGGGTGGGTGGCACGGCGCCGAGGCCGAGGAAGCTGAGGGTGGCTTCGGAGAGCACGGCGTAGGCGAACAGGAAGCTGAGCTGGACGATGAGGGGGGCCATGGCGTTGGGCAGGATGTGGCGGCGCAGGATGCGCCAGTGGCCGGCGCCGGCGGCGATGGCGGCCTGCACGTATTCCATTTCGCGAAGGACGATGACGCTGGCGCGCACGATGCGCGCGGTGCGCGGGATATAGACGATGGAGAGGGCGAGGATGGCGTTGGCGGTGGAGGGGCCGAGCACGGCGGTGATGGCGATGGCGAGCAGGATGGCGGGGAAGGCCATCAGCGCGTCGTTCACCCGCATCAGCGCGTTGTCCAGCCCGCGGAAATAGCCGGCGAGCGCGCCGACGAGCGTGCCGAACAGCGCGTTCAGCCCGACGACGGACAGGCCGATGATGAGCGACAGGCGGGCGCCCCAGATGACGCGCGACCACAGGCTGCGGCCGAAATTGTCCGTGCCGAACAGGAAGTTCTCGCTGGGCGGCAGGAATTTGGAGCGCATGGCGAGCTTGGTGGGGTCGATCGGCGCGAGCCAGGGGGCGAAGATGCCGGCCAGCGCGATGAGGCCGAACAGGGCCAGGCCGGAGACGAACAGCCGGTGGTGGAACAGCCGGCGCAGCGCGTCCCGCGCCGGGCGGCGGACGGGGGCGTCGTCGTCCTCAGCGTTCATAGCGCACGCGGGGGTCGAGCACGGCGTAGCACATGTCCACGCCGATATTGATGAGCACCAGCAGGGCGGTGGTGAGCAGCAGGCCGCCCTGCACCATCGGGTAGTCGCGGTTCAGCACGGCCTGGGTGAGCAGTTGGCCCATGCCGGGCAGGGAGAACAGCGTTTCCGTGACCACGGAGCCGGAGACCAGCAGGCTGACGATGATGCCGACCACGGTGGTGATGGGGATGAGGGCGTTGGTCAGCGCGTGCTTGATCACCACCAGTCTCCACGGCAGCCCCTTGGCGCGGGCGGTGCGGATGTAGTCCTGGCGCAGCACTTCCAGCATGGTGGAGCGGGTGATGCGCGCGAGCAGCCCGACCTGGAGCAGGGCGAGCGAGACCGCGGGCATGGTGGAGGTGCGCAGCCAGCCCACGGGGTCATCGGTGAAGGCGATGTAGCCGCCGGTGGGCAGCCAGCCGAGATGCACGGCGAAGATGAGGATGCCGAGCAGGCCGAGGAAGAAATTGGGCAGGGAGATGCCGAGCATGGCGAGCATCATCGCCGCCTGGTCGATCCAGGAGTTCTGCCGCAGGGCGGCGACGATGCCGAACACCAGGCCGAGCACCAGCGTGAGCACCAGCGCGTAGAGCGACAACGCGACGGTGACCGGCAGGCGTTCGAGCGTGACGGCCACCACGTCGCGCCCCATCAGCAGCGAGCGGCCGAGATCGCCGTGCAGCAGCCCGCCGTACCATTTGAACAGCTGCACCAGCACCGGCTCGTCCAGCCCGAGATCGGCGCGGATCTGGGCGAGCTGCGCGGGCGTGGCGCTGAGCCCGCCGATCACCGTGGAGGGATCGCCGGGGATCATGTGCATCATGGCGAAGGTGATGAGGCTGACGATGAGCAGCACCGGCACGGCGCTGCCCAACCGCCGTGCCGCGACGGCGAGCATGCCGCTAGTTGGCGAACCAGACGTTGGACATGCGGGGGATGCGGAAGGGCGTGTAGCCCTGCACGTTGGCGCGCACCCCCTGCACCTTGGTCAGCGAACCGAAAGGCAGCGCATAGACTTTTTCGAGAATGGCGCGCTGCATGTCGGCGAAGGCGGCCTGGCGGTCCTTCGCGTCGGGCTTCTCGTTCATCGCCGTCCAGTCGGCTTGCAGCTCGGGGTCGCTGACGTCGCCCTTGGGCTTGTAGTTGGCGTTGGGCGGCATGAAGAACTGCATGGTGGCGAGCGCGCCCAGGGCGGGCTGGGTGCCGTAGCCGGTGAAGAAGAAGTTCCAGCCGGTGTCGGGCTTCAGCTGCATGTTCACGCTGGTGGGCCAGTCCACCACCTTCAGCTCGGCCTTGATGCCGACAGCCTTCAGCTGCTCGGCCATCACCAGGGCGGCGTTGTACATCGAGCTGTAGTCCTTGTTGGTCAGCAGCACGACGGGTTCGCCCTTGTAGCCGGATTCGGCGAGCAGCTTCTTGGCCAAGGCAGGGTCCTTGATATTGTAGGTGGCCTTGCCGGCATCGGTGTAGCTGGGTTGGTTGGGGTATTGGAAGCCGACATTCAGGCGGTAGTTGCCGTCGGTCGCGGCGTCCATGATCTCGTCCATGTCCAGCGCGGCCTGCACGGCGCGGCGGAAGGCGAGGTTGTCGGTGGGGGTGACGGAGGTGTTGGGGGTGGCGACCTGAATCCACCAGTTGGCCAGCGGGGCGATGGTGACGTTCTTGTCTTTCTTGAGGTCGTCGAGCGATTTGGTGGGCAGGTCTTCCACGCCCTGCAGCTCGCCGGTCTTGAGCCCGGCGACGCGCGCACCGGGTTCGGTGACGATGCGGAAGGTCACCGTATCGAAGCAGGCCTGCTTGTAGCCGCCGAAGCCGGTGCGGGCCTCGTATTTGGCGTTGGGCACGTAGCCCTCGAAGCGCTTCAGCTTCACCTGGCTGCCCGGCGTGAACTCCACCAGCTGCCACGGCCCGGTGCCGACGGGCTTGAGCTGCATGGCCGGCGCCTCCGCCTCCTCGGCGGGCACGATGACGATGGGAACGGAAAAGCTGCTGATGAGCTCGATGAAAGTGGGCTGCGGGCGCTTCATGGTGACCACGAACGTGTCGGGGTCCGGCGTTTCCCATTTCGCCACGTTGGCGAACATGCCGCGCTCCAGGCCGACCTTCGCGTAGCGGTCCCACGACGCCTTCACGTCGGCCGAGGTCATGGTCTTGCCGTTGTGGAATTTCACGCCGGTACGCAGCTTGAACGTGTAGGTCAGGTGATCGGGCGATTCGGTGTAGGATTCGGCGAGGTCGGTGATCGGGTTGTTGTTCTCGTCCCGCGTCATCAGCGCCTCGAACAGGTTCATGGCGATGTTGCGGGTGGAGATGGTGTTGGAGGCCATCTGGTCCAGGCTGTTGACGTTGGCTTCCTGGCCGAACACGAAATCGCCGCCGACCTTCGGGCATTTGAACGGCGCCGCCTGGGCGCCCGACAGCGCCGCCAACGCGAATGCCGTCCCGGCCAGAAGCGGGATGCGAAGGGACATGAAGCTCTCCTGAATCGCTGTTGCACGGAACGGCCCGTGGCGGTCAAATCTTCATGGACGGCCGGCCGCCGCGTCAAGTCATCCAAGCCGGCGCGCAGGAGATTTCGCCTTGGACACAGCCGAGCTTCCGCTCACCGGCTATCTCGACCGGTTTTCGCACCGCCCGGGCGAGCGCTTCACGGCGCATGTCAGCCTGCGCGACGGCGGAGAGTATCGCGCGCGGCTGGTGCGGGTGCATTGCGCGGACCCCAATCCCGAAGGGCCGGGCTGGCGGATGGAAGATCTGTCGGCGGTGTTCGACAGGCGGGTGCAGGGGCGGCGGCAGGGTGTTCACATCGGTTCATACGGCATCGTGGAACACGGGCCGGCGCGCGATGCGGAATTGCCGTGCACCTGGGCGGTGCTGGCGCGCATCGGCGAGCCGGGCATGACCGGCACGCTGATCGCCGAGGAAGGTGGCGGCCGCCGCGTGGCGCTGCGGCTGGCGGCGGATGGGGTGGAGGGTGAGATCGCCGGGCCATCCGGCGCGGCGCGGCTGCGCGGGCCGGCGCTGGAGGCGCGACGCTGGTACCGGCTGTGGCTGGCGGCCGATCCCGAAAGCGGGCGCGTCGTGCTGGGCCAGCGCGCGGTGGACGATGCGCCGGCGATCGTCGAAGCCGAGGCCGAGGTGGCGCTGCCGGCGCGGGGCGCGGTGCTGTTCGCGGCGGCCAACGCGGAAGCGCCTCGCGACCATTTCACCGGCAAGCTGGAAGCGCCGGTCATCCTGCAAGGGTTCGTCGCGGAGTGGCCGGCGGCGCTGGACATGCCCGCGGCGAAGCAGCTCGCGGCGTGGGATTTCTCCATCGGCATCTCCAGCCGCGTGCTGACGGATACGGGCTTGCAGCAATGCCATGGACGCGTGGTCAACACCCCCACCCGGGCGATGGCCGGCGCGCGCTGGTCGGGGGCGGAGATGTGCTGGCGCCACGCGCCGGCGGATTACGCGGCCATCCATTTCAGCAGCGTGGACCTCGCGGATTGCAGGTGGGAAGCGGATTTCTCCTGGACGGTGCCCGCGGATCTGCGCAGCGGCGCCTACGCGCTGCACCTGACCAGCGAGGCCGGCGAGGACTGGCTGCCGCTCTACGTGCTGCCGCCGCGCGAGGGCCCCCACGCGAAGCTGGCCTTCCTCGCCGCCACCTTCACCTACCAGGCCTATGCCAACCATTCCCGCGGCAACGCCGACGCGGCATACAAGGCGCGCGTGGACGCGTGGAACGCCGCCCCGGCCAATCCCGACGATTTCCCGATCTATGGCCGTTCCACCTACAATCTTCACGCGGACGGCACCGGCATCGCCTTCTCCACGCGGCGCCGGCCGGTGCTGACGATGCGGCCGGGCTTCCTCACCTTCAACGACCCCAAGGGCTCCGGCCTGCGCCACTACCCTGCGGACACGCATATCCTCGCCTGGCTGGAGGCCAAGGGCATCGCGTTCGACGTGATCACGGACGAGGATTTGGACGAGGAGGGCGTGGGGCTGCTGGAGCCCTATCGCGCCGTGTTCACCGGCAGCCATCCCGAATACCACACGCTGAACACGCTCGACGCGCTGCAGGGCTTCGTGGATGGCGGCGGCACTCTCGCCTATCTCGGCGGCAACGGGTTCTACTGGCGCATCGCGCGCGACCCGGAGGCGGCGGACATGATCGAGCTGCGCCGCGCCGAGGGCGGCATCCGCGCCTGGGCGGCGGAGGCGGGCGAATACTATCACGCGACGGACGGCCAGTACGGCGGGCTGTGGAAGCGCAACCGGCGGCCGCCGCAGATGCTGGCGGGGGTGGGGTTCTCCGGCCAGGGCCTGTTCGAGGGGTCGTACTACCGCCGCCTGCCCGCTTCCTATTCGGCCGAGTATGCCTGGATGTTCGCGGGGATCGAGGGCGACATAATCGGCGATTACGGGCTGTCCGGCGGCGCCGCGGCGGGGTTCGAGGTGGACCGCGCGGACGTGCAGCAGGGCACGCCGGCCAACGCCGTGATCCTCGCGCGCTCGGAGAACCTGCCCGCCTCCTTCGTCACACCGCCGGAGGAGATGCTGAACCATGTCTTCGCCATCGACGGCGAGAAGGTGGCGGAGGTGTGCCGCGGCGAAATCGTGCATTTCACCACCCCGGCGGGCGGCGAGGTCTTCGCCGTCGGCTCCATCACCTTCTGCGGCAGCCTCTGGCGCGACGGCGCGTTCGATGGTCCGATATCGCGGCTGCTGGAAAACGTGGCCCGCCGGTTCACGGCGCCATAGAACGAGGAAACGCTTGCGATGATCGTCACTCCCGCGCGCCTGCATGCGCTCACGCTCAGCATCTTCCGCGCCGGCGGCAGCGCCGAGGCCGAGGCCCAGGCGATCGCCGACCATCTCGTCGCCGCCAATCTCGCGGGGCATGACAGCCACGGCGTGGGCATGATCCCCGCCTATGTGCGCAACCTGCACGCCGGCTCGCTGAAGCTGAACCAGGGGCACGAGGCGGTGGTGCAGAGCGGCTGCTTCGCCGTGTGGGATGCGCAATACGGCGTGGGCCAGGTCGTGGCGCGCGATGCGATGGAATGGTGCATCGCCACCGCGCGCGAACACGGCATCGCCGTGCACGCGCTGCGCAACAGCCACCATATCGGCCGGGTCGGCACCTATGGCGAGATGGCCGCGGCGGCGGGGCTGCTCTCCGTCGCCTTCGTCAACGGCGCCGGCGGGCCGCCGCGCGTGGCGCCCTATCGCGGCCGGGCGGGGCGGCTGTCCACCAACCCGATGTGCATCGCCATTCCCGCGACGCCCACCAACCCGGCCATCATCCTGGACTTCGCGACCAGCCGCATCGCGCTGGGCAAGGTGCGGGTGGCGGCCAATTCCGGCAAGCAGGTGGTGCCCGGCGCGTTGATCCGCGCCGACGGCACGGCGACTACCGACCCCACGGTGATCTATGGCGGCGAGGGCGACGGTGCGGTGCTGCCGTTCGGCGAGCACAAGGGCTACGGGCTCGCGCTGATCTGCGAAATCCTCGGCGGCGCCATCGCCGGCTCCGGTGTGGCGCACAAGGACTCGCCGATGGATCGCGGCATCGTCAATGGCTGGCTCACCTTCGTGCTCGACCCCACCCGCCTCGCCGCCGCCGAGGCCATCGCCGCCGAGGTTGATGCGCTGGTGGAATGGGTGAAATCGAGCCCGCCGATCGACCCCACCGCCCCCGTGCTGGTGGCCGGCGAGCCCGAACGCATCGCCCGCGCCCAGCGCGAACGCGACGGCATCGAGGTGGACGCCACCACCTGGCACGACATCACCGAGGCGGCGCGCAGCCTAGGCGTGAACGTGGAACCATGATCCAGGCCGACCCCGCCGCGTGCGGCTTCCACCCCGCCGCCCTCGCCGAGGCCACCGCCTTCATCGCCGCGCGCGAGACGGCGTGGCAACGCGATATCGCCGCCCAGCTCGAAGCCGGCAATTTCGAACCGCCGCCGGACAACGAGATCATCGGCCCCACCGCCCCGCGCGGCGGGCCGAACGGGCTGCTGCTGCGCAACGGCCGCGTCGTCGCGCGCTGGGGCGACACGCGGCGGGTGGACATGACGTTCAGCGTGGCCAAGAGCTACCTGTCGCTGCTCGCCGGCATTGCCGTGGATCGCGGGCTGATCGCCGACCTGGATCAGCGCGTGGGCGAGACGGTGCGCGATGGCGGGTTCGACGGGCCGCATAACGGCGCCATCACCTGGCGCCACCTGCTGCAGCAGACCTCGGAATGGGAGGGCACGCTGTTCGGCAAGGCCGACCAGATCGACCGATACCGTAGCCTCGCCACCGAATTCGTCGGCCAGCCCGGCAAGCGCAAAGGCGATCCGCGGCCACTGGAAGCCCCCGGCAGCTACTGGGAATACAACGACGTCCGGGTCAATCGCCTCAGCCTCGCCCTGCTCCGCCGCTTCGGCCAGCCGCTGCCGGCGGTGTTCGCGGAGGCGATCATGCGCCCGATCGGCGCCAGCGCGGAGTGGCGCTGGCACGGCTACCGCACCTCGATGGTCGAGGTGAACGGGGTGCAGGTGGAGAGCGTGTCCGGCGGCGGGCATTGGGGCGGCGGCGTGTTCATCCATGCCGAGGACCAGGCGCGCATCGGCCAGCTCATGCTGGACGGCGGCGCCTGGGACGGCCGGCAGGTGCTGCCGGCATCCTGGGTGGCGGAAAGCCGCCGCCCCTGCCCCATCCGGTCGGATTACGGCCTGCTGTGGTGGCTCAACGCCGGCACCCGCCCCACCGCCTCGCCGGAGAGCTATTTCGCCATCGGCGCCGGTGGAAACGTCACCTGGATCGACCCGCGCAACGGGCTGGTGGGCGTGCTGCGCTGGGTGGACATGGCGGCGCTGGATGAATGGATCGCGCGCGTGACCGCGGCGCTGCGCCCATGACGGACGTCACCATCCGCCGGCTCGCCCCCGAGGACGGTGCGGATTTCCGCAGCATCCGCCTGGAAGCCCTGCGCACCGCCCCCGCCGCGTTCGGCTCCGACCACGCCACGGAGGCGGCGCGCCCGCCGGAGAGCTTCTCCGCCCGGCTCGCGGACTCCGTGGTGTTCGGCGGCTATGTCGATGGCGCCATCGCCGGCATGGTCGGCCTCGCCCGCCACGCGCCCCTGAAGGAGCGGCACAAGGCGTTCATCTGGGGCATGTATGTCAGCCCCGCCGCGCGCGGCACCGGCCTCGCCGACCGGCTGATGGAGACGGTGCTGGCGGCGGCGCGGGAGATGGTGGAGCAGGTGATCCTGACCTCGGTCGCCGGCAACGCGGCGGCGATGCGCTTCTACCTGCGCCACGGCTTCACCCAGTACGGGCTGGAACCGCGCGCCATGAAGGATGGCGACGTCTATGTGGACGAGGCGCTGATGGTGAGGTTCCTGCGCGACGGAGCCTAATTTCACTATTTAAATTCGTATATACTCTACGCATTGTGGAATTCATCGCCCGCCCCTATCTTCCGGACCCGCGCCGCTCCGGAGGTCCACGCCATGCGCCAGATCCACGTCATCCACGAGAACCCCGCCTGGCTGCCGCCGCTCGCCGAGGCCTTCGCCCAGCGCGGCCTGCCCTGGGCCGAGCTGTTCCTGCACACCGGCACGTTCGACCTCGCTGCCCCGCCGCCGGAGGGCGTGTTCTACAACCGCATGAGCGCCTCCTCGCACTCGCGCGACCATCGCTACTCCGCGGAGCTGACCGCCGCCGTGCTGGCCTGGCTGACGCGCTGGGGCCGCACGGTGGTGAACGGGCCCGCCGCACTCGACCTGGAAATCAGCAAGGTGCGGCAATACGCGGCGCTGGAGGCGGCCGGGCTGCGTACGCCGCGCACCGTGCTGGTGGCCGGGCGGGAGGAGATCGTGGCCGCCGCGCGGGCGCATTTCCCCGGCCAGCCCGTCATCCTCAAGCCCAATCGCGGCGGCAAGGGGCTGGGGGTGCGGCTGTTCCACACCATCGAGGGGCTGGCGGACCACGTCGCCGGCGAAGAGTACGTGACCCCGGTCGATGGGCTGCAATTGCTGCAGGACTACGTGCGCGCGCCCCGCCCGGTGATCACCCGCGCCGAGTTCACCGGCCGCCGCTTCACCTATGCGGTGGAGGTGGACACCAGCGAGGGGTTCGAGCTGTGCCCGGCCGATGCCTGCGCCATCGGCGAGGCAGCTTGCCCGGTGGGTGAGGTACCCGGCCGGCCCGAGCACAAATTCACCGTCATCGACGGCATCGACCCCGGCCTGCGCGCCCGGCTGGAGCAGTTCCTGGAACGCGCGCAGGTGGACGTGGCGGGCATCGAGTTCATCACCGGCGCGGACGGCCAGCCCCTGGTCTATGACGTGAACACCAACACCAACTACAACGCCGAGGCCGAATCCCGTGCCGGCATCGCCGGCACCGACCGCTCCGGCATGGGCGCGCTGGCCGCCCATCTCGGCCGGCTGCTGCATGGCGAGGCGCGGCTCGCCGCCTGATGGCCTGCCCCTGAACTTCGTTGTCCCTCACAACGAAGTTCAGGGGCGGGCAGGCCACTGAAAACCAAAGCCGAGTGTTGCGGGCCGCGCCGGGCCATGGAAGAACCGTCCGATGAACGGACGGAGCCTGCAAATGGCCCTGCGTATCCTCATCGCCGGCGCATCCGGCCTTTCCAACATCGCCGATCCGGGTGGCGAGGCGGGGAGCGGCAAGGCCGTGCGCGCGCCGGGGTGGAACGCGGGTTTCCCGCTGTGACGCCGCCATCGCTGCGCCGGACCCGCCTGCTCGCCCGGCGCATCTGGCTGCTGCGCTGGCGGCGCCGCGCGCTGTTCGTGGCGGGTGGCCTGGCGGTGGGCGCGGCGGCCGTCGCGCTCGCTTTGCTGGCCGATGAGGCCCAGCGCCTGTTCCGCCTGATCGAGGGGCGCTGGGGCTGGGCGCCCTTCCTGCTCGCCCCGGCCGGCTTCGCGCTGTCCGCCTGGCTGACCCGCACGGTGTTTCCCGGCGCGCAGGGCAGCGGCATTCCGCAGGTGATGGCGGCGCGGCAGCTTCAGGGCACGGCGGCGCGGTCGAAGCTGGTCTCGCTGCGCATCGCCGCCGGCAAGGTCCTGCTGCTGCTGCTCGGCCTCGCCAGCGGCGCCTCCGCCGGGCGCGAGGGGCCGACGGTGCAGGTGGGCGCCTCGATCATGTTCACCCTGGGCAAGCTCTCGCCGCGCCGCCAGCCGGGGCTGCTGCTGGCCGGCTCGGCCGCCGGCATCGCCGCGGCGTTCAACGCGCCGCTGGCCGGCATCATCTTCGGCATCGAGGAGATGAGCCGTTCCTTCGAGACGCGGACGAGCGGGCTGATCCTCGGCACCGTGATCGCCGCCGGCCTCACCTCGCTGGCCACGCTGGGCGACTACACCTATTTCGGCATCACCGCCGCGACGCTGCCGATCGGGCCGCAATGGCTCGCCGTGCCGGTGGTCGGCGTGATCTGCGGCCTGGCCGGCGGGGTGTTCAGCCGCATCCTGATCGTCTTCGGCGCGGGGCTGCGCGGCGGCGTGGGCGCCTGGATCGCCCGCCACCCCGTGTGGTTCGCGGCGCTGTGCGGGCTGGGTGTCGCGTTGTGCGGGCTGGCGACGCAGGGCCACGTGTTCGGCACCGGCTACGAACAGGCGCAGATGGTGCTGCGGGGCGAGCCGGGCCTGTCCGCCCCGCCCCTTTCGGCATGGTACGGGCCGTTCAAGCTGCTGGCCACGGCGCTGTCCTCCATCAGCGGCATTCCCGGCGGCATCTTCTCGCCCTCGCTCGCGGTGGGCGCGGGGCTCGGGCAGGATATCGGGCTGGTGCTGACCTTCGTGCCGGTGAAGGTGCTGGCGATCCTGGCGATGGCCGCCTATCTCACCGGCGTGGTGCAGGCGCCCATCACCTCCTTCGTCATCGTCTCGGAAATGACCGCCGACCATGCGCTGATCCTTCCCATCATGCTCACCTGCCTGATCGCCGACGCCGCCGCGCGCGCGGTCTGCGCGGAGGGGGTCTATCAGGCGCTGTCGCTGAACTTCCTGGACAAGCCCAAGGACGTTTGAACCGCGGAGACACCGCCATGGCCGAATTCCGCACCGAGACCGACAGCATGGGCCCCGTGCAGGTGCCGGCGGACCGCCTGTGGGGCGCGCAGACACAGCGCTCCCTGGAGCATTTCCGCATCGGGCGCGACCTCATGCCGCCGGAGATGATCGTCGCCTATGCCCTGCTGAAGAAGGCCGCGGCCAATGCCAACCTCGCCGGCGGCCGGCTCGCCCCGGACCTGCACGCGCTGATCGTGCGGGTCGCCGACGAAATCCTGGCGGGCACGCATCACGGCGAGTTCCCGCTGCATGTGTGGATGACCGGCAGCGGCACGCAGTTCAACATGAACGTCAACGAGGTGTTCTCCAACCGCGCCTGCCAGATCGCCGGCACGCCGCTCGGCTCCAAGCGGCCGCTGCACCCGAACGATCACGTCAACATGTCGCAATCCTCCAACGACAGTTTCCCGACGGCCATGTGCATCGCCGCGGCGACCGGGGTGGCGCGGCGGCTGGTCCCCGCCATCGCGGCACTGGAAGCCGCGATCGCCGCCAAGGCGGCCGCGTGGATGGACATCGTGAAGATCGGCCGCACCCACCTTCAGGACGCGACGCCGATGACGCTGGGCCAGGAATGGTCGGGCTACGCGCGCATGCTGAAGGATGGCGTCGCCAGGCTGGAAGCCGCCCTGCCCGGCACCTGCGAGCTGTGCCTGGGCGGCACCGCCGTGGGCACCGGGGTGAACGCGGCGCCGGGTTTCGCCGAGGCGGCGGTGGCGGAGATCGCTTCCCTCACCGGCCTGCCCTTCACCCCCGCCCCCAACAAATTCGCGGCCCAGGGCAGCCACGATGCGCTGGTGCATCTCTCCGGCGCGCTGCGCACCCTGGCCGTGTCGCTGTTCAAGATCGCCAACGACATCCGCCTGCTCGGCAGCGGTCCGCGCGCCGGCATCGCCGAGCTGCGCCTGCCGGAGAACGAGCCCGGTTCCTCCATCATGCCCGGCAAGGTGAATCCCACCCAGGCGGAGGCGCTGGCCATGATCGCCGCCCAGGCGATGGCGAACGACCTCGCGGTGGGGCTGGGCGGGGCGGGCGGGCATCTGGAGATGAACGCCTACAAGCCGCTGATGATCTTCAACATCATGCAATCCATCGTGACTCTGGCCGATGGCAGCACGAATTTCCGCAAATACCTGGTGGCGGGCACCGAGCCCGACCGCCGGCGCATCGCCCGCCATGTGGAGCATTCGCTGATGCTGGTCACGGCCCTGGTGCCGCTGATCGGCTACGACAAGGCCGCCGCCATCGCCCATCACGCCAGCGAGCACGACATGACCCTGCGCACGGCGGCCCTCGCCCTCGGCTATGTCGATGGCCCCACCTTCGACCGGGTGGTGGATCCGGCGAAGATGCTGGGCCCCTACGTGGCCTCCTGATCCCCCTTGCCGGTCCGCCGCGGCGGACCGTAGGCTGGCCGCCTCTCGCCATGGAGGCCCCGACTGCGGAACGAGACAGCGCGCGCTGAAGGGGCCGGCCTCGCCTGCCGGGATCTGCGCAAGGTTTTCGGCGGCACCGTCCGCGCGCTCGACGGTGTGTCCATCGACATCGCCGCCGGCGAGTTCTTCACCCTGCTCGGCCCGTCCGGCTGCGGCAAGACCACGCTGCTGCGCGCCATCGCGGGATTCGAGCCGCAGGATTCCGGCACCATCACCCTGGGCGGGCGCGGCCTGGACGGGTTGGCGCCGCATCGCCGGCCGGTGAACACGGTGTTCCAGAGCTACGCCATCTTCCCGCACATGACGGTGGCGCAGAACGTGGCCTTCGCGCTGGAGATGCAGCGGCGGACGCGCCGCGAGATCGCGGCACGGGTGGAGGAAATGCTGGCGCTGGTGCGCCTGTCCGGCCTGCACGACCGCAAGCCGGCCCAGCTCTCGGGCGGCCAGCAGCAGCGCGTGGCGCTGGCCCGCGCCTTGGCCGCCGCCCCGCTGCTGCTGCTGCTCGACGAACCGCTCTCGGCGCTCGACCTCAAGCTGCGCACGGAGATGCGGCTGGAACTCAAGCGGTTGCAGGGCGAGACCGGCATCACCTTCATCTTCGTCACCCACGACCAGCACGAGGCGCTGACCATGTCCGACCGCATCGCGGTGATGCGCGACGGCCAGGTGCTGCAGCTCGGCACGCCGGAGGAAATCTACGAACGGCCCACGCTGCGCTTCGTGGCCGATTTCATCGGCGAGGCGAACCTGCTGCCGGCGCGGCGCATCGCGCCCGGCCGCTTCGCCGTTTCCGGGCAGGAGCTGGCGGTGGCGCAGGACGCGCCGGGCGAGGATGTGTCGCTGATGCTGCGGCCGGAGCGGGCCTCGCTGGCCGCGGCACCGACGGGCCAATCGCTGCCCGGCGTGGTCGAGCAGGTGGTCTATGATGGCGCCGACACCACCTTCCACGTCGCCCTCGCCGAGGGGGTGGCGGTGCGCGTGCGCATGGCCCACGGCACCTGCCCGGCCCGGCGCGGCGACACCGTGCATGTGCTGGCCGACCCGGCCGCGCTGCGCGTGGTGCGCAACGCATGAGCGGGGGGCAGCGCGGCAGCTTCACGCTTCTGGCCCCGGCCGGGCTGGCGATCTTCGCCGCCCTGCTGCTGCCGCTGTCCATGCTGCTGCTGGTCTCGGTGATGGAGCGCAACCCCAATGGCGGCGTGGTCTGGGGAAGGTTCAGCCTGGACGCCTATGCCTCGTTCCTGTTCGAGCGCGGCTTCACCGGCGAACGCGAGCTGAACTGGGACTATGTCGCGATCTTCCTGCGCAGCGTGGCGCTGGCCGGCCTCGCCACCGTCACCAGCTTCGCCATCGCCCTGCCCACCGCGCTGTGGATGGCCTTCCAGCCACCGAAGCGCCGGCTGCTGCTGCTGTTCCTGATCACCCTGCCGTTCTGGACCAACCTGCTGGTGCGCAACTACGCGTGGATGCTGATCCTGCGCAACGATGGGCTGATCGAGCAGGCGCTGTCCTGGCTCGGCCTGCTGCGCCTGCTGCCCGGCGGGCGGCTGGGCATCCTGAACACGCCGGCCGCGACGGCCATCGGCCTCGCCTATTCCTTCCTGCCGTACATGCTGCTGCCGATCTATCTCAGCATCGAGAAGATCGACCGGCGGCTGCTGGAAGCGGCGTTCGATCTGGGCGCCGATCGCTGGCGGGTGCTGCTGCGCGTCGTGCTGCCGCTCAGCCTGCCGGGCATCATGGGCGGGGTGGTGCTGGTGTTCATCCCCGGCCTCGGCGCGTTCATCTCGCCGGAGCTGCTGGGCGGCGGCAAGACGATGATGGTGGGCAACCTGATCCAGGCGCAGTTCGGCTATGGCCGCAACTGGCCGTTCGGCGCGGCGCTCGGCTTCGTGCTGCTGGCCCTGGTGCTGGGGGCGAGCTACCTGCACCGGCTGCGCTTCCGCGAGGCGCGATGAGCACCGGCCGCGCCACGCCCCTGCTGCGCTTTCCCGGCACGGGCGCCATCGCCGCGTTCACGCTGCTGTTCCTGTATCTGCCGATCGTGGTGGTCGTCGTGCTCAGCTTCAATGCCGGGCCGATGATCACGATCTGGACGGGCTTCTCCACCCATTGGTACGCCGATGCCTGGGGCTCGGAGCCGATGCGCCGGGCGCTCGCCAATTCGGTGGTGATCGCGCTGGCCGCGATGGTGCTGGGCACCGCCTGCGCGATGCTCGCGGCACTCGCCCTGTGCGGCCGCCGGCGCGCGGCGCTGGGGGCGCGGGCGGAATGGGCGGAACGGCTGATCGGCCTGCCGCTGGTGGTGCCCGAGATCGCCGCGGCCGTGGCGCTGCTGATGCTGCTGGTGATCCTGGGCATTCCGCTCGGCCTGCCCGGCATCATCGCCGCGCACACGGTGGTGGCGATTCCCTTCGCCTATCTGCCGATCCGTGCGAGGCTGCACGACATGGACCCCGCGCTGGCCGAGGCCGCCGCCGACCTCTACGCCTCCCCCTGGCAGGCGTTCCGCCGCGTCACCCTGCCGCTGATCTGGCCCGGCGTGCTCGGCGGCGCGATGCTCGCCTTCGTGGTCTCGCTGGGCGACTTCACCTTCAGCTTCTTCCTCTCCGCGCCGGGCATCACCACCCTGCCCGTCTATGTCTTCGGCATGATCCGCACCGGGCTGACGCCGGCGGTGAACGCCATCTCGACCATGCTGCTGCTGACCTCGATCGCCATCATGATCCTCTCGCGCCGCCTGACCCGCGCAAAACCGTGATTCCATAAGGAGATTCCATGTTCCGCCGCCTGCTGCTGGCCGCCGCCGCCGCCCTTCTGCCCGTGATGGCGCCCATGGGCGCGCACGCGCAAACGAAGGAGCTGAAGCTCTTCAACTGGTCCAACTACATCCCGCCCGACCTGCTGAAGCGGTTCGAGGCGGAGACCGGCATCAAGGTGATCCTCGACACCTACGATTCCAACGAGACGATGCTGTCCAAGCTGCAGGCCGGCGCCACCGGCTACGACCTGGTGGTGCCCACTGGCACGACGCTGAAGAACATGATCCGCGACGGCATGCTGCTGAAGGTGGACGCCGCCAGCCTGCCGAACTTCAAGGGCGTGGGCGCACCTTTCGACAAGCCGGACTACGACCCTGAGCGCGCCTATTCGGTGCCCTACATGTGGGGCACGACGGGCATCGCCTACGACACCGCGGTGACCGGCGGCAAGCTGGAGGAAAGCTGGAAGGTGCTGTTCGAACCTCCGGCCTCGCTGGTGGGCAAGGTGGGCATGCTCAACGCGCCGGGCGAGGCGTGGGATTCCGCGGCCCACTATCTCGGCATCGACACCTGCACCGAGAAGCCGGACGACGCGCAGCGCATCCTCGACGTGCTGATGAAGCAGAAACCCGCCGTGGCCATCTACTCCTCCAACGCCACCGGCGACCGCGTGGTGGCCGGCGAGGTCTCCATGCAGCAGATGTGGAACGGCGCCTATCGCCGCGCCAAGGTGCGCAAGCCCTCGCTGGAATGGATCTATCCGAAGGAAGGGCTGGACATGTGGTCCGACAATTTCGCCGTGCCCAAGGGCGCGCCGAATGTCGAGAACGCGAAGGTTTTCATGAACTGGATGCTGGACCCGAAGAACATCGCCGAGGCCTCGAACTTCCTCGGCTACAACAACGCCGTCACCGGCTCGTCCTCGTATCTGTCGGACGCGCTGCGCAACGAGGTGGCGGTGAACACGCCGGCCGACAAGCTGGCCCTGCTGCGCCCGGGCAAGACGTGCAGCCCCGCCAGCCTGGACCTGCGCGACAAGGTGTGGACCCGCCTGCGGCGATGAGCGGCTACGAGGACAACCACTACACCCGCACCGCCGACACGGCGGTGCGGTACCCGGCGCTGGCCGGCGCGGCGCAGGCGGAGGTGTGCGTCATCGGCGGGGGCATGGCCGGGCTGGCCACGGCACTCGGCCTCGCCGAGCGCGGGCGCAGCGTGGTGCTGCTGGAACGCCACCGCATCGGCTGGGGCGCCTCCGGGCGCAATGGCGGCTTCGTGGTGCCCGGCTACCCGACCCGGCCCGACGACCTCGTCACCAAGGTGGGATTGCCGGACGCGCGCGAACTCTACGGTCTGACGCGCGACGCCATGGCGCTGATCCGCCGGCGCATCGGCGACTACGCCATGGATGTCGGCGAGCTGGTGGACGGGCGGCTGCTGTTCGCCATGGACGAGGATGGCGAGGTGATGGCCCGCCACGCCGAGAACATGGCGAAGAATTTCGGCCGGGAGCTGGAAGTGTGGTCGCGCCAGCGCGTGCGCGAGAGGCTGGCCACCACCCGCTATTCCGATGGATCGCTGGACCCCGAGGCGTTCAGCCTGAACCCGCTGAAACTCACCCGCGCCACCGCCGCCGCCGCGGCCGCGCGCGGCGCCGTGCTGCACGAGGACAGCCCCGCCACCGCCATCACACGCCAGGGCGGCCGCCAGCTGGTGCGCACCCCGGGCGGCCAGGTGCTGTGCGACCATGTCGTGACCGCCGGCGGCGCCTATCTCGGCCTGACCGACTGGAAAGCGGCGATGGCGACCATTCCGGTGCCCACCTACGTCATGGTCACCGAACCGCTCGGCGAGCGGCTGCGCCAGGTGATCGACACGAAGTACTCGCTCGCCGACCGCAGCTTCGCCACCAACTACTACCGGCCGCTGGAAGACGGCCGGCTGCTATGGGGCGGGCGCGTCGCCGCGTGGAAGCCAAGCCAGGCCCGGCTGACGGAGTCGCTGCGCCGGGACATGGCGTGGTTCTACCCCGACCTCGCGAAGGTGAAGGTGGAGGTCGCCTGGGGCGGGCTGATGCCCTATCTGCGCCACCGCATGCCGATGATCGGCGCCACCGCGCCCGGCCGCTGGGTGGCCACCGGCTTCGGCGGGCTGGGCATGGGCATCACCACCATGGCCGGCAGCCTGATCGCCGCGGCGATCACCGAGGGGGACACGCGCTGGCAGATGTTCCGCCGCTTCGGCCTGCCCTTCGTCGGCGGCAAGCTGGGCCGCGCGCCGGCGCTGATGGTGTATTGGACGCACAAGCTGACCGACCGGCTCGGCCGCAAGCCCCGCGCCAGCTAGGCGGCCGCCCGCACCGGCTCGGCCACGCCGAACCGCTTGATCGCCATGCCACCTTCGTCCAGCCGCACCACGCTGTCCGGCGGGACCGGGTGCCAGCACTCCGGCTCGCGCGAGCAGGGCTCGGAGCTGATCACCATCCCGCCCTCCAGCGCGCGCCAGTACAGGCTCGGCGGATGCGCGTCGCTGGACCAGCGAAAGGCATGCACCCGCTCGCCATCGGCCAGCACCGCACTGAAGCGCAGGGCGGAGTCCACGCCATGCGCCAGCATCTTCTCCCGGCACAGGCGCAGCGCCGCGGCGATGGCGCCCACCGGGTCCTCCGCCAGCCCCTGCCCCGCGGCGATCAGGAAGATCGCCTCGCTGTCGCCGGTGCCCAGCCGGGCGCGGTAGTATTCGTCCGGGATCAGCGATTCGATGTCGCGCCGGATGCGCGCATAGTGCCCGATCTGCCCATTGTGCATGAACAGGTGCCGCCCCAGCGCGAAAGGATGGCAATTGGCGCGCGACACCTCGCCGGAGGTCGCGGAGCGCACATGCGCCATGAACAGCCCGGAGCGGATCTGCCGGCACAGCGAGGTGAGGTTGCCGTCCGACCAGGCCGGCCGCGTGTCGCGGAACACGCCGGGCGTGTCGCGCCCGCCATACCAGCCCAGGCCGCAGCCATCGCCGTTCACCACGGTCTTGGCCTCGCGCGCGGCCATGGACTGGCTGATCAGCGAGGCCTCCGGCTCGATCAACAGACTGTCGAGCCACACCGGCGCGCCCCGGTAGGCGAAAAGGCGGCACATGCGATGCGGCCCCGTGCTGGGAAAACGATCGCGGGCTTATAGGCGCGTGCGCGGACGGGTGCTGTGCGGTTTTGGCGGGGCTGGTGCGGGTGGAGGGCAAGGGAAGGAAGCGCGTTCTTTTTTGAAAAAAAGAACCAAAAAACTTTTATTTATTGAAGACGTGCGTCGGCACTGGCAACGCGAAGAATAAACGACAAAAGTCTTTTTGCTTCTTTTTCTTCAGAAAAAGAAGTCCTTTCTTCCTTCCTTGAAACCCCTTACCTTTCCCTCCCCACCACGGACCCCGATTCGATGCCCGACGACCTGATCGGCACCGTCCAGGACACCCGCCTCGCGGACGCGCTGAGCGAGCGGTACCTGGCCTATGCCATGTCCACCATCATGGCCCGCTCGCTGCCCGATGTGCGCGACGGCCTCAAGCCCGTGCATCGCCGGCTGATCTACGCCATGCACCAGCTGCGGCTCGACCCCGCGGCCGGCTTCAAGAAATGCGCCCGCATCGTCGGCGACGTGATGGGCAAGTTCCACCCGCATGGCGACGCCTCGATCTACGACGCCATGGTGCGCCTCGCCCAGGATTTCGCCGCCCGCTACCCGCTGGTCGATGGCCAGGGCAATTTCGGCAATATCGACGGCGATAACCCCGCGGCCATGCGCTACACCGAGGCGCGGCTGACCGAGGTGGCCCGCGCCCTGCTCGCCGGCATCGACGAGGACGCCGTCGATTTCCGCCCCACCTATGACGGCGAGGAAAGCGAGCCCGTCGTGCTGCCCGGCGGCTTTCCCAACCTGCTGGCCAACGGCGCGGCGGGCATCGCCGTGGGCATGGCCACTTCCATCCCGCCGCACAATGCCGGCGAGGTCTGCGCCGCCGCCATCCACCTCATCCGGCACCCCGACGCCAGCGTCGAAGACCTGCTGGTCCACATGCCCGGCCCCGACTTCCCCACCGGCGGCAAGCTGATCGAGGACCGCGCCGCGCTCATCCAGGCCTACGAGACCGGCCGCGGCGGCTTCCGCCTGCGCGCGAAATGGGAGGTGGAGCGGGCCAAGCACGGCACCTGGTCCATCGTCGTCACCGAAATCCCCTACCAGGTGCAGAAATCCCGCCTGATCGAGCAGATCGCCCAGCTGCTGGAGGAGAAGAAACTCCCCCTGCTCGGCGACATTCGCGACGAAAGCGCGGAGACCGTCCGCCTGGTGCTGGAGCCGAAGACCCGCGGCGTGGAGCCGGACGTGCTGATGGCCACGCTGTTCCGCGCCACCGCGCTGGAATCGCGCTTCCCGCTCAACATGAACGTGCTGACCGCCGACCGCACGCCGCGCGTGCTGGGCCTGCGCGACGTGCTGCGCCAGTGGCTCGACCATCGCCACGAGGTGCTGGTCCGCCGCACCACCCACCGCCTCGCGGCGATCGAGCGGCGCCTGGCCATCCTCGACGGGTTCCTCGCCGTCTATCTCAACCTCGACGAGGTGATCCGCATCATCCGCACCGAGGACGAGCCCAAGCCCGCCCTGATGGCCGCCTTCACACTGACCGACGTGCAGGCCGAAGCCATCCTCAACATGCGCCTGCGCGCCCTGCGCCGGCTGGAGGAGATGGAAATCCGCAAGGAGCACAAATCCCTCTCCCGCGAGCGCAAGGAGATGCAGGCCCTGCTCGCCGACGCCGCCCTGCGCTGGACCCGCATCTCGGAGGAACTCGAAGCCACCCGCGCCAAATTCGGCACCGGCCCGCTCGGGGACCGCCGCACCGAACTCGGCGAGGCGCCCGCCGAGGTGGAAGTCCGCACGGAAGCGCTGGTGGAACGCGAATCCATCACCGTCATCCTCTCCGACAAGGGCTGGGTCCGCGCCATGCGCGGCCACGCCATCGACCCCGCCGAGCTGAAATTCAAGGAAGGCGACCGCCTGCGCCTGCTGGTGCCCTGCGAAACCACCGACCGGCTGTGCCTGTTCGCCACCAACGGCCGCGCCTACACGCTCAAGCCCGCCGACCTGCCGCGCGGCCGCGGCGACGGCCAGCCCATCCGCCTGCTGGCCGAGCTCACCAATGAAGACGACGCCGCCGCCCTGTTCGTCTGGCGCGAGGGCGTGAAATACCTCGTCGCCAGCAGCGCCGGCCGCGGCTTCCTGGTGAAATCCGAAGACCTGCTCGCCGAGAAACGCACCGGCAAGACCGTGCTGAACCTCAAGCCCGGCGAGGAAGCCGCCTTCTGCGTGCCCGCGGACGGCGACCACATCGCCGCCATCGGCGAGAACAAGAAGCTGCTGGTCTTCCCCGCCGACCAGGTGCCCGAACTGGCCCGCGGCGCCGGCGTGATGCTGCAGAAATACAAGGATGGCGGCATGCGCGACATCAAGCTGTTCCGCCTCGCCGACGGCCTCACCTGGCGCCTGGGCGAGAAGACCCGCACGGAAACCGACCTGCGCGACTGGCTCGGCGAACGCGCCCAGGCCGGCCGCCTGCCCCCCGCCGGCTTCCCCCGCTCCGGAAAGTTCAGCGGATGACCGCGCCCGACTGGTGGTTCGAAGACTTCGTCCCCGGCACCGTGCTGGAATTCGGCGGCCACACCGTCACCGAGGCCGAAATCATCGCCTTCGCCCGCGATTTCGACCCGCAATACTTCCACACCGACCCCGAGGCCGCCCGCGCCTCCGCCTTCGGCGGCCTGATCGCCAGCGGCTGGCACACCGCCGCCATCGCCATGCGCATGCTCGCCGACAACTTCCTGCCCCCCAACGCCTCCATGGGCTCCCCCGGGATCGACGAACTCCGCTGGCGCCTGCCCGTCCGCCCCGGCGATAAGCTGCGCCTGCGCATCACCATCCAGGAAGCCACCCGCTCCCGCAGCAAGCCCGACCGCGGCGTGGTGCGCTCCCTGCTCGAAGTGTTGAACCAAAAGGACGAGGTGGTGATGAGCCAACGGCCGATGACCATGTTCCGCGCCCGCACCACCGGCCAGGGATGAATCTCGACCCCGCGCTGCGCGCCGATATCCTGGCCTCCGTCGATTCCGGTTTCGCGGACCAGATCGCCCTCACCCAGACCCTCGTCCGCTTCCCCTCCGTGCGCGGCGCCGAGCACGCCTGCCAGGATTTCGTCTTCCGCGCCCTGCGCGACCGCGGCTACACGATGGACCGCTTCCCCATGGACCGCGCCGCCATCACCGCCCATCCCGGCGGCAGCCCATGGTCCGACGCGCATTCCGCCGCCCCCATCGTCGTCGGCATCCACCACCCACGGCAGGAGACCGGCCGCTCGCTGATCCTGCAGGCACATGTGGACGTGGTGCCCCCCGGCCCCGCGGATATGTGGACCCACAAGCCCTTCGACCCGGTGATCGAGGGCGACTGGCTCTACGGCCGCGGCGGGGCGGACATGAAGGCCGGCGCCGCCGCCAACCTCGCCTGCCTCGACGCGCTGCGCCGCATCGGCCTGCAACCCGCCGCCACACTCTATGTGCAATCCGTGGTCGAGGAGGAATCCACCGGCAACGGCGCGCTGATGACCCATCTGCGCGGCTACAAGGCCGACGCCGTGCTGATCCCCGAGCCCGAGGAGGAGATGCTGGTGCGCGCCAATGTCGGCGTGCTGTGGTTCCAGGTGGAACTGCGCGGTGTGCCCGTGCACGTGCGCGAAATGGCCAGCGGCGCCAACGCGATCGACGCCGCCACCCGCGTCATCGCCGCCCTGCGCGGGCTGGAGGCGGAGTGGAACGCCGCGAAAGCCGGCCGCCCGCACTTCGCCGACATCGACCACCCCATCAATCTCAATATCGGCAAGATCGAAGGCGGCGACTGGGCCTCCTCCGTGCCCGCCTGGTGCCGCATCGACTGCCGCATCGCCCTCTACCCCGGCACCAGCGCCGCCGAGGCCGCCAACGCCATCACCACCCACCTCGCCGCCTTCGCCCGCACCGACCCGTTCCTGGGCAACAACCCGCCCAAGGTGACCTTCAACGGCTTCCGCACCGAAGGCTACGTGCTCGAACCCGGCACCGACGCCGAAACCACCCTCGCCCACGCCCACCAGGCCGCCACCGGCACGGCCCTCAAGAGCTTCATGACCCCCGCCTATCTCGATACCCGCGTCTACGCCCTCTATGACCAGATCCCCGCGCTGTGCTACGGCCCGATCTCCGAAAACATCCACGGCTTCGACGAACGCGTCAGCCTCGCCTCCCTTAAACGCATCACCGGGACGATGGCGCTGTTCGTGGCGGAGTGGTGCGGGGTGGAGCCAGTTGCGCCGTGACGCGGCCAGGAACGGGCGCAGGTCGGTGAAGGAAGGCCAGGGGCGCCGCCCCTGGACCCCGCTGGGGCCTCAGGCCCCAGACCCCTTCACATTTGCTTGCAGGGAAAACAAATCAGCTTGCTGGCAACGCATTTTTATGCTGTTATAGAAACAATAATAAGTTTATTTGAAATTACATTAAACATTAAAATAAAATTTGAATAAATGATAATTTTTTGGAAATATAATTAAAATTTCTGGTTAGGAGAATGATGTGACGTCCAAAGATGACATTGTGATGCATGTGCGTGCTGAGCATGAAAGATGGAAACGACTTGTAGGGAATGCAGATCCTTATCTCGATAGAGTTACCATTGGAATTCATGAAGTTTTGGAGGCTCATTTTCTATTAGCCGAATATTTTGCGGTGCTTGGCGAGGGCATCGGCGGACTAGGTCCAAAAGATATTAATCTGCTTCATTCTGCATTAGCACGGCAGTTCGTCCAATATGGAGGAAGACCAAAATGGAATGATAGAATAGATATATGCGCCACGCTTATGTACGGTCTAATCAAAAATCATCCTTTTCATGATGCAAACAAACGTACGGCATTTTTAACATCAATACTTCATCTTCAAAAAATCGGACGAACACCCACAATTTCAGATAAAGAATATGAAGATTTTACAGTTGCTGTATCAGATAATACTTTGGGTTCTTATGATTTTTTTGATCGATTTGACGGTCCGTCTCCAGATAAAGAAATAAAAGTAATTTCTCATTTTCTTAAACGGGGAACTCGCAATATTGAACTTAGATCAAAATTGATAACCTATAACGAACTTAACGCTATATTGCACGGGAGAGGTTTGGGTCTGGAAAATCCCAATGGAAACCGTATTGATTTGATACGATACTTGGATACTGACGGCGAAACCGTACTAGATGCACCCAAAAGAATTGCCCACATAGGATTTCATGGGTGGTCTAAAGAGGTGAGTGAAAAAGATATAAATATTGTTCGCGAAGCATCAAAATTGGATGCACGCCATGGGTATGATTCTCAATCATTTTTTAATGGATTAGATGATCCTTTTACTTTAATTCGAAAATACAAAGAACCGTTGGAACGGTTAGCTTTCAGATAAGAACTATTAAGCGGAGCGAAAAGCGGGGTCTGGGGCCTGAGGCCCCAGCGGGGTCCAGGGGCAGGGCCCCTGGCCTTCCTTGATCAATACGTCCCCGTCTTCACCACCTGCGGCGCCGAGGCAGTCCCCTCCCCCGCCAGCATCGCCCGCATGCCCGCGCCGTTGGTGCGCCACCAGTCGTAGAGGATGCGCACGTCCCAGCCGATGCAGAAGTGTTTCACGCCCATTTCCAGGTAGGGCGCGGCGCCCTTGATGTCGGCCAGTTCGATGCGTGGGTTCTTGCCCATCTTCAGGGCCAGTTCGATCGTCTTGCGTTCCGCCTTCTGCACGTCGGGGTGGCTGCGTTGGCCGGTCAGGCCGAGGCTCATGGAGTAGTCGGAGCCGCCGAACTGCACCATGTCGATGCCGGGCACGGACAGGATCGCTTCCAGGTCTTCCACGCATTCGCGCTTCTCCACCATGATGGCGATCACCACCTCGTTCAGCGCGTCCACATAGGCCGGCGAGCCGCCTTTCAGCACCGTGCCCACGTCGCGGCGCATGCCCACGCCCAGGCGGCCGCCGGTGCCGGGGGTTTCGGCGCGCACGGCGGCGACGGCTTCTTGGGCGTCGGCCACGGTGCGGATGTCGGCGAACAGCACGCTCTGGAAGCCGGAGCCGATCGCGCGCATCGCCTGGTGGGTGTATTGCTTCTGCTCGATCTTGATCATCCCCGCGAGGTTCTTCAGCTCGAAGGCGCGGCCGAGATTGTCGAGGTCGTACATGGTGAAGGGCGCGTACTCGGCGGTGAACTCCACGTAGTCGTAGCCGCCGGCATCGCCGATCAGCTCCACCAGCGTCGGCCAGGTGGACAGGATATGCGTGCCGATCGTCCCCGCGCCGGCGTTGAGTTTCTCGCGAAGGCGGTTGGGGGCCATGGACCGTTTCCTTTGATGATTGGACGCTGGCCGCGAGTGTCGTCCAGCCGGGCGGACAGCCGCAAGCCTTCCCCACAAGGTGATTTGGCGTCGTTCTTCATAAAAAGTATTGGGGTCTGGGGCCTAAGGCCCCAGCGGGTCCAGGGCGGAGCCCTGGCCTTCCTTGGCTTTCACGTGAGAGGAACGACATGGCCGACGATCCGCCGAAGGTGCAGCCGAAGGCCACCACGCCGGAGGGCATCAAGATCGAGGCGGCGGCCCGGGCGGTGCTGTCGTCCATCATCGGTCCGTCCGTCTCGGAGAAGCGGGAATATGGCGGGGTGATCTGGCGGCGCGATGCCACCGGGGAGATCGGCTATACCGGCCCGATCAAGGGCTTCTCCGAGGCCGGGGTGGATGTGGGGCAGGACAAGCCGAACATGGGCTGCCCGCCCGGCACCACGCCGGTGGCCTGGTACCACACCCACCCCACCAAGGAGACCAATGTCGGCGGCGACCGGTTCAAGATGGATTGGGACAAGTTCATCGAGGGCGACAAGCTGCTGTCGGACGGGCACAATCTGCCCGGCTATGTCGCGAGTTTCGACCGCCAGTTCTGGCGCTACGACCCGCCGCCGGCGGTGGATATCGGCGGGGGCAAGATGGTGGTGACGGAGGGTCCGGGCAGCTACGGCGTCCTGCTCAACGGGCTGATCAAGCCCGGCGGCAAGCCGCCGCCGCAACCGCGCACGATTACGATGCCGCCACTTCGCTAGGCAAACCGGCCGCCGCGCCCTATCTGCCGGCCATGCGGTTCGTGCGGCTTGTCGTGCTGGTGGTGGGGCTGGTTCTGGGAGCGATGCCGTCCTGGGCGGCCGCGCTGTCGGCGGCCGACCGCGCGGCGATCGGCGACGTGGTGGCGCGCGAACTGGCGGCGCTGCGCCGCGACGACGACAAGGCGGCCTTCGCGCTGATCGACAAGGACATGCGCGGCTTCTTCGCCAACGACCCCGTGGCGCTGCTGGCCCTGGTGCGCGGCAGCTACCCCGCCCTGCACCGGCCGCGGGCCATGCGCATCGCCGAAATCACCGAAGTGGCCGGCAAGCCGGTGCAGCGCGTGGAGTTGGTGGGCGAGGATTCGCGCTGGGCCACCGCGATGTTCTGGATGGCCCGCCAGCGCGACGGCACCTGGCGCATCGCGGCGATCGGGTTCGCCTATATGCCGCCGGACGGAGCATAGCCGGCCAGCGGATCGGCGATCTGCGGCGCCTGGGCGACATCCGTGCGCGGCGCGGCGAGCCAGGCGAGGCAGGCCAGCCGGTACGGGCGCAGCCTTGCCTGCAAACTGGTGGGCAGCGGCAGACGCACCGGGGCATCGTCCATCGCCGCCCCGTCGTGCCAGGCGAGATAATCCGTCCAGCTCTCCCGGCCCACGCCCGGCAGCATCGCATCGCGCGCCAGGCGCAAGGTGCGCTGGTCCGGCGTCGCGGCGAAGCGGGTGAACAGCCGCGCCCCGTCCGGCCCCGCCCAGGCCAGCACCTCCAGCGCCACCAGCCGCATCGCGCCGTTGATGGGCGCGGCGAGGGCCAGCAGGTCCAGCCGCCCCGTCTGCGTGGCGGCGACGAAGCCCAGCGCCGCCACGTTCCGCCCCGCCAGCACCGGCCGCCCCACCAGCCGCGCCTTCGCCGGCAAGGCAATGCCCCCCGCGGCCGCCTCGTCATGCCACACGGCGCGGCCGCCCTCGTCCGGCTCCAGCAACCCAGCACCGCGCGCGCGCGCGGCGAGCATCACGGCAGGGGCGGCGAGAAGCAGGCGGCGGGGGAGCATGGTGAGGGCAGGATGGCGGGGATGGGTGAAGGGCAGGTTAAGGAAGGGAAGAAGTAAGGAAGCGGTTCTTTTTTGAAGAAAAGGACCAAAAACCGCAGTGGCCGGGCACTTGTCCCGGCCATCCACGCGGGAAAGCAATCAGGAAGAATGTTCTTTTTTGAAAAAAAGAACCAAAAAACTTTTTATATATTGGGATCGTGCGTCGGCACGATTGTACCGACGCGCCTCACCGTCATGGCCATGCTTGTCCCGCCTACGCCGTGACACGCCGCCGGCCGGTGGGCTGATCCGCAGGATGTTCTTCAAAAATTTTTTGAAAAAATGTATTTTACCCCTTGCGGCGGGCATCGACCTCCGTTAGACATCGACTTCATGTTCATGGAGCGTTCATCTTCCTTCAGGACCAGCCTCGGCGAAAACCTCGCC
>CAMFLK010000023.1 GCA_945957135.1 uncultured Rhodospirillales bacterium
ATGCCGCCGCGCGCGACCTCGCGGCGGCCGGCGTCACCATCGCGGCGATCGCCGATCTGCGGGCGGCGCCGGGCTGCGACGCGGCGGGGCTGCCGCTGCGGCCGGCCACCACCATCCGGCGCAGCCAGGGACGGCTGCGCGTGACCAGCGCCGATCTCGCGCCCGTGGCGGGCGGCGAGGTGGAGCGCGTGCCCTGCGATCTGGTGCTGATGGCCGGCGGGTGGACGCCGTCGCTGCACCTGTTCGCCCAGTCGCGCGGCGCGCTGGCGTTCGACGCGGCGCGGCGGATGTATCTGCCGGGCGAGCCGGCGCAGAACCAGGTCTCGGCCGGCGCCTGCCGCGGCGTGTTCGGCCTCTCCGCCGGCATCGCGGACGGCTACGCCGCCGGCGATCCCGCGCGCCCCGCCACGCAGGTGCAGGTGATTGGCGACATCCCGCCGGCCGGCGGGCATGAGGGGCTGGCGCCGGGTGCCGCCATCGCCATGGCCTTCGTCGATTTCCAGAACGACGTGAAGGAGAGCGATATCCGCCAGGCGGTGCGCGAGGGGTTCCGCTCCATCGAGCACATCAAGCGCTACACCACCACGGGCATGGCGACAGACCAGGGCAAGACCTCCAACATCAACGCCCTCGCCGTGGCGGCCCAGGCGCTCGACCGCGCCATGCCGGCGGTGGGCCTCACCCGCTTTCGCATGCCCGTGACGCCGGTGACCTTCGGCGCCTTCGCTGGCCACGCCCGCGGCGATCTGTTCGACCCGGTGCGCCACACGCCGATGCACGCGCGCGCCGTGGAGCTCGGCGCGGTGTTCGAGGATGTCGGCCAGTGGAAGCGGGCGCATCACTTCCCGCGCGGCGGGGAGGGCGAGGCCGGCGCCATCGCGCGCGAATGCCGCGCGGTGCGCGAGGCGGCGGGGATGTTCGATGCCTCGACGCTCGGCAAGATCGAAGTGTGCGGGCCGGACGCGGCGGAATTTCTCGAACGCATGACCACGGCGCGCTGCACGAAGCAGCCCGTTGGAAGCTGCCGCTACGCGCTGACCTTGAACGAGGCCGGCTTCGTCTGGGATGACGGCGTGATCGCGCGCCTGGCCGACGATCGCTTCCACGTCACCACCACCACCTCCGGCGCCGCCGCGGTGCTGCACCATATGGAAGACTTCCTGCAGACGGAGTTCACCGATCTGCGCTGCTGGCTCACCTCGGTGACCGAACAATGGGCGGTGATCGCGGTGCAGGGGCCAAGGGCGCGCGACATCGTGGCGCCGCTGGTGGAGGGGGTGGATTTCGCCGCCTTCGCGCATATGCGCGTGGCCGCGTGCCGGGTGGCCGGCGTGCCCGCGCGGCTGTTCCGGGTGAGCTTCACCGGCGAGGCCGGGTTCGAGATCAACGTGCCCGCCGGCGACGGGCTGGCCGTGTGGGACGCGGTGGCGCGGGCCGGCGCCACGCCCTACGGCACCGAGGCGATGCACGTGCTGCGCGCGGAGAAGGGCTACATCGTGGTCGGCCAGGACACGGACGGCACGGTGACGCCGGACGATCTCGGCTTCGCCATCGCGCGCGGCAAGGGCGATTTCGTCGGCAAGCGGTCGCTGACGCGGCCGGACATGGTGGCGTCGGGGCGCAAGCAGCTGATCGGCCTGCTGACCGACGATCCCGCCCGCGTGCTGGAGCATGGCGCCCAGATCGTCGCGGACGGCACGCCGGTCGGCCATGTCACCTCGGCCTATGCCAGCCCGGCGCTCGGGCGGTCCATCGCCATGGCGCTGCTCGCGGATGGGCGCGCGCGGATGGGGCAGAGCGTGCGCCTCGCCGAGGGAATGACCGCCAAGGTCGTCGCGCCGGCCTTCTACGATCCCGAAGGAGCGCGGCTGCATGGTTGAGCTGCTTCCCACCGATCCCGGCCCGCGCTTCATTCTTCGCGGCGACGCCGGCGGGGTGGCGATGCTCGGCCTGGCCATCCCCGACGCGCCATGCCGCGCGGCGCGCGCCGGCGATTTCGCCGCGCTGTGGCTGGGGCCGGATGAATGGCTGCTGCTCGGCGCGGCGCATGACGCGCTGGCCGCACCGCTCTCTGGCGTTGCGCACGCGCTGGTGGAGGTGTCGCACCGGCAGCTCGGCTACCGCCTCGCCGGACCGGAGGCCGAGACGCTGCTCGCCGGCGCCATCCCGCTCGACCTGTCCGCATTCCCGGTGGGCATGTGCGCCCGCACGATCTGCGAGAAGGCGGAGATCGTGCTATGGCGCACGGGGGATACGGAATGGCACATCGAAATCGCCCGCTCCCACGCGCCCTATCTGCGCGACCTGCTGCGAGCCATCGCCCGCGCCGATGGACTGTGAGCGATCATCCCGCTTGCGCGTAGCGGGACAGCGCGAAGGGACCGGGGAGAACCGGCGCGGATGACGCCGCCCGCTCCGCCAGCCACTCGCCGACGGCGGCGGAATGCTTGAACCCGTGCCCGGAGCAGGCGGAGGCCATCAGGATATTCGGCTGGTCCGGCAGCTGGTCCAGGATGAAGCCGGAATCCGGCGTGACCGTGTACATGCACGCGGCGGCGCGCAGGCAGTCCGGCGCCACGCCGTGCAATCGCCCATTGACGTGGCGGCGATACATCTCCGCGGATTCCGCCGGCATGACCGCGCGGTTGACGGCGTCGGCGGAGATCGGCGTGTCGTAGCGCTCGCTGGCGACCTTCACCGTCGCGGTGCCGGGCAGCGCGGGAAAGCCGTAGAAATAATCTTCCTCGCCCGCGCCGTGCATCCAGATGAACACCGGGAAACGGCCCGGCGCATACGCCGCCGGATCGGCCGCCGCGAACCAGTGCAGGGTCTGGCGATGGACTTGCGCAACGCGCGCCACGCACGGCCCGGCGAGATCGCCGATCCAGGGGCCGGCCGTCAGCACGGCGCGGCCGGCCTGCATCACGCGCCGGTCGGTGCGCACCGCCACGCCGCCGCCGTGCGAGTGGACGCCCAGCACCGTCTCGCCGAGATGCAGGGCCGCGCCACGTTCGGCGGCCAGACGGAGATGCGCGGCGATGCAGCGTTCGGGGAACACCACGCCGGCGCCGGGCTCGTAGTAGCCGAGTTCGTCGCCGGACAGCTGGAATTGCGGAAAGCGCCGGGCGATCTCGTCAGCCTCCAGCACCTCATGCGCGATGGCGTTGGCCCGCGCCACGGCGATGCTGCGGCGCACGAAATTGTCCTTGCCGTGATGCCGCGCGGCACCGTCGCGCGGGCCCATCACCAATCCTCCGCATTCCAGCAGCAGGGTTTCGCCCGTCCTGGCCTCCAGCTCGCGCCAGATTTCGTGCGAGCGGCGGACCAGCGGCGCGTAATCGGCCCCCTCCCCCACCGCGAGCCGGGTGATCCGGCTCTCGCCGTGGCTGGAGCCGAATTCGTGCGGCGGGTGGAACCGGTCGATGCCCACGGCGCGCAGGCCGCGCTCGGCCAAACCGCGCAGCGCCGCGCTGCCCATGGCGCCCAGGCCGATGACGATGACATCCGCCGTTTCAACCGTCATCGCGCCCGTCTCCGCTTTTCCGATTCTCCAGACAGCACATGAGGCAGCCCATGCCAACCCACCCGCTCGCCGACGAGCAGCTGCGCGACATCGACCCGGCGACCTACGCGCCCTATGCCGATCCGCGCGACTACATCACCAGCTGGACCGACCGGATCTGGATCGCCCGCGGCCTCGGCCACCTCAAGGACCACTACGCGCCGGACGTGAAGGTTCATACCGCCTATGGCGAGACCTACGGGTTCGACCACGTGATGCGCAATTCCATCCAACGCATGTCGGCCTTTCACAACCGCGGCGGTGGGCACGATGACGTGGTGTGGGAGCAGCGCGGCCGCGACGGGTTCATCAGCAGCCATCGCGTGCTGAACAACGCGGTTCATAACGGGTTCTGGACCTACGGCCCGCCCACCGGCCGGCAATGGGTGAATCGCGGCACGGCGCATTGCCTGGTGCGTGGCGGCAAGGTGGTGGAGGAATGGGTGATGCGCGACGAGTTCGCGGTCCTGCAGGATCTCGGGCTCGACCCGTTCGAGATCGCGGGGCAGCTCGCCCGCCGCTCGCCGGTGCTTGGCCGCGGCATCGACGTGACCGCCAGCGGGGCCTTCGCGGGGCATTTCGCCGATCCGGTGCGCGTGGGCATGTCCGGCGAGCGCCCGCACCGCCACGACGCGGAATGCGCCTTCGTCGCGGAGATGTTCGAACGGGTGTGGAATCAGCGGCTGATGGACGAGGTGTCGCGCTATTGCGCGGAGACCATCGCCATCCAATCCGTGCGGCTGCGCCGCGCCATGGGCATCGCGCCCTACCAGAACGAGCTGATCGACCTGCTGGCCACCGTGCCCGACGGGGTGGTGGAAATCCGCGACCTCGCGACGCACCACTCCGCCGATCTCGGCCTGCGCGTGGCCGCCATCTGGCTGCTGCGCGGCACCTATTCGGGCGTGCCGGCCTATGGGCCGGTGAACGGCGCGGAGGTGGCCATCCTCGGCTCGTCGCATTTCGAGTTCCGGCGCGGCAGGATCATCCGGGAATGGCGGATGTTCGACGAGATCGCGCTGATCGCCCAGATTCTCAAACCCGACCTGGTTTGACGCCGGCCGCGTGATTCTTCGCTTGCCTGGCCGGGAAGGGCCTGCGTATCCTTCAATGCATTCGAATGCCTCTTCGTTCGATTGCATATGCATTCGAATGCATTTTTCAAGGATGGCCCGATGACCGACGCCGCCCCGGCTTCCGCCGCGCCGATCCTCCAGGCGCGGAACATCGTCAAGCATTTCGGCCATGTCGAGGCGCTGCGCGGCGCCGATTTCTCGGCCTGCGCCGGCGAAGTCACCGCGCTGATCGGCGACAACGGCGCGGGCAAGAGCACGCTGGTGAAGATCCTCTCCGGCGTTTACGCGGCGAATTCGGGCGAGATCCTGCTCAACGGCGCGCCCGTCCGGTTCAGCTCCCCCTCCGACGCGCACGCAGCGGGAATCGAGACGGTCTATCAGGACCTGTCCGTCGCCCCCGATCTCAGCCCCGCCGCCAACATGTTCATGGGGCGCGAGCGGCTGCGCCCGGGCTGGCTCGGCCGGCTGGGATTCCTCGACAACGCGGCGATGCGGCGGGAGAGCCTTCAGGCGTTCCAGCGGCTGAAGGTGAGCCTGAAGGACATGGACACGCCCATCGCCGACCTCTCCGGCGGCCAGCGGCAGAGTGTCGCCATCTGCCGCGCCATCATGTGGGCGAAGAACGTGGTGTTCATGGACGAGCCGACCGCGGCGCTGGGCGTGGTGCAGACCGGCCGCACGCTCGACCTCATCCGCCGCATCCGCGACACCGGGGTGGCGATCGTGCTGATCAGCCACAACATGCGCGACGTGCTGCAGGTGGCCGACTGCATCGAGGTGCTGCGCCTGGGCCGGCGGATCGCCCGCATGCGCAACGAGGGCGTCACCGTGCAGGACCTCGTGGGTGCCATGACCGGCGCGCTCGACAGCCAGGAAGAAGGGGCCGCGGCATGACCCAGACCACCACCGCGCCGCTCGCCGCGGACCCCGCGCAGCTCTCGCCGCCCGGCCTGGGCCGGCGGCTGCGCGGGGCGATGCATTCCTCGCCGGCCTACATGACCGGCATCCTGATCCTGCTGCTGCTGTTCTTCACCTTCATGCGGCCGAACACCTTCGCCAGCGCCTTCAACATGCGCAACATCTTCCTGGACGCATCGACGCTGCTGGTGCTGTCCATCGGCATGACCTACGTGATGATCGCCGGCGGGTTCGACCTGTCGATCGGCTCCGTGCTGGTCTTCGCCGGCGTCGCCGCCGCCAAGACCATGGAGGCGATGGGCACGGACACGATCTTCACCGTTCTCGTCGGGCTCGTCGTCGCCCTGATCGGCGGCGTGGCCTGGGGCCTGTTCAACGGCTGGTGCATTTCCCGGCTGCGGGTCTCGGCGCTGATCACCACGCTGGGATCGATGGGGGCCGCGCTCGGCATCTCCTACCTGCTCACCGACGGCAATGACGTGCGCACCGTGCCGACCACGCTGATCGCGATCGGCACCGGCAGCCTGATGGGCATTCCCTGGCTCGTGCTGATCAGCGCCGTCTTCACCGTGGTGGGCATGGTCTGGCTGCACATGACGCGCTACGGCCGCCACACCTACCTGGTCGGCTCCAATGCCGAGGCCGCGCGGCGCGCCGGCATCAACGTCAACAACCATCTCCTGTCGCTCTACATGCTCAGCGGCTTTCTCGCCGGCGTCGCGGCCATGCTGTCGCTGGGGCGGTTCTCCACCACCACGCTGGAAGGCCACGGCACCGACCCGCTGGAGGCCATCACCGCCGTGGTGCTCGGCGGCACCAGCCTGTCGGGCGGGCGCGGCACCATCATCGGCACGGTGATCGGCGTGTTCATCCCCGCCGTGCTGGCCAACGGATTCATCATCATGGGCGTGGCGCCGTTCTGGCAGATGGTGGTGATCGGCTTCGTGGTGATCGCCGCCGTCTATGTGGACCAGCTCAAGCGCCAAAGCCGCGAACGCGGCTGATTCGAATGCCTCATCGCAACAAGGGAAATGCCATGCGCCTGCTTCTCGCCACCGCCCTGTCTCTGGCCCTGGCCGGCTTCGTCGCCACGGCGCACGCCGCCGAGCCGCACAAGATCACCTACATCATGGGCCTCACCGGCAACCCGTTCTACACCTCCGTGGCCTGCGGTGGCGCCGATGCCGCGCGGGAGCTGGGCGTGACCTTCGATGCCCAGGGGCCCGCGCAGTACCAGCCGCAATTGCAGATGCGCGTGCTCGATGCGGTGATCGCCTCCAAGCCGGATGGCATCCTGTTCACCGCCGACGATCCCGTGGCGCTGACGCCCACGCTGCTGCAGGCCAAGGCGATGGGCATCAAGATCATTTCCATCGACGGCGATCTGGCCGACATGAGCGTGGCGCTGTCCAACATCCAGTCCGACAATTACGAGGGTGGCATGCAGGCGGCCAAGGCGCTGGCCGAGGCGATCGGCGACAAGGGCAAGGTGATGGCGCTGCTGAACTCGCCGGCCGCCGTCGTGGCCCAGCAGCGGCTGAAGGGCTTCAACGACGAGATCGCCAAGCACCCCAACATCGTCAATCTCGGCCAGCAATACAGCAACAACCAGACGGCGAAGGCGGCCGCCATCGTCTCCTCCACCGTCGCCGCGCATCCCGATCTCGCCGGCGTCTTCACCATCACCACCAACAACACCGAGGGCGCGGCCACCGGCGTGCGCGAGGTGGGCGGCGTCGGCAAGATCAAGATCGTGGGCTTCGACACGTCGGACCCGATCGTGCAGGCGATCCGCACCGGCGTGGTCACCGCCGACATCGTGCAGTACCCCTACCGCGTGGGCCAGCTCGGCGTGCAGATGATGAACGACGCGCTGAACGGCAAGCCGATCGAGCGCGAGGTGCACACGCCCTTCGTGATCGCCACCCCCGCCAATGTGGACACGCCGGAAGTGCAGAAATACATTTACAAGACCAAGTGCCCGTGATCAGGGTTTGACGGATGAAGAGGCCGGGTTCGCCCGGCCTTTTTCGCGTTCAAGGCGCGCCGAGCCGCGGATGATGAAATCCGCCGCCACCACCAGGGCCTGCACCGGCATGTCCGGCGTGGCGAGGCGATCGAGCAGCAGTTGCACGGCCTGGCGCGCCATCTCCACCGAATTCTGGTGCATGGTGGTCAGCTGGTAGCTCGGCCGGGCCGCCTCGGCCACGTCGTCGAAGCCGATGACGGAGATATCCTCGGGCACGCGCAAGCCCAGGGTGAAGCGGCAGGCGTCCATCACGCCGAGCGCGATCTGGTCGTTGGCGCAGAACACCGCCTGCGGCGGGGTCACGCGGGCGAGGTTGGCGAGAAACACGTCGCGCCCGCCCGCATAGGAATAGTCCGCCTCAAGCACCTTCACCCTGGCCACGCCGAGCTTCGTCAGCGCCGCCAGGAAGCCGTCCCGCCGCGCCTGGCTGACCGGCGCGTTGGCCGGGCCGCTGACGCACAGGAAGCGGCGGTGCCCGGCCTGGTGCAACGCGCGGGCGATATGGCCGGCGGCGGCGAAATGATCGGTGTTCACGCCATCGACCGGGATGCGCGGGGAATGGCGGTTGTAGAACACCAGCGGAATGCCGCGCGCCTGGATTTGCCGTATGTCGTCATCGGCCATCATCACGCAGGAGATCAGCCCGTCCAGCGGGTATTCCAGCGACCGCCGCAGGTCGCGCACCGTGGGGCCGTCATCCTCCGCCGCCACCAGCAGCAGCTGCTTGCCGGCGGCGGCCAGCGCCTCGCCGATGGCGAAGATCACATCGGGATTGCCGCGCAGCGTGTAGCGCGTGGCGATCACGCCCACCATGTCCGAACGCTGGGTGATCAGGCTGCGCGCCAGCGCGTTGGGCGTATAGCCGAGCCGCCGCGCGACCTGATCCACCAGCGCGCGCGTGGCCGGGGAGATGCTGGTGTCGCCGCGGAAGCAGCGGGAGACGGTGGATTGGGCGACCCCCGCTTCCCGCGCCACGTCGTAGGAGGTCGGGCGACGGCCCGTCGATGTGGCGGGAGGTCTCGGGGCGGCCATGACCGTCACCTCCCATGTTTCGGCCGCGCGTTCAACCGCGGCGCGCGGCCATCAGGCCGCGCAGGCCGCCCGCACCTCGTGCGGCAGCAGCTTCAGCGCGGCGATGTAGCCGGCATGGTCGAGCCCGAACCCCGCCGCCGCCGCCTGGGCCACGATATCGCGGCGCCATTGCGGGTGCTTCTTCTGGTCCCCGGCGGTGATCACCGCGATCTCCGCCGGCCCCTCCCCCACCGCGGCGATGCTTCGCCAGGCGCCGCCGGGCACGGAGAACACCTCCCGCGATTCCGCGCGCACCGGCACGCCGTCGTCCAGCGTGATCTCGACCGCGCCGGCGAAGACCAGCAGCGCCTGCTTCTCCGCCAGCCGGAACGGGCCGACGCGCTCACCCGCGGGAATGCGCAGCCACTCGATCGAGAAACCGTGCGGATTACCGATGGGAACGACGTGATCCAGATCCTGGCTCATGCCGTGGCCCAGCACCGGGGCGATCTGGCTGGCATGGCCGGGCAGCACACTGTCGAGCAGCGCGTGGCCGGACCATAGGCGCTCCTCGGCTTTCACGACGTGGCTGCGCATCGCCGCCACGTCGTAATGGCGCAGCGTGGCCATGGTGGCGGCGTCCAGCGGTTCGATCAGCTGCTCGGCGGACGGCTTCGGCGCACCCGCCTCGGTGTCCACCAGCATGTTGTCCTTGGTGAGGTACAGGCCGTGGGCGGCGGCGGTGCTGAGGATGCTCGGGTGCCAGATGATCCCGCCGGTGTCGTCGCCGCCGAGTGCGGTGAAGATCCAGCCATCGTCCTGGCCGATATTGCTGAAGCCGCGGAAGATGCGGGTGGGCACGCTGACCACGTCGCCCGCGGTGCCGACGATCTCGCCATCCTTGCCGTCCGCGCCCCAGCGGAAGGCCCAGGTGCCGGAAAACACCATGAAGACCTCGGCGGTGTAATGCACATGCAGGTTGTTCGTGGTGCCCGGCGGCATCGCGGCGACGCCGAGGCTGAAGCCGTGCGGCTCGGTGATGTTGACCACCTGGTCGGCGGATTGCGTCACGCCGGGGCCGATCAGGGAGTAGTTCTCCTTCTTGTCGGAGCCGGGCATCTTGCAGTCGATGAACGCCAGCTTGCAGGCCACCATGTCGCTTCGGCGGATCAGTCTGCTGCGCGGATCCATCACGACCTTACTCCTATCTGCCGCTTGAACGGGAACGGCTTCGTCCATACCATGCATTCGAATGCATTGAAAGCTTCGAGGAGCGTCGCATGGAACCGTTGCAGCCGAGCGCCTATGCCCCCTACCGCAATCCGCGCGACTACATCCTGAGCTGGACGGATGTGATCTGGATCGACCGCGCCATCGGCCGCCTCGCCGATCACTACAGCACGGACGTGAAGGTCCACACCGCCTATGGCGAGACCTACGACTACGACTTCGTGATCTCCAACTCGGTGCAGAAATTCGCCGCCTTCCCCAATGGCGGCGGCGGGCATGGCGAGGACGTGGTGTGGGAGCAGCGCGGCCCCAACGGCTTCATCAGCTGCCACCGCGTGCTGAAGACCGGCACCCATACCGGCTTCTGGACCTATGGCCCGCCCACCGGGCGCGACTTCATCTCTCGCACCGTCGCCCACTGCCTGGTGCAGGACAACCGCATCGTCGAGGAATGGCTGGTGCGCGACGAATTCGCCGTGCTGGAGACGCTGGGCCTCGACCCCTACAAGGTGGCCGGCGAACTCGCCCGCCGCAGCCCGGTGATCGGCAAGTCGGTGGCCGGCGCGCCGGAGGACGGCGCCTTCGCCGGGCGGATCGCCGACCCCACGCTCAGCGGCATCACCGGCCCGCGCCCGCCGCGCTGGCGGGAAGAGTGCGAGATGATCCGCGCCTATTTCGAGGATGTGTGGAACCGCCGGCGCTTCGACCTGGTGCCGCGCTATGTGAGCGAGCGCATCGTCTGCCACGGCGTGCGCATGCGCCGGGTGCAGAACATCACCCCCTACCAGATGGAGATCATCAACCTGCTCGCCACCTTCCCGGACGGGCAGATCGAAATCCGCGACATCGTGGTGAACGAGTCCGAGGATCTCGGCCGGCGCGTCGCGGTGATCTGGGTGCTGCGCGGCACCTATTCCGGCGTGCCCACCTACGGGCCGGTGACGGACAGCAAGGTGCACGTGCTCGGGTCGAGCCATTTCGAACTGGAGGACGGGCGCATCCGGCGCGAATGGCGCGTGTATGACGAGATCGCGGTGCTCACCCAGATCGTCGCGGCGCGGGAGGCGATCTGATGCCGGCCGGTGCGCCGGGTTCCTTCGCTTTGTCGATTTTGCTTGCGTTGCGGGAGACGGGGTCAAGGCGCGCTTCGCTCAAGAGCCTTGACCCCGTCCCCCGCAACGAAGCGAGTGCCGATATGCGAAGAACAGGAGGAAGTGAGCCCTTTCCCGTTTCGTGGGTCGGCTGAACGAGGCCGTTTCCTTGGCCTGGCCTTCCACCCGTGAGGGCGACGCGCACAGGGGTCATCAAGGCTCTTGAGCGAAGCGTGCCTTGACGACCCCGAGCACGGCGCCACCCTCAGGAGAAGGCGGGACCGTCATACCCAACCGGCCGCCTTTCATGTGTCGCGCCAAATGGTCAGGCGCCCCGCGCCGTGCGTGCGCTCGGCCAGGGGGGCCTCATGCGGCGGCGGCTCGTCCGCGCCGGTTTCCGCGATCAGCAGGGAGCCCGCGGCGATCCAGCCGGCCCGGTGCAGGGCGGCGAGGGCAACTTGGATCAGCCCCCTTCCATAGGGCGGGTCGAGAAAGACCAGCGTGCAGGGCTCGCCTTGCGGCGGGCGTGTGGCGTCGCCCGGGATTACCCGGCACCGCGCCTCGGCCCCGCAGGCGGCGATATTGGCGCGCAGCGCGGCGAGGGCGGCGCGGTCTGGCTCGATGAAGCTGGCCTGGGCGGCGCCGCGCGACAGGGCTTCCAGCCCCAACGCGCCGGTGCCGGCGAAGGCGTCGAGCACCAGCGCGCCGTCGATCGCCGCGCGGCCCGCCCAGGGGGCATGGGCCAGCATGTCGAACAGCGCCTGGCGCAGCCGGTCGGCGGTGGGCCGGGTGGCGGCGGCCGGCGAAGTCAGGCGCCGGCCGCGCCAGGCGCCGGCGATGATGCGCATGGCCTATTTGGCCTCTTTCGGCATCTGCTCCCGCAGCACCTTGCCCGGCACCTCCTCCACCGCGCCTTCCGGCAGGTTGCCGAGCTGGAACGGCCCGTAGGCCACGCGGATCAGCCGCGTCACGCGGAAACCGAGATGGGCCATCACCCGGCGGATTTCCCGGTTGCGGCCCTCGCGCAGGGCCAGGGTGAGCCAGCAATTGTCGCCCTTGCGGCTGTCCAGCCCCGCCTCGATCGCGTCGTAGCGCACGCCATCGACGGTGATGCCGCGGGCGAGGCCGGCGAGCACGGCCGGCTCGGGAGCGCCGAAGATGCGCACGCGGTAGCGGCGGATCCAGCCATTGGCCGGCAGTTCCAGCCGGCGGGCCAGCGCGCCGTCATTGGTCAGCAGCAGCAGCCCCTCGCTGTTGAGGTCGAGCCGGCCGACGCTGACGACGCGGGGCAGCGCGGCGGGCAGAGCGGCGAACACGGTGGGCCGGCCCTCCGGATCGCGATGGGTGGTCACCAGCCCGGCGGGCTTGTGGTAGCGCCACAGCCTGGTGCGGCCCGGCGGCTCCACCGGCACGCCGCGCAGGGTGACGAGATCGCCGGCGGCCACGAAGGTGGCGGGGTGGCTGACCACTTCGTTGTTCAGCTTCACCACGCCCTCGGCCAGCAGCTTCTCCGCGTCGCGCCGGCTGGCCACGCCGGCATGGGCGAGGAACTTGGCGATGCGCTCGCCGCGTTCCGGAGTGTCCTCGCTCATGCCCGCGCGGCGGCGATCAGCGCCGCGAAGATGCGGCGGTCGCCCGGGTCGATGTGGAATTCCGGGTGCCACTGCACGCCCAGGCAGAAGCGCCGCGTGGGGTCCTCGATGCCCTCGATCACCCCGTCCGCCGCGCGGGCGTTGACCACGCCGCGCCCGGCGGTGGCCACGGCCTGGTGGTGGGACGAGTTCACGCGCATCTCCGCGCCGCCGACGATGCGCGCCAGCAGCGTGCCCGGCGCGACGGAAACGGCGTGGCCCGCCTCGTGGCGCGGATTGGGCTGCTCGTGCGCCAGCGCGTCGGGCACGCTGTCGGGGATGTGCTGGATCAGCGTGCCGCCCAGCGCCACGGCCAGAAGCTGCTCGCCGCCGCAGATGCCCAGCACCGGCATATTCCGCGCCAGCGCGCCGTTCAGCAGCGCCAGCTCGGCGGCGGTGCGGCCTTCCTTGAGGGTGACCGTGGCATGCCGTTCGCCCCCGCCATACATCGCGGGATCGACATCGAACGCGCCGCCGGTGACCACCAGCGCGTCGATATGGTCGAGATAGGCCTCGGCCAGCCCGGCATGGTGCGGCAGGCTGACCGGCAGCCCGCCGGCCTCCGCCACCGCGCCGGCATAGTTGGCGCGCAGGGCATACCAGGGATATTTGGAGTAGCCGCCCGGCTGCTCAGCATCGAGGGTGATGCCGACCACCGGAAGTTGGGATGTGCTCATCCGCGCATGATCCCGGTGAATTCGGTCAGGAGCAACAGGCAGCCATGCAACCCTCGGCCATGGAGCTCGCATTGGCGGAGGCCGAAGCCGCCGCGGCACGGGGCGAGGTGCCCGTGGGCGCGGTGGTGCTGGCGCCGGACGGGACGGTGCTGGCGCGCGCCGGCAACCAGGTGGAGGCCCGCGCGGACGCGTCCGCCCATGCCGAGCTGCTGGCCATGCGCGCCGCGGCGGCGGCACTCGGCTCGCCCCGCCTGGTGGGCTGCGACCTGGTGGTGAGCCTGGAGCCCTGCCCGATGTGCGCGGCCGCGGCCAGCCATTTCCGCATCCGTCGCCTGGTGTTCGGCGCCTACGACCCCAAGGGCGGCGGGGTGGAGCACGGCCCCCGCGTCTTCGCCGCCGCCACCTGCCTGCACCGGCCGGAGGTGGTGGGCGGCGTACGGGAAAGCGAGGCGGCGGCGCTGCTGCGCGATTTCTTCAGGCAGCGGAGATAGAACGTCGCTCGCGTGCCCGCACGCGCTCCCGATGCACGGTGTACACCCCGCTCGCCACGATGATGATCCCGCCGACAATGGTCCATTGGTCGGGCAGCGTGTTGAAGAACAGGTAGCCGTAGCTGACCGCCCAGATCAGCTGCGCGTAGCTGAACGGCGCCAGCACGGAGGCGCCAGCATGACGATAGGCCAGCAGCATCAGCCACTGGCCGCCGGAGGCGAACACCCCGAGCAGGATGGCGAGGAAGGCATGCCACCAGCCCGGCAGCACGAAATCGAAGGGCAGGGCCAGCGACAGCACCACGAGGCCCGTCACCGCCGTCCACAGCAGCGTGGTGGAGGCCGGGTCGGCGCCCGCCATGCGCCGCGTCAGCACCACCGCGTAAGCCCAGCACAGCGACGAGGCGAGCACCGACAGCGCCGCCCAGTGGAACGCCCCGGTGCCCGGCCGCACGATGATCAGCACCCCCACCAGCCCCACCAGCACCGCTGACCAGCGCCGTATGCCCACCACCTCGCCCAGCATGGGCACGGACAGCGCGGTGATGATCAGCGGCGAGGCGAAGCCCACCGCCGAGGCGTCGGCCAGCGGCATGTGCAGCAGGGCGAAGAAGAAGAACAGCGCCGAGCCCACCAGCCCCAGCCCGCGCAGGATATGCGCCCGCGGATCGCTCACCCGCAGCCGCACCGGCGCCGCCGACCCGACCATGGCGCCGGCCATCACCAGGAACACGACGTAGCGGATCCAGGTGACCTGGATGATCGGCATCTGGCTGCCCAGGAACTTGGCCAGCGCGTCGGAGGTGCTGAACATCAGCGTGGCGCCGATCAACAGCAGGATGCCGCGGGAGGGATTTTCCATGCCGCGTATGCGCCGGTCGCCAGCGCATTTCGCAAGCGGCAAGCATTGGGGGCTGCCATGCGCCGGAGTTGCCGTGGTTGACGCACCCCGCCCGCCGGCGCTATGTCCGCGCCCTCCGCAGGACGGGGATGGCGGTGTAGCTCAGCGGTAGAGCAGGGGAATCATAATCCCTTGGTCGGTGGTTCAAATCCGCCCACCGCTACCATCCTCGTCAGCGGATTGGCCTTGTCAGCGGATTGGCGAGCATTGGGTGGCGCTCACCGGAACGTCACCAGCTTGCCGCGCGGCGCGCCCACCACCTCGTCCTCGCGCATCACCACGGCCCCGCGGATGATGGTGGCCATCGGCCAGCCGGTCACCGTCTTGCCCGCGAAGGGCGTCCAGCCACACGGGGTCACGATCCAATCGTTCTCGATGCGGCGCGTGCGTTTCATGTCCACCAGGGTGAAATCGGCGTCGTAGCCCATGGCCAGCCGGCCCTTGGCCACCGCGCCATACACGCGCGCGGGTCCGGCGCTCATCAAATCCACCAGGCGGGGCAGGGTCAGCCGGCCGGCGTTCACGTGGTCGAGCATGATCGGCACCAGCGTCTGCACGCCGGTCAGCCCGGCCGGGCAGTCCGGCCATGGCTTCAGCTTGGCCGCATGGGGGTGGGGGGCGTGGTCGGAGCCGATCGTGTCCACCATGCCGTTGCGGATGGCGGCCCAGGCGGCCTCGTAGTGCTCGCGCCCGCGGATCGGCGGGTTCATCACCCCGAAGCCCTGCAGCGTGTCGTACACGTCCGGCGCCCATTGCGTCAGGTGGTTCACCAGCACCTCGCAGGTCGCGAGGTCGCGATAGGCCGCGAGGTAGTCCAGCTCCTGCGCGGTGGAGACGTGCAGGATATGGGCGGGGCGGCCGGTGGCGCGGGCGAGCGCCATCAGCCGGCGGGTGCCGAGGAAGGCGGCTTCCTCGTCGCGCCATTCCATGTGGCGGCGATAGGGATCGCCGGATTTGAACATCGGCTTGCGCGCCTGGAGCCGGTATTCGTCTTCGCTGTGATAGGCGATGCGGCGGCGTCCGGCGCGCATCACCATTTCCAGGTGTTCGTCGTCCTCCACCATCAGGTCGCCGGTGGAGCTGCCGGCGAAGATCTTGATGGCGCACACGCCGCGCCCGGTCTCCAGCGCGGCGAGTTCGGGGATGTTGCTTTTCGTGCCGCCGACATAGAGCCCCATGTCGCACCAGGCGACGTGCTCGGCGTAGTCCTGCTTCCATTCCAGCCGCCCGGTATCGGTGATGGCCGGCGACGTGTTGGGCATGTCGAACACGGCGGTCAGCCCGCCGAGGATGGCGGCCTTCGTGCCGGAGGGGATGCTTTCGATGCTCGCGTCGCCGGGGTCGCGCAGATGCACGTGCGGGTCGATCAGCCCCGGCAGCACGTGCAGGCCGGTCGCGTCGATCACCTCCGTGGCGGTGGCGTCCGCCGCCGCGCCGATCGCGGCGATCCGGCCGTCGCGCACGCCGATGGCGGTCTGCTCCATGCCCCAGGGCAGCACGGCGGTGCCGCCGCGGATCAGCAGGTCGAAATGCATGGCGGTTCTCCTTCGACTCGTTTCGCCTTGACCGTCCGCTTCGCGGCCGGGCGAAACGAGTCTCGGTGATTGATCTGAGACTGCGATTCACACCTCCGACGATTCCGCCTTCGGTGATCGCAGTCACGCCCCGGTTTCCGACATGCGCCCGGCCGCCGCAAGTGGCTTGCGGCGCGCGGCGGGAAAGCCATGTTATGGGCCATGATGTATCTGACCGGACTGCCACGTGGCGTGATCGAGCTCAGCGGCGAGGATCGCGTGGGCTTCCTGCAAGGGCTGGTGTCCAACGACGTGGCCGCCTGCGCGCCCGGACGGGCCGTGTGGGCGGCGCTGCTGACGCCGCAGGGCAAATATCTCGCCGATTTCTTCCTGTTCAGCGACGGCGCGCGGCTGCTGATCGATTGCGAGGCGGGGCAGGCGGAGGATCTGGTCCGCCGGCTGTCGCGCTACCGGCTGCGCGCCAAGGTGGCGCTGCGCGACGCCTCGGCGGAGTGGCAGGTTTACGCGGCCTGGGGCGACGCGCTGGAATTGCCGGAGAGCGTGATTGCCGCGCCTGACCCGCGTTTGCCGGAGGCGGGCTGGCGCATCCTCTCGCCCATCCCCCTGCCCGCCACCGCGACGGCGGAGGACTGGGACGCCCACCGCCTCGCCCTCGGCCTGCCCGATGGCTCGCGGGATATGGTGGTCGAGAAGACCGTGCTGCTGGAAGCGGGGTTCGACGAGCTGGGTGGCGTGTCCTGGAGCAAGGGCTGCTATCTCGGCCAGGAACTCACCGCGCGCACCAAGTATCGCGGCCTGCTCAAGCGCCGGCTGGTGCCGGTGGAAATCAGCGGCCCCGCGCCGGCACCGGGCACGCCGATCCTGCGCGACGGGATGGAGGCGGGAGAGATGCGGTCCTCCCACGGCACCCAGGGCCTCGTGCAGCTGCGGCTCGACGCGCTCGGGGGCAAGCTGGACTGTGGCGGGGCGGTGCTGACGCCGCGCCCGCCGGCCTGGATGCGGCTATCGGACGGCTAGAGCGGGATGACATCGCTTGCGCTCAGCCATCCCGCTCTATGCCTTTGTTTGATCGCGTGATTCAGACTTTTTGGCGATTCCGCCAAACGTCATCACGCTCTAGCTGGGTATCCGCCCGCCCAGCTCCTCCTTCACATAGGTTCGGATGATGTCCTCGAACCGCGATTCCGCGGTGAAACCGAGGTCGCGCGCTCGGGTGGCGGCGAAGCGGGTGGGCCAGTTCTGCACGATGGCCCAGACCGTGGGGTCGGGCACCTCGTCGATCAGCCCGACGAACCGCTCCCCGGCCACCTCGCGCAGCGCCGCGATCTGCTCGCCCACCGAGACGGCGACACCGGGCATGCTGAGATTGCGCCGCGGCCCCACCCGATCGCCGTCCAGCCCCGCCGCATGCACCAGGAACCCCACCGCCGCCGAAGGGCTGGCATGGGTATGCACCACGCTGCGCGGCACCGGCAGCACGGCGCGCTGGCCGTTCAGCGGCTCGCGGATGATGCCCGAGAAGAAGCCGGAAGCCGCCTTGTTCGGCTTGCCCGGCCGCACGCAGATGGTGGGCAGGCGGATGCCGATGCCGTCGAAGAACCCCTTGCGCGTGTAGTCGGCCAGCAGCGCCTCGCCGATCATCTTCTGCGCGCCGTAGGAGGTCATTGGCGTGAGGTGGAACTCGTCCGGGATCACCTCCGGGAACGGCGCGCCGAACACGGCGATGGAGGAGGTGAACACCACGCGGGGCGTGATGCCGGACTGGCGCACCGCCTCGAACAGCGCCCGCGTGCCGTCCACGTTCACGCGATAGCCGAGATCGAAATTCGCCTCCGCCTCGCCGGAGACGATGCCCGCGAGATGGAAGATCACGTCCGGCCGGCTGGCCGCCAGCGCGTCCGCCGCACCCGCCTCGGCGAGGTCGCCGGTATGCGCCTGCACGCGGATCGCCGGCGTGCCCTGCGCCTCCGGGGCCACGATGTCATGCAGCACCAGCTCGGTGAGCTTCTTGCCCGCCAGCGAACCATCCGCCGTCAGCCGCGCGATGAGCTTGCGCCCGATCATCCCGGCCGCACCCGTGATCAATACGCGCATGCGCGTCCCCCCGTTACGTTGATGCGAGAGTATCGAAGGGCCTCTGCCGCGCCTACCCCGCCCCCATCGCCGCGATTAGCTCGGCCCCCGCGTTGCGTTCATGCGTCGCCACCAGCCGCGCCGCCTCGGCGAAGGCGCCGGCGCGGATGGCGGCGACGATGCCGATATGCTCGTCCAGCGAGCGATGGGCGCGGTCGGGGATCAGGTGGAAGCCGCTGGCCATCGCCACGGTCTGGGCCTGCAAGGCGGTCAGCAGCCGGTGCGTCCATTGCGTGCCCGGCGTGTCCGCCAGCAACAGGTGGAACTCCGCGTTGAGGCGCGCGTAGCGCACGGGGCTGCGCGCGTTCACCGCCGCCTCCGCCTGCTGCAGGTTGCGGGCGAGCTGGGCCAGCTGGGCCTTGGTGTAGAGCGGCCCGCCCAGCTCCACCGCCACCGCGCCCAGCGAAGCGCGCAGGGCATAGATTTCCGCCAGATGTTCGCCGGTGGTGGAGGCCACCACGCAGCCGGCATGGGCGTGCAGCGCGATCCAGCCCTCGGCGGCCAGCGCCCGCATGGCCTCGCGCACCGGCGTCTCGCTCATCGCCAGCGCGTCGGCCACCGTGCGGGTGGTCAGCCGGTCGCCGGCGCGCACGCGGCCGGAGACGATCATCTCCTGGATGTGCTGGCGCGCGCGGTCGGACTTGGTGACCCAGCCGCCCTGCCCTTCCGGGCCGTCAGGCCTTGGTTGCGCCATCGGACAGGCCCTGGATCAGCCATTTCTGCACGGCGAGGGAGAAGATGACGACGGGGATCACGGTGATGGTGCCCACCGCGCACAAGGCGCTCCAATTCACCCCGCTGGTCATGTCCGCGGCGATGCCGGCCACCGCCACGGGCACCGTGACCGCCTCGCGGCTGGTCAGCACCAGGGCGAACAGCAGCTCCTCCCACGCCAGGATCACGCTGAAGATGAAGGTGGCGATCAGGCCGGGCAGGCTGATCGGCACGATGATGCGCAGGAAGGTGCCGAAGCGCGAGCAGCCGTCGATCGCCGCCGCCTCCTCCAGCTCGCGCGGCAAGGCGGCGAAGAAGCCGCGCATCAGCCACATCACATAGGGGATGAGGAAGGTGCAGTAGGCGAGGATGAGGGTGATGTGCCGGTCCAGCAGGTCGAGCTGGCGGGCGACGATGAACATCGGCACCGCCAGCGCGATGGGCGGCACCCCGCGCGACAGCAGGATGACGGCCCCGATCGTCGCCGCGCCGCGCAGCCGGATGCGCGACAGCGCGTAGCCCGCCATGGCGCCGGCGACGATGGACACCAGCCCGGCGCCGGCCGCGACGATCACCGTGTTGAGCATCCGGCCGGGCACGTCGGCGAAGGTGAGGTAGGCGGTGTAGGATTCCAGCGTGGGGGTGAAGAACAGCTTGGGCGGCCGGGTGAAGGCGTCGCGCGGCGCCTTGAACGAGGTCAGCACCATCCAGAACACGGGGAACAGGAACAGCGCGCAGACGAACACGCCGCCGCCCACCCGCAGCCTGTGCCCCAGCCGCGACCCCCTCACTGGAACCGCGCTTCCAGCACGCGCGAGCCGCGCAGGAACAGGCCCGTGAGCAGCGTGGTGATCACCAGCACCACCACGCACATCGCCGCGGATTCGGCGAATTTCATGCCGCGGAAGGCTTCCTGGTAGATGAACAGGTTGATCACGTTGGTCGCCCGCCCCGGCCCGCCGGCGGTGGCGGCCAGCGCGATGTCGAACATCTTCACCGCGCCCAGCCAGCGCACCACGAAGGTGGCGGCGATGACCGGCACCAGCAGCGGAATGGTGATGCGCCACAGCGTGGTCCACCAGTTCGCCCCGTCGATCTCCGCCGCCTCGAACACGTCGCGCGGCAGGGACAGCAGGCCGGCGGTGGCGATCAGCACCACGAAGGGCGTCCAGCGCCAGGTGTCGATCAGCACGATGGCACCCATGGCCAGCACCGGATCGCCGAACCAATCGAGCGCCGGCAGGCCCACCAGGCCGAGCAGATAGGTGGTCAGGCCCCAGAGCGGATCGAGCATCATCTTCCAGATGCCGCCGGCCACCACCGGGGCCACCACCATGGGAATGATGAACAGCGCCCGCACCACGCCGCGCCCGCGCCACTCCGCGTTCACCAGCCAGGCGATGACGAAGCCCAGCAGCAATTGCAGCGGCAGGGCGAAGACGAGGTAGATCAGCGTGACGCGCAGCGCGTACCAGAAGCGCTCGTCGGTCAGCACCGTCTCGTAATTGTCCCAGCCGACGAATTCGCCGGGCATGAAGGTGGCGATGTCGATTTCCGAAAAGCTGATTTCGATCGTGTAGAGAATGGGATAGGCCAGCACCGCCGCCAGGATCAGGAAGGCGGGGGTGAGGAAGCCCCAGCGCCCGGCCGTATCGGCCAGCCGGGCGCGGGTTGGGCGTTTCATGCCGATGGTCATGATGGCGCGCGCCTTCTTCGCAGGATGGCGCCGTGCCCGGGGCCGTCAAGGGACGCTGCGCTCAAGCCCTTGACGCCCCCTGCGCGCGGCGCCTTGCGCGAAGGAGCCCGCGCGGCGGCGGTGAGGCTGGCCAGTCTCACAGGCGCAGCTTGTCGATGCGGTTGGCGGCATTGGCCAGCGCCGCGGCGGCGTCGATCTCGCCGGAGGTCGCGCGCGCCACCTCGTCGGCCAGCACCTGCTGCACCGAATCGGATTTCACCAGGCGCGGCCGCCACATCTGGCCCTTCTCCGCCACGTCGTACGCCATCTGCAAGGTGGCGAAGACGGGCGCCAGCCACGGCGCCGGCGGCGTGCCGGCCAGCGTGGAGCGGCGGGCGGGGAAGCCGCCGGTAAGGCTGGAGGACGCGGCCTCGCCCTCCTTCGAGCTCATCCACTGCAGGAAGGCCCAGGCGGCGCGCGGGGTGGGCGATTTGCGGCTGACCACGCCGCTCCAGATGCCGCGATGCGTGCCGGGCAGCGCGCTGCCCACCGGCATCACCTGCGCGCCGACCTCGTCGGGCTTCAGCGTGGTGGTGGCCGGGTCGATCGCCGTGCCGCGATACACGCTGCCCCACATGAACATCGCCGCCACCTGGCCCTGGCGGAAGGATTGCAGCGAATCGTTGAACAGATGGTTCTTCGCCCCGGGTGGGGCGTATTTCAGCAGATCGACGAAGGTTTGCAGCGTGGCCACGCCGTCCTTGGTGTTGAACGCGGCCTTGTTGTTGGCATCGAGCAGCTTGCCGCCATTGGCGTTCAGGATGGCCTGCCAGATGGTCGGCGTGAGCTGATCGCGGCCGAAATAGGTGTCGATCGCCCAGGCGTTCGGCTTGCCCTCGCCCTTGAGGTCCTGCACCAGCTTCGGCGCCTGGGCCATGAACTCCGCCCAGGTCAGCTTGGGCGTCGGCTCGGGCAGGCCGGCCTTCCTGTAATGCGTGCGGTTGTAGAACATCAGCAGCATGTTGGAGCGCACGGGCACGCCATACTGCACGCCCTTCCACTCGGAGGCGGCGAGCGGGGCGGGGTTGAAATCCGCCCAGTCGAAGCCGGGGTCGGTCCAAGCGGCCGCGTCCTTCTTCAGGTCCAGCAGCGCGTTGGTCTGGGCGAGCTGGGGTGTCCAGGGATCGTCGGTGATCACCACGTCGTACACCGGCTTGGCGCCGGACAGGTCGAGCAGGCTTTTGGTCAGCTGCTCCGAATAGGCGACGCCATCCACGGTGACCTGGATGTTGGGAAACTTCTTGTTGAATTCCGGCACCAGCGTGGTCTGCCAGATCTTGCTGAAGGCGTCATTGGTCATCACGCGGATGGAAATCGGCTTCTCCGCGGTGCCCAGCCCGCCGCCATCTTCCGGCCCGGCGGCGCGCGCGCGCGGCGCCAGCACGGCGGCCGCAGCCGCGCCAAGCGCGGCACGGCGGGTGAGACGAATGGCGTTCGGGTGCTTCCCGGTCATGGCTTTTCCCCCATCGGCGTTGTTCCTCGCCTGATGGCCAAATTCTATATTCTATTGAATGTGGCGCGCAAGCCATGCGCGTCCCCGCCCTTCACCGCACCGGTTGACAAGAGCGGGGCGGCTTCATCGAATGCGCCGCATAAACGGGGGAAATGGTCCAGCACGATGGCCGATCCGGTTGACGTTCTCATCATCGGCGCGGGCGCCTCGGGCGCCGCGGTGGCCTGGAGCCTCGCGGACACGCGCATGCGCATCCTGTGCCTGGAACAGGGCGGCTGGATGAAGCCGAGCGAATACCCCAGCACCGGGCGGGACTGGGAGGCACGGCAGTTCGGCGACTTCCACATCAGCCCCAACGTGCGCAAGCTACCCGCGGACTACCCGATCAACGACGACAATTCGCCGATCAAGATCGTCAACTTCAACGCCGTGGGCGGCAGCACCATTCTGTATGCCGGGCATTTCCCCCGCGTGCATCCTTCGGATTTCCGCGTGCGCTCGCTGGACGGCGTGGCCGATGACTGGCCGATCGACTACGCGACCCTCGAACCCTTCTTCGCGGAAAACGACCGCATGATGGGCGTCTCCGGCCTGGCCGGCGACCCCGCCTATCCGGCGAAATCCTCGCCCATGCCGCCTCTGCCGCTGGGCAAGTCGGGCGCACGGCTGGGCGCGGCGATGAACCGGCTGGGCTGGCACTGGTGGCCGTCGGATTCCACGCTGGCGACGCAGGACTACGAGGGTCGCGCCCGCTGCATCAACCTCGCCCACTGCCTCTATGGCTGCGCCCAGGGCGCGAAGGCGAGCACCGACATCACCTACTGGCCCGAGGCGCTGCGCGCCGGCGTGGAGCTGCGCACCCATTGCCGGGTGCGCGAGATCACGCTGAACGAGCACGGCATGGCCAAGGGCGTGGTCTATTACGACGAGAACGGCGTGGAGCAGTTCCAGGCCGCCGAGGTGGTCATCGTCGCCGCCAACGGCGTGGGCACGCCGCGCCTGCTGCTGAACTCGGTTTCGGGAAAGTTCCCGAACGGCCTCGCCAATTCCTCCGGCCAGGTCGGTCGCAACCTGATGCTGCATCCCTACGCCCAGACCTACGGCTATGTGGACGAGCCGCTCGACGGCAATCACGGCCCGCCGCTATGCCTGTGGAGCCATGAATTCTACGAGACCGATCCGTCGCGCGATTTCGTGCGGGGCTACATCTTCCAGATGTCGCGCGGCGTCGGCGCGCTGACCGAGGCGATCACCAGCTCCGCCGCCGGCCGCCTGCCCTGGGGCGCCGATCACCACCGCGTCTATCGCAACCTGCTCAACCACCGCATCGGCATGGCGGCGATCTGCGAGGACCTGCCGGAAGCCCATAACCGCGTGACGCTCGACCCGGTGCTGAAGGACGGCAACGGCATCCCCGCCCCGCGCATCGACTACACGCTGAGCGAGAATTCCCGCCGCATGCTGGCCCATGGCCGCGCCCGCGCGCTGGACATCCTGCGCGAGGCGGGGGCGACGAATTGCGACGGCGAACTGCCCATCGCCTATGCCGGCTGGCACCTGCTCGGCACGGCCCGCATGGGCGACGACCCCGACAATTCCGTGGTGAATTCCTGGGGCCGCAGCCACGACGTGCGCAACCTGTTCATCGTCGATGGCAGCCTGTTCGTCACCTCCGGCGGCGTGAACCCCACCTCCACCATCCAGGCGCTGGCGCTCTACGTGGCGGACAGCATGAAGCAGCGCCTGGCCACATTGTTCGATTGAGGCGCGACATGGACACGCTCAACCCATCCGAACAGCGCGACCTGCAACGCCTCGCCGCGATGATGATTCCGGCCAGCGCGGAATACGGCGTGCCCGGCGCCGACGATCCGGCGATCTTCGCGGACATCATCCGCAGCCTCGGCCGCGACCTGCCGTCCGCCCGCGCCGCGCTGGCGGCGCTGGCGGAAGGCGGCCCGTTCGCCGACCTGGCGGCCGAGAAAGCCGAGGCGCTGGCGGCATCCCTGCGCACCACGCCCGACCTTCTCGTCCTGCACCGGCTGGTGCTGCTCTGCTACTATCGCGACGATCGGGTGATGCGCTCGCTGGGCCAGGAGCCGCGCCCGCCCTTCCCCAAGGGTCATGTGGTGGAACAGGGCGACTGGTCGCTGCTCGATCCGGTGCGCGCCCGCCCCCCGATCTGGCGGCCGGCCTGACCGCCCCCGCTTAAGCAAGGCTCAATCCCTCCGTTGTAGCAAACTCCGCGAGATTTTCGCGGAGGCGGCGTGCGCGCGGTCCTGCTCATCCTCGCGACGCTGGCCGCCACCCCCGCCCGGGCGGATTGCGACAGCGCGGCGGCACAGGCGGAACGGGCGGCGGGCATTCCCGCCGGCCTGCTCGCCGCGATCGGACAGGTGGAGAGCGGGCGCCGGCCGCTGGTGGCGAACGAGGCGGGACGCGACCGCGTCTTCGCCAGTCTCGACGAAGCGGAAGCCGCGGTGGCGGCGCGCCGGGCCGCCGGCGTGCGCTCCATCGATGTCGGGTGCTTCCAGGTCAACCTGATGCACCATCCCAACGCCTTCGCGACACTCCGCCAGGCCTTCGACCCCACGGCCAACGCCACCTATGCCGCGCGCTTCCTGAACGCGCTGCATGCGCAAAGCGGCAGCTGGGCACAGGCGGTCGCCGACTACCACTCGCGCAACCGGCTGCGTGGCGCCCCCTATCGCGACGCGGTGCTGGCGGTATGGGCGGCCGGCGGCCTCGCGCCACCGCCCGCCATGCCACGCATCTGGCCCGGGGGCATCCGCGTGTACGTGCCGTCCTGGGCGGCCCCGCCGGACGGGCAGGCCGCCCCACCCGGCCTGCCGGTGGTGATCACCCCGTCAACGCCGGTGGCGCATGCGTGGGGTCGTTAACGCGCGGGTGATTGTTTCGTGATTGCCTGCACGGTGGTGGGGCCGATCAGTGGAGCACCGCCGCTATCAGGCAGAAGGCCGGAGAACATGACCCAAACTGTGCGCGTGGCGTGGAAGCAGCGTCAGCGCCAATGAAAGGACTGAGCGATGCTTCGAAACGTCAAGACCTGGCTGGCCATCGTGCCGGACCGGCGCGGCGTCACGGCGCTCGAATATGGCCTGATCGCGGGACTGGTCGCGGTGGTCATCGTCGGTGCCGTGGGGGCGCTGGGAACCAAGCTGACGGCGGTGTTCACCGCCATCTCCGCGGCCCTTCCGGGCTGACCGGCAGCCGCGGCCATGGGCGGGCTCCGTCTGTGGCCGCGGCTCGTTCCGCGCGCGTGGGTTCGCGATGAATGCATTTGCCAACCTGCAGCCCTTCGTGATCGCGCTGGCCGCGGCGGCGCTGCTGCTGGGCGCGCTGCACGACCTCGCCGCGCGGACCATTCCCCACGCGGTGCCGCTGGTGCTGTTCGCCAGCGGCCTGGTGCTGCGGCTGCTGGAAGGCCAGGCGCCGCTCGCCCTCGCGGCAACGGCCGCCGTCTTCGCGGGGTGCATGCTCGCCTGGCGTCGCGGCTGGCTCGGCGGCGGCGACGTGAAGCTGCTGACCGCCTGCGCCATGCTGGTGGGGCCGGCGCAGGTGCCCGACCTGATCCTGGCCACGGCGCTCGCCGGTGGCGTGCTGGCGGCGATCTACCTGCTGGCCTTCCGCGCCGCCCGGGCCGCCGGGCCGATATCCGGACGCTCACGCCCCGCCGGGCTGCCCGCGCGGCTGTGGCGCGCCGAACGCTGGCGCTTGCTGCGCCGCGCGCCGCTTCCCTATGCCTGCGCCATCTGCGCGGGCGCCATCGCAACCCTGCACTGGGGCTGACCGACGATGATGCTGCGCGTGCTGCTGTTCACGATCATGGGCCTGGCCATTGCGGGGTTCGGCGGTGTGGCCTGGTACAGCCTGCGCACGCCCGCCCCGGCCCAGCTCGCCGCGGAACCGCCGCCGCCCCCGCCGCCGCACCAGCCCGTGCTGGTGGCCGCCCGCCCGATGCGCGCCGGCGCGCTGGTGAAGCCCGAGGATATCGGCGCGCAGGACATGCTGGTGAGCGCCAGCCCGGCCGATGCGCGCGCCGACACGCAGCCTGCCCGCGCCGAGATGATCGGCGCCATGGTGCGCCGCAGCCTGGCGCAGGGTGAGCCGCTGCTGCCCTCCGACCTGCTGCGCCCCGGCGATCGCGGCTTCCTCGCCGCGGTGCTCAAGCCCGGCATGCGCGCCACCACCGTCGCGGTGGACGCCGTCAGCGGCACGGCCGGGCTGATCTGGCCCGGCGACGTGGTGGACCTGATCCTGACGCAGATGCAGGACGACCCCGCTTTGCCGCTCGGTCGCCGCGCCTCCGCGGAGACCCTGCTCTCCGGCGTGCAGGTGATCGCGATCGACCAGCATCTCATGCAGGGCGCGGTGGGCAGCGGGCCGGACCAGGGCGTGGCCCACACCGTCACCCTGGAAG
>CAMFLK010000024.1 GCA_945957135.1 uncultured Rhodospirillales bacterium
TCCGCGCGACGCGCGGGACGTGCCGGGCCCGCTCTTCGTGCCGAAGAAGTGGCGCTTGCAAATTCCCAAGCGAAGCTGGAACGGCGGTGACACCGACTGGGAAAAGTCGGGATAACCCCCGAATCCGTCTTGGCCATCCACGCCGTGCCGTGCCCCCTGCGCGCCATCTTTCCCTTGGGACCCGTTCCCGAGGCGTCGCCGCGTGTACAAGCCAAAACGAATAGAAGTTTTTTGCTTCTTTTTTTCAAAAAAGAAGCGCTTCCTTCCTTCCTGTCTCACGATCCAAGCACAACATATAGTGGGTCGGAAACCGTCATGACCCCACCACTAGCCTTGCGCTGCGAACCATTCTAAACTCGCCGCCTTCTCGAGTCACAGCAGGACGACGGCCATGGACGGCATTCACTCTCCCGACGAGCAACCCGTGCGCTTCGATCTGTTGACCGCCAATCCGGTGTACAAGCCGTTCCGTTATCCCTGGGCCTATGAGGCGTGGCTGATGCAGCAGCGGGTGCATTGGTTGCCGGAGGAGGTGCCGCTGGCGGATGACGTGAAGGATTGGCATCGCAACCTCACCGCGCCCGAGCAGAATCTGCTGACGCAGATCTTCCGCTTCTTCACCCAGGCGGATGTGGAGGTGAACAACTGCTACATGAAGCACTACGCGCAGGTGTTCAAACCCACCGAAGTGCTGATGATGCTGTCCGCCTTCTCCAATATCGAGACCATCCATGTCGCCGCGTACAGCCATCTGCTGGACACGGTGGGCATGCCCGAGCTCGAATACACGGCCTTCCTCAAATACAAGGAGATGAAGGACAAGTACGACTACATGCAGACCTTCACTGTGGACAGCAAGCACGAGATCGCCAAGACGCTGGCGGCGTTCGGCGCGTTCACCGAGGGGCTGCAGCTGTTCGCCTCCTTCGCCATCCTGCTGAACTTCCCGCGTTTCGGGAAGATGAAGGGGATGGGGCAGATCATCTCCTGGTCGGTGCGCGACGAGACCCTGCACTGCCTGTCCTGCATCCGGCTGTTCCGCACCTTCGTGCAGGAAAATCCCGAGATCTGGACGGAGGAGTTGCGCCGCGAGATCTACCTGACCTGCGCCACCATCGTGGACCACGAGGATGCGTTCATCGACCTGGCTTTCGAGCTGGGCGCGGTGCAGGGGCTCGATGCCCAGCAGGTGAAGGCCTACATCCGCTACATCGCCGACCGGCGGCTGGTGCAGCTGGGGCTCAACCCGCTGTACCATGTGGAGGCCAATCCGCTGCCCTGGCTGGACGAGATGCTGAACGCCGTGGAGCACGCGAATTTCTTCGAGAACCGCTCCACCGAATACAGCAAGGCCTCCACCGTCGGCACGTGGGAGGAGGCGTTTTCCGATTCGGTGTTCGACAGCGCCCAGCCGAAGGGCGACATCCTGTCGTTGCAATAGGTTGATCGGCGCCCGGTTTACGCCCCCTTGTTTACGGCGGCGGCCGGCGGCGCTATGCCAGGGGCATGATGCGTCGCGTTCGCTGGGGTTTGTACGGGCTGGTGGTGCTGGCCGCGCTGGGCTGGGGCGTGTTGTGGCTGCGTGGCGGCGACCCGCTGCTCGCGTTGCGGGGCGCCTCCTCCGGCCTGGCGGTGCCCGCGGGGGTGAGCGTGGGCGGGCCGTTCGCGCTGGTCGATACGCAGGACCGGCCGGTGACCGATGCCAGCTTCGCCGGGCGCTGGATGCTGGTCTATTTCGGCTACACCTTCTGCCCGGACGTGTGCCCGACGGAGTTGCAGACCATCTCCAACGCGCTGGACAAGCTCGGCCCGATGGCGGCGAAGGTGGTGCCGGTGTTCATCACCGTCGATCCCGAGCGCGACACGCCCAAGGCGCTGGCCGACTATGTGAAGCTGTTCGACGACCGGCTGGTCGGGCTGACGGGAACGCCGGCGCAGGTCGCGGCGGCGGCGAAGGCGTATCGCGTCTATTATGCCAAGGTGACGCCGAAGGATTCCTCCACCTACCTGATGGATCATTCGTCCTTCGCCTATCTGATGGGGCCGGACGGGAAGTTCCAGGCGCTGTTCCGCCAGGGCACCACGGCGCAGGAGATGGCGGACGCCATCCGCGCGAAGATGGCGGGGGCGTGAGGCGATGAGCGAGCGCGACGAGCCGGCGCGCGATGCCACGGCGACGGCGCCCCGCTACACGCGCCGCCTGTCCGACAAGATCCTGATCGCCTTCCACCAGGCCTGCGACCAGGGCGATTACGAAATCGCCGACCTGATGCTGAGGGCGCTGGAGACCATGCTGCAGCGCCGCCCGATGGCCGCGGACCTCAACCGCCGCCGCAGCATGGACAGCCTGATCGCCGCGCATGAGCGGCTGTGGCATCTGCGCCATCCCGGTGAGGTGGCGCGGTAGCGGGCCTTTTCAGCCGATCCAGGAAACGGCGAAGGGCTCACGTCCCCCCATTCTTGGCATGTCCCGCAGGCTTTGCCTGCGTGGCCCTGGCTTCGTTGTGCCTGACGCAACGCAAGCACAATCATCAAAGCGAAGGAGCCCGCCTACAGCGCCCGGAGCAGCACGAGCGCCACGACGCCCGCGAAGATGCAGTAATAGGCGAAGGGGTTCAGCGCCCATTCGTCGTGGTTGCGGAACCAGCGCATCAGGAACCAGGTGCTGAGCCAGGCGACGATGCCGGCCACCACCGCCGCGACCGCGGCCAGGGTGAACACGCCCGGCGCGACGCTGGCATGCAGCAGCTTCGGCACTTCCAGCACCGTGGCGCCAAGGATGATCGGCGTGGCGATCAGGAAGGAGAAGCGGGCCGAGCCCTCATGGTCGATGCCGCGCAGCAGCCCGCCGACGATGGTGGCGCCGGAGCGGGAGATGCCGGGGATCAGCGCCGCGCATTGCCAGCAGCCGATCAGCAGCGCGTCGATCCAGGTGAGCTCGGTGATCGGGCGGTGGCCGTGCCGGCGCATGCGCTCGCCGAACAGCAGCAGCGCGCCGTTCACCACCAGGAAGGCGGCGGCGATCATCGGCGCGCCGAACAGGCCACGGAAGAAATGCTCCAGGGTGAAGCCGAGGATGACGGCGGGGATCGTCGCCAGCACGATCAGCGCCAACATCCGCCGGCAGAGGGCGACGCGCGGGGCGGAGCCGAAGCCGAGCACGCCCACCGCGAGGTCCCACCAGTCGCGCCAGAAATAGGCCAGCAGGGCGGTGGCGGTGCCCAGGTGCAGGAACACCAGGAAGGGCAGGAAATCCGCCCCGCGCTGGTCGATCGGCCAGCCCAGCAGGGCGGGCAGCACCACGGCATGGCCCAGGCTGCTGACCGGGAACAGCTCGGTGGCGCCCTGCAGCACGGCGATGAGGATGGCCTGAAGTGCCGTCATGGGGACTCCTATGGTGCGTGCAAGGGTGGTGGCGCAAAGCCGGGGGTGCCGCAAGCTTGACGGCGGGCACCTGCCGTTCCCAATTCCGTGCGCATGAGCGAGACGATCGACCTGGGCATCGAGGGCATGACCTGCGCCGCCTGCGTGGCGCGGGTGGAGAAGGTGCTGGCGCGGGTGCCCGGCGTGGAGTCGGCGCGGGTGAATCTCGCGACGGGCCGGGCGCGGGTGACGGCGGCCGGGCCGCCGGATGTCGCGGCGCTGACCGCCGCCGTGGCGCGGGCCGGGTACAGCGCCAGCGAGGTCACGGCGAGGAAGGAGCGGGGGGAGGGGTTTCCCTGGGCGCTGCTGGTGGCCGCCGTGCTCACCCTGCCGCTGCTGGCGCCGATGCTCGGGCTGCCCGCGCTGCCGGGCTGGGCGCAGCTGGCGGTGGCGGCGCCGGTGCAGCTCGTCATCGGCGCCCGGTTCTATCGCGCGGGGTGGATGTCGCTGCGTGGCGGGGCGGGGAACATGGACGTGCTGGTGGCGCTGGGCACCTCCGCGGCCTTCCTGCTCTCGGCCTGGATGCTCGTCGCCCATTGGGGCATGGGCACGCCGCATCTGTATTTCGAGGCGTCGAGCACCATCGTCACCCTCGTGCTGCTCGGCCGTTTCCTGGAGGGACGCGCCCGGCATCGCGCGGCCTCCGCCATCGCGGCCCTGGCGGCGCTGCGGCCGGAGCGGGCGGTGCTGCTGCGCGACGGCGGGGAGGTGGAGGTGGCGGTGGACGCGCTGCGGCGCGGCGACCTGGTGCTGGTGCGGCCGGGCGCCCGCCTGCCGGTGGACGGCACGGTGGAGGACGGCGAGAGCGAGATCGACGAGAGCCTGATCACCGGCGAGAGCCTGCCGGTGCCCCGCGCGGTGGGCGACAAGGTGATCGGCGGCTCGGTCAATGGCGGCGGCGTGCTGCGGGTGCGGGCCGGCGCGGTGGGGGCGGAGAGCGTGCTCGCCCGCATGGCCCGGCTGGTGGAGGACGCGCAGATGGACAAGCCGCCCATCCAGCGCCTCGCCGACCGGGTGAGCGCGGTGTTCGTGCCGGTGGTGCTGGGCATCGCGCTGGCCACGCTGGCCCTGTGGCTGCTCGCCGGGGCCGGGGTGTCGGAGGCGGTGGTGAACGCGGTGGCGGTGCTGGTGATCGCCTGCCCCTGCGCCATGGGGCTGGCGACGCCCACCGCCATCATGGTCGGCACCGGGGTGGCCGCGCGCCACGGCATCCTGATCCGCGATGCCACGGCGCTGGAGCGGGCGCATGCGGTGCAGCTGGTGGCCTTCGACAAGACCGGCACGCTGACCGAGGGCAAGCCGCGCGTGGTGGCGGTGCATCCGGCGCCGGGGCAGGACCGAGCCGAGCTGCTGCGCCTCGCCGCGGCCCTGGAGGCCGGCAGCGAGCATCCGCTGGCCAGGGCGGTGGCGCGGGAGGCCGCCGGCCTCGCCATTCCCGAAGCGCGGGGCACCCGCGCCCTGCCCGGGCGCGGCGTGACGGCGGAAGTGGAGGGGCGGACGATCCTGCTCGGCAGCCGCAAGCTGATCGAGGGGCATGGCGTGGACGCGGCGCCGCTCGATCGCGCGGCGCGGGCACTGGCCGAGGCCGGGCGCACGATGGCGTGGCTTGCTACCGGCGATGGCGTGCTGCTCGGCCTGATCGGCTTCGCCGACAGCGCCCGGCCGAGTGCCGGGGCGGCCGTGGCGCGGCTGCGGGACATGGGCATCGCCACCGCGATGATCTCGGGCGACAGCCGCGCGGCCGCGGAGACGATCGGCCACGAGGTTGGCATCACCGACATCCGCGCCGAAGTGCCGGCCGACGGCAAGGCGCGCGAGGTGGCGGCCCTACGCCAAGGCCGCGTGGTCGCCATGGTTGGCGACGGCATCAACGATGCCGCGGCCCTCGCCGCCGCCGATATCGGCTTCGCCATGGGCACCGGCACCGACGTCTCCATGCAGGCCGCGGGGATCACCCTGATGCGCGGCGACCCCGCGCTGGTGGCGGACGCCATCGACCTGTCGCGCCGAACCTGGAGCAAGCTACGCCAGGGCCTGTTCTGGGCGCTGGCCTACAACGTGCTGGGCATCCCCATCGCCGCCGCCGGCCTGCTCAATCCGATGCTGGCGGGGGCGGCGATGGCGCTGTCCTCGGTCAGCGTGGTGGCCAACGCGCTGCTGCTGCGGCGCTGGCGGCCATCGTGATCCCGGTCACCGAGACCATCGCGCTGGATGAACGGGAGATCGAGGAGAGCTTCATCCGCGCCTCCGGCCCCGGCGGGCAGAACGTCAACAAGGTGGCGACGGCGGTGCAGCTGCGCTTCGACGTGCGCCGCTCGCCCTCGCTGCCCGAGCCGGTACGGGCGCGGCTGGAGCGGCTGTGCGGCGGGCGGCTGACCCGTGACGGGGTGCTGGTGCTGACGGCGCAGCGCTTCCGCAGCCAGGAGCGCAACCGGGCGGACGCGCTTGCGGCGTTGGTGGCGCTGGTCCAGCGTGCCGCGGTCGCGCCCGTGGTGCGGCGGCCCACCCGGCCGAGCCTGGCGGCGAAGCAGCGGCGGGTCGATGACAAGACGCGGCGGGGCGCGGTGAAGCGCAACCGCCGCCACGATGGGGGAGACGGCGGATGAAGCTGACACGACGGGGCGCCTTGGCCGGCGCGTTGTCGCTGGCCGCGATCGGCGAGGCGCGGGCCGGCACGGTGCTGGACGGCATCGCCCAGCGCGGCACGCTGCGCGTGGGCATGACCGGCGACTACAAGCCCTTCACCTTCCGCGACCCCGATGGAACCTGGCGCGGCGCCGATGTGGAGATGGCCAAGCGGCTCGCCGCCGCGCTCGGCGTGCAGGCGGTGTTCGTGCCGACCACATGGGGCACGATGATGGCCGATTTCCAGGCGGGAAAATTCGACATCGCCATGGGCGGCGTCACTATCCTGAAGCCGCGGGCGGAGAAGGGCCCGTTCACCCAGGCGGTGTTCGTGGACGGCAAGCGCCCCATCGCGCGCTGCGCCGACAAGGATCGCTTCACTTCGATCGCCGCCATCGACCGGCCGGAAGTGCGGGTGATCGTCAATCCCGGCGCGGCCAACGAGCAGTTCGCCCGTGCCAGCTTCCCGCATGCCCAGCTCATCGTGCATCCGGACAACGCCACGGTGTTCGCCGAGATCGCCGCCGGCCGGGCGGATGTGATGGTGACGGACGGAATCGAGGTGGACCACCAGGCCCATCTGCTGCCGGCGCTGTGCGCGGCCGCGGTGCCGGCGCCGTTCACCCGGCTGGAGAAAGCCTACTGGATGCAACCCGATCCCGATTTCGCCGCGAAGGTGAATGCGTGGCTGGCGGATGAGATGGCGAGCGGGGCGTGGCGGCGGACTCTGGAGCAGGCGCTCGCCATGTCCTGAATCACTTGCGGCGCCCTGGAAAATCCCAGGGCGCCGCATGCGTGGTTCAAATAGCCGGTATCAAATGCGGCGTGGTCGCTTGAAAAACCGGTTCAGCCCCGGCGGCGGCGCGCAAGCCCGAGACCCACCAGGCCGCTGCCGAGCAGGGCGAGGGAGATCGGCTCCGGCACGTTGCCGTAGGCGATGTTGTCGATCTCGAAGTTCAGGCTGGACGTGGTGAACACCACCTTGTCGTAGGTGTCGCCGCCGTTGAAGAAGAAGTTGACGTATTCGTTGGTGTAGGGCGAGGTCTGGTTGCCGTTCGACGGCAGGAAGTCGGCGCCGGTATAGGACGCGACAAGATTGCCGCCGAGATAGAACGACAGCGTGTTGTACGCGTCGATCGAACCCCAGTACAGACCGAAGTAGTTATAGGCGGCGCCCAGGGTCAGCGTGTCCGTGGCGGTCACCACCGGGCCACCCGAGGGGTTGTACGCCACCGCGTAGAACTGCGAGGTGTCGCCATTCGGGGCCGCGTACAGCCCGCCATTGCCACCGGAGCCGACCACGCCGCCGCCGGGCACGCTGCCGGTCGCCGGGGAGAAACCGGTCGGCTGGGTGCCCACCGCGTCGCTGTCGAAGGTGATGACGGTCATGCCGCCCAGCGCGGTGGTCATGCCGGTGCCGGGCGGGCTCAGGCTCGGGGCGACGCTGGTCATGACAGCGGCGCTCGCGGGGGCGGCGAACGCACCGAAAAGGGCGGCGATGGCTGCGTATTTGCCGAACTGCATTGTGAAAACTCCTCAAAATCGAAGGCCATGCCACCCAATCAGGGACACGCGATTAACCAAGCAATCGGCGTGCCACATAGAAAAATCAACGGCTTGGCTGCTCGCAATGTGCAAACTGTAAAAAAATCAGATCAACTGTGGGTTGTTGTATCTCAAAATGAGACGCGCGTCAGCGAGTGACGAAAGCACAGAATTGCCTTGGGCGGTTCAATGATGGAAGAAATATGGCGGATGGAATATTCAAAAAATTCTTGTAGAAATTTTGGGGTTGAGAGGGATATTTCGATAGAAATTTCTCAATAATTCACGAGAAACAGCGCAATTCATATGAATCAGTGTTCAAATGTCGCCATATGTTGTGATTTCGTTGGCCGAATGCCTTGCGCGTGTCTGTATCGACGCCATTCAAATCTTGTTCGCGGGACTGTAAAAAATGCCGACTCCCGCCGGGTGGCCTGCCCCGCGCACCCGCGGGGCAGGCCGTCGGCCGGTCAGCCGCGCCCCTCGAACGGCATCTTGGTCGCCTTCACCGTCACGAACAGCGCGTTCGCGTCCGCCCCCAGCCCGGCCATATAGACGATGGTCCGGCCGACATTCTCCGCCGCCATGGTCGGCTCCACCCGCATCGAGCCGTCGGGCTGCGGCACGCCGCGCGCCATGCGCTCGGTCATCGGCGTCGCCGCGTTGCCGATGTCGATCTGGCCGCAGGCGATGTCGTATTGCCGCCCGTCCAGCGCGATCGACTTGGTCAGCCCGGTGATGGCGTGCTTGGTCGCGGTGTACGGGGCCGAGCCCGGCCGTGGCGCGTGGGCGGAGATCGAGCCGTTGTTGATGATCCGCCCGCCCTGCGGCGACTGGTCGCGCATCATGCGGAAGGCGGCGTTGGCGCACAGGAACGAGCCGTGCAGGTTCACGCCGACCACCTGGCTCCACTGCTCCCAGCTCACCTCGCCGAAATTGGTGCTGGGCGCGCCGCCGCCGGCATTGTTGAACAGCACGTCCAGCCGGCCGTAGCGCGCCTTGATGGCGGCGAACAGCGCCTCCACCGAATCCCGGTCGGTCACGTCGGTCGGCACCGGCAGGGTGCGGCCCTGTTCCACCCCGGCAATGCCGATCGTCTCGGCCAGCGCGTCCGCCCGCCGCCCGGCCAGCACCACCGAATACCCGTCCGCCAGCAGCGCGAGCGTGGCCGCGCGGCCCACGCCGCTGCCGGCCCCCGTCACCAGGGCGATCCTGCCGTGTACGCTCATGTGGAATTTCCTTCCCCTTGCCGGCCGCGCCGGGCGGCCCTTTCGCACGATTTGCGCGGTCATCCTGGCATGCGCGGTTGACTGTTGTCGCCTGCCGCGCTGCCATGCCGCGACAGCATTGGGGCACCCAAGTTGAACATCACCCGCAACATCACGCTCGACGCCGCGCTGGACGATGCCAAGCGCGACTACACCGCCCGCAACCCCGCGAGCCTCGCGTTGCACGAGAAGGCGGCGGGTCCGCTGCCCGGCGGCAACACCCGCACCGTGCTCTACTACGACCCGTTCCCGCTCGCCTTCACGCGCGGCCAGGGGGCGCGGCTGTGGGATGTGGACGGGCACGAGTATCGCGACTTCCTCGGCGAATACACCGCGGGCCTCGCCGGCCATTCCCAGCCGGCCATCCGCCGGGCCATCGACAAGGCGCTCGACAACGGCCTCAATCTCGGCGGCCACAACACCTACGAGCCGGATTTCGCCGCCGCCGTCACCGCGCGCTTCCCCTCGATGGACATGGTGCGCTTCACCAATTCCGGCACCGAGGCGAACCTGCTGGCCATCAGCACCGCCATCGCGCGCACCGGCCGGCGCAAGGTGATGGTGTTCCGCAGCGGCTATCACGGCGCGGTGTTCACCTTCTCCGGCGGCGCCAACATCAACGTGCCGTTCGACTACGTGCAGGCGACCTACAACGACACCGAAGCGACGCTCGCGACGCTGGAGGCCAATGCCGCGGAGCTCGCCTGCGTCATCCTTGAGCCGATGATGGGCGGCGGCGGCTGCATCCCCGCCCGGCCGGATTTCCTCCGGGCGCTGCGCGAGGCCACGGCGCGACACGGCGTCGTGCTGATCTTCGACGAGGTGATGACCTCGCGCCTGTCACCCGGCGGGTTGCAGGCCAAGCTGGGCATCCTTCCGGACCTCACCACGCTGGGCAAGTATATCGGCGGCGGCATGTCGTTCGGCGCGTTCGGCGGCAAGGCCGAGCTGATGGGGCTGTTCGACCCGCGCCGGGCCGACGCGCTGCCCCATGCCGGCACCTTCAACAACAACGTGCTGACCATGGCCGCCGGCATCGCCGCGCTGACCGAGGTCTATACCCCGGCCGAGGCCGACCGGCTGAACGGGGTGGGCGAGGCGCTGCGCGCGCGGCTGAACGACATGGCCCGCAAGCATGGCGCGCCGATGCAGTTCACCGGCATCGGCTCCATGCTGAACCTGCATGTGCTGGACGAGGAGATCACCGGGCCGGAGGTGGCGGCGCGCGGCAACATGAAGGCGCGCGACCTGTTCTTCTTCGACATGCTCAAGGCCGGGTTCTGGCTCGCCCGGCGCGGCATGCTCGCGCTGTCGCTGCCGCTGACGCCGCAGGATTGCGACGCCTTCGCCGAGGCGGCCGAGGAGTTCGTCGTTTCCCGCAAGGCACTCCTTGGCTGAGTGCGCCCCGATAGCCCGAGAGGTTCGCCGATGACCTACGATCCGCCGCCGCATGTCACCCAGTATTGGGAACTCACCAAGCCCGCCGCCACCGGCAAGCGCGGCATGGTGGTCTCCCAGGCCCGCAGCGCCGCCCAGGCCGGGGTGGCGGTGCTGGAAGCCGGCGGCAACGCCATCGATGCCGCGGTGGCCACCGCCTTCGCGCTGACCTGCGTGGAGCCGTGGAATTCCGGCATCGGCGGCATCGGCTTCTGCGTGGTGCACCGCGCCGGCGAGGCGCAGGCGCAGGTGGTGGATTTCGGCCCGGTCGCGCCGCTCAAGCTCAGCCCGGCCAGCTTCAAGCTCACCGGCCGCATGACCACCGACCTGTTCCGCTGGCCGGAGGTGGAGAACGACGCGAACATCCACGGCCCGCTCTCCGCCGCCGTGCCCAGCTCGGTGGCCGGCTACGAGAAGCTGCATTCCACCTGGGGCAAGCTGCCGATCGCCGAGGTGCTGGCCCCGGCCGTGGCCATCGCCAGGCGCGGCCTGCCGATCGACTGGTGGACGACGATGAAGCTCGCCATGTCCGCCGCCTCGCTGCGCCAGTTCGAGGAGAGTGCCCGCATCTACCTGAAGGACGGGCTGCCGCCCACGCCGCCCTATGACGGGGACATCCACTACCTCAAGCAGGGCCGCCTGGCGGACACGCTGGAGCGCCTCCAGCATGCCGGGCTGCGCGATTTCTACGAGGGCGACATCGCCGCCTCCATCGTCGCGGACATGCCCAAGGTGGGCGGGGTGATGATCGCCGAGGATCTGCGCGCCTGCGCCGCCCGCATCGTGCCGGTGACGCAGGTGCCCTGGCGCAACGGCCGCACCCTGCAACTCGCCACCGGCCTCACCGCCGCCCCCACGCTGGCCGGCGTGCTGGCGCAGATGAAGGACGCGTCCTACGGCGCCAAGCCGGATGCCGCCTGGTATCGCCGCCTCGCCAAGGTGATGAAGGCCGCCTATGCCGAGCGCCTCGCCGGCCTCGGCGCGGAAGAGCCGGAAATGGCCAATGTCTGCACCACCCACCTGACCGCCTGCGACGCCGAGGGCACGATGGTGGCGATGACCACCACGCTGATGTCCTCCATGGGCAGCCGCGTGGTGCTGCCGGGCACCGGCGTGCTGCTCAACAACGGCATCATGTGGTTCGACCCGCGCCCCGGCCAGCCCAACTCCATCGCGCCGGGCAAGCGGCCGCTGACCAATATGTGCCCGGTGGTGATGAGCGAGGGCGGCAAGCCGGTGATGGCGGTCGGCGCCTCCGGCGGGCGCAAGATCATGGGCTCGGTGTTCCAGCTGATGTCCTTCGTGGCGGATTTCGGCATGGACCCGCAGACCGCCGCCCACCACCCGCGCATCGACGTCTCCGGCGCCGAGGAGGTCACGGCGGATGTGCGGCTGGGCGAGGAGGTGATCGGCGGGCTGCGCGCCGACGGGCTGACCCATGTGGTGACGCACGGCGCGATCCCCGGCAATTTCGCCAACCCGAACCTGATCCTGGCCAACCCGGACGGCAGCCGCACCGGCATCAGCGACGCGCAGTCGCCGTGGTCCGCGGCCGTGGCGCAGTAGTCCGATGACCGAACCCTGCGATCTCTCGGCCGTTCAGGCGCGCGGGCTGATCGGCCGCAAGCGGCTTTCGCCGGTCGAACTGACCGAAAGCTGCATCGCCCGCATCGAGGCGGTGGACCACGCCGTGAACGCCTTCGCCGCCCGCGATTTCGACCGCGCGCTGGCCACCGCCCGCACGGCGGAGGCGACGGTGATGAAGGGCGAGGCGCTCGGGCCGCTGCACGGCCTGCCGCTGGGCATCAAGGACCTCGAGGACACGGCGGGGCTGCTGAGCACCTATGGCAGCCCGATCTACGCCAACCACGTGCCGGAGCACGACCAGCACATGGTCGCCGGGCTGCGCGCCGCCGGCGGCATCGTGCTGGGCAAGACCAACGTGCCGGAATGGGGGGCGGGGGCGAATTCGCGCAACGTCGTGTGGGGCACCACCGGCAACCCGTTCGACCCGACGCGCTCCGCCGCCGGCTCCTCCGGCGGCTCCGGCGTGGCGCTGGCCTGCAACATGGTGCCGCTCGCCACCGGCTCGGACACCGGCGGCAGCCTGCGCAACCCCGCGGCGTTCAACGGCATCGTCGGCTTCCGCCCGACCCCCGGCCTGATCCCCAGCGAACGCCGCGCCCATGGCTGGTCGCCCCTGCCGGTGCTGGGGCCGATGGCGCGCGACCTGCCCGATCTCGCCCTGCTGCTCTCGGCCATGGTCTCCGACGATTCCTGCGACCCGCTGGCCACCACCATCCATGGCCGCGTGGTGCGCGACCCCGCCGACTACGCCCGCCCCGCGCGCATCGACCTCTCCAGCCTGCGCGTGGCGCTGACGCCCGATTTCGGCTTCGCCCCGGTGGAGCGGCACATCGCCGAGGTGTTCGCCGACAAGACCGGCCGCTTCCGCGACGCCTTCGGCCGGGCCGACGACGCGACGCCCGATTGCGCGGGGGCGGACGAGGCCTTCGAAATCCTGCGCGCCACCGCCTTCCTCTCCGGCCATCTGGAGAATGTGCGCACCCGGCCCCAGGATGTCGGCCCCAACGTGACCGCCAATGTGGAGGAGGGGCTGCGCTACTCCGCCGCCGACGTGGCCCGCGCCAGCGCCATGCAGACGGCGATGTACCGGCGCTGGCAGGGCTTCTTCACCCGCTACGACGTGGTGCTGACCCCCGCCATCACCGTCAGCCCGCGCCCGTGGTCCGAACTCTACCCCGCCGAGATCGACGGCAAGCCGACCCGCACCTATTTCCACTGGCTCGCCATGGCCTACGCCCCCACCCTGTGCGGCCACCCCGCCCTGTCGCTGCCCGTCGGGCTGGACCGCAACGGAATGCCCTTCGGCCTGCAGATCGTCGGCCCACGTGGCGGCGATCGGCTGGTGCTCGCGGTCGCCGCCGCGCTGGAGGAGCTGCTTTCCGGCGACCCCGCCACCGCGCGGCCGGTGCCCGACCTCGCGAAGCTGATGGCGGCGCCGGCGATCTCGCAGATGCCCGGCTTTCGCGGCTTCGGCTGATACCCGCCATCGGGCGTGGTGGCACAGCCCCGGCCCGGGCGGGCCGGGGCCGTGGCGGGCGTCAACGGGCCGAGCGCGCGACGTCGCTCGGCCGCATGTTGTAGAACTTGCGGAAGACCTTCGAAAAATAGCTCGAATCGGAAAATCCGCAGCTCTGCGCCACGAGTTTCACGGATGACTCGCCCATGCGCAGCATCCGCAGCGCCTCTTCCATGCGCAGGCGCAGCAGGTACCGCGCCGGCGAAACGCCCAGATTCGTCGCGAACACCCGGCTGAAGTGAGACTTGGTCAGCCGCGCGGCCGCCGCGAGCTGATCGACGTCCAGGGTCGGGTCGGCGAGGCGGACGTGGCATTGGGAGATCGCCCGGCCGACCGGCGATGGCCGGTCGGAGCCGGGTTCGCGCGGCGTCAGCGCCTCGGCCAGTTCCATGGTCGCGGTGTAGGCGAGGGACGAGGCGCGCTGGGCCGAGGCGGTCCGGCCGTCCAGCACCGCGCGGCAGCATGCCGCCAGGCGCTCGACGCTCTCCGTCGGCAGCTGCACCAGCGGGCCGTGACGGGCCATCACCTCGCGCCAGATGCGGATCACCTCGCGTCCATTCAGGCAGATCCAGAAGAATTCCCAATCGCCACCCTCCGGCAGCCAGTAGCGATGATCGTGCGGAAAGCGCAGCAGCATGGTCTGCCCGGCCCGCACCTTGAATTGCTGCCGCTCCCACCGCAGCCGGCCCTGGCCCGACAGCGTGTGCTGCACCAGCACGAACGGGGCCACCCCGCGCCGCATGCCGTGCCAGTCATAGCCGGTGCCATGCACGTGGTCGTAGCCCGCATTGGCCACCATGGCATGCAGCGCCACGCTGGATTTCGGGAAGCTCACGCGGGTTTCGCCGATCGGTGGGCTGCCCAGGGTCGCCCGCACGAAATCACTCATCATCGCATGAATTTACTCTTTTTTCGCGGCGCCCGCACCCACAGACTGCGCGCCAAGAGCAAGGTTGGGGGAAGACGTCATGAAGGTGGCGATCATCGGCGCGGGCAGCGTCGGCTTCACGCGCAAGCTGGTGCGCGACATCCTGAAGGTGCCGGAACTGACCGACACCGAATTCGCCCTTCACGACATCAGCGCCGCCAATCTGGACATGGTCGCGCGCATCCTGTCCCGCGACGTGGAGGCCAATGGCCTGCCGGCGCGCATCACCACCAGCCTGGACCGGCGCGTGGCGCTGGAAGGCGCGCGCTACGTGATCTGCTGCGCGCGGATCGGCGGGCTGCGCGCCTTCACCTCGGATATCGAAATCCCGTTGAAATACGGCGTCGATCAATGCGTCGGCGACACGATCTGCGCCGGCGGCATCATGTATGGCCAGCGCTCGATCCCGGCGATGCTGGATTTCTGCCGCGACATCAAGGCCGTGGCCGAACCGGGCGCCTGGTTCCTGAACTACGCCAACCCGATGGCGATGAACACCTGGGCCGCGATCGAGCATGGCGGCGTCGCCAACACGATCGGGCTCTGCCATGGCGTGCAGAACGGCTGGCGCCAGATCGCCGACGCGCTGGGCGCCGAGCGGCCGGAGGAGGTGGAGTATGTCTGCTCCGGCATCAACCACCAGACCTGGTATGTCGATATCCGCTTTCGGGGCCGGCGCATCGCCCCCGCGGAATTGCTCGAGGCGTTCGAGCGGCATCCGACCTACAGCGTGACCGAGAAGGTGCGCATCGACGTGCTGCGCCGCTTCGGCGCCTATTCCACCGAGAGCAACGGGCATCTCAGCGAATACCTGCCCTGGTATCGCAAGCGGCCGGACGAGATCAACCGCTGGATCGACCTGTCGAACTGGATCAACGGCGAGACCGGCGGCTATCTGCGCGTCTGCACGGAGCGCCGCGACTGGTTCGAGACGGATTTCCCGCGCTGGCTGGCCGAGGCCGGCGCGCCGCTGGCCGAATACACCCGCACCGACGAACATTGCAGCCATATCCTGGAGGCGCTGGAGACCGGGCGCCCCTATCGCGGCCATTTCAACGTGCGCAACAACGGGCTGGTCACCAACCTGCCCGAGGATTGCATCGTGGAGACACCGGGTTTCGTCGATCGCTTCGGGCTGAACATGGTGGCGGGCATCACCCTGCCGCTGGGCTGCGCGGCGACCTGCGGCGCCTCGGTCAACGTGCAGCGCATGGCGGTGCGCGCGGCGGTGACCGGCGATGTCGATCTGCTGAAGCTGGCCGTGTTGCATGATCCGCTGGTGGGCGCCGTCTGCAACCCCGAGGAAGTCTGGCAGATGGTGGACGAGATGCTGGTGGCGCAGGCGGAATGGCTGCCGCAATACGCCGGCGCGATCGACGGCGCGCGCCAGCGGCTGAGCCGCGGCACGGCGCGGACCCGAACCTGGCAGGGCGCGGCCCGGCTGGCGGTGCGCAGCGTGGACGAGCTGCGCGCCTCCGGCGGCGACCGGGTGCTGAATCCCGAGCGGGTGGCGCCGGAAAAGGCCCGCGCGTAGCACGTCACGAGACGACAACCAGACGGCCGCCAACGGCCGCAATTTCCGGAGGACGACTCATGCGACTCGCAGATTTGGGCATTCTCGCATTGGCCGTGCCGATGCTGGCGGGTCCGGCTTCGGCGCAGCCGCTGCAGGGGCCAATTCCGCTCCAGCAGCCGAAATCGCTGGCCACCGTGCAGCCGATCCGCGTGCCCTATGGCGAGCTGATGCAGATGAAGTCGCTGCCCGCCTATCACGAGCCGGACTGGGTCACCGCGCTGGTGAAGGCGGGCAAGCTGCCGCCGGTGGCCGAGCGGCTGCCCAAGACGCCGATGGTGGAGGACATGAAATACACGCCCGGCGGGCCGGGCATCTATGGCGGCATCCTGCGCCATGTCTCCGGCGGACGGCCGCAGGGATGGAACTGGGCGGCGGGCCAGACCCAGGGCACCGGCACGCTCGACGAGCTGATCGCCCCATGCCTGGTCACCACCGGCCCGATCTGGCAGCTGACGCCGGAGCGCATCGAGCCGCTGCCCGAACTCGCCACCCGCTGGGAGTGGTCGCAGGACGGGCACCAGCTGACCATGCATCTGCTGGAAGGGGCCAAATGGTCGGATGGCGCGCCGTTCTCCGCGGATGACGTGATGTTCTTCTGGCAGGACAATGTCAGCGACCCCAACGTGCCCGCGCGCGTGCAGCCCGGCGTGTTCGGCGAGGGCACCAGGCTGGAAAAGCTGGACGACAACACGATCCGCTGGACCTTCCCCGAGGCGCGGCCGATCGCCAACCTCTACAAGATGGGCTGGGGCGGCGTGTGCCCCGGCCCGGCCCATATCCTCAAACCCCTTCATCCCCGCTACAACAGTTCGGCGACCTATGACAGCTACGTCCGCGCGCTGGCGCCGGAGAAGCTGCCCTGGGTGACCATGGGGCCCTGGGCGGTGACGGAATACCGGCCGGACCAGATCATCGTGCTGCGCCGCAACCCCTATTACTGGAAGGTGGACGAGCGCGGCTGGCAGCTGCCCTATCTGGACGAGGTGCAGTTCAAGCTGTCCACCTGGGCCGACCGCACCATCCAGACCGTCGCGGGCAACGCCGACTACGACAATCTGGAAAACCCCGCGCTGTACCTGGAGACCTTGCGCAAGGCGCAGGACCCGAAATTCCCCAACACGCTGTATTGGGGGCCGCGCAGCTATGACTGGCATATCGACCTCAACCTCTCCACCGTCTGCGGCGCGGACACGCCGCGCGACCAGGCGATCCGCGCGCTCAATCGCCAGCTTCCGTTCCGCCGCGCCATCAGCCAGGCGCTGGACCGCGAGGCGATGGGCCAGTCCCTGGTCCGCGGGCCCTTCACGGCGCCGTTCCCGGGCGGGCTGCACCCGGAATCCGATGTCGGCAGCGTGGAGAGCGTGGTCTATTACCCCTACGCGCCGGCCACCTCGAAGGCATTGCTGGCCCAGCTCGGCTTCACCGAGAAGACCGCCGACGGCTGGCTGAAATGGCCGTCCGGCCCGTTGGCCGGGCAGCCGCTGGAAGTGGTGCTGACCTATGGCAACCAGCGCCCCACCGACCCCGCCCTGGCGGACGCGGCGATCAACATGCTGCGCGAGATCGGCGTGAAGGTGGTCGCCAACCAGGTGCCGCTCAACGTCAACGCCGTGCGCGACAGTTGCAAATGGGACTGGCTGCTGGATCGCGGCGCACCGGTGTGGCAGGCGCCGATCACCAGCCTGGACTTCCTGGCGCCGCTGTCGCGCAACGTGCCGCAATGGCACCAGGGCACCAAGGACCGGCCGCAGGAACTGCTCGATTTCGAGCCGAAATTGATCGACCTGGTCAAGCGCATCCGCGTCGAGGCGGACACCGGCAAGCGCATCGCCCTGTTCGCCGAATACGAGAAGCTGTTCACCGAGAACGTCTATGACATCGGGCTGATCAACGCGGCCGGCGCCATCATCGTCAGCAAGCGGCTGCAGAACATCCCGCCGGGCGTGCCGGTGCTCGCCTATCAATGGGGCGAGGTGGGCGTGATGCGCGAGCGGCTGTGGTCGAAGAAGGAAGACCAGCTGCCCGAGCTGCTGCCCGGCCGGCTACCCGGCGTGAACTGAGCAAAGGCGCGCGCCGGTGATCCGCTTCATGGCCCGGCGCGCGCTGTTCGGCATGCTGCTGCTGTTCGTGGTCAGCATGCTCTGCTTCGTGCTGATCCACGCCGCACCTGGCGACTATGCCGACCAGGCGAAATCGGTCGGCATCTCGCAATACGGCATGAGCGAGGCGGCGGCGCAGGAATACGCCCAGCGCCTGCGCGTGCGCCTGGGGCTGGATCGGCCGATCGCGATGCAATACCTCACCTGGGTCGGCGGCATTCTGCTGCATGGCGATTTCGGCCAATCCTTCGCCGCGAACAAGCCGGTGGCGCAACTGATCGGCGAGAGGCTGCCCTATACGCTGGGCATCGCCGTGGTGTGCCATGTGCTGGCCACGCTGATCGGCGCCGGGCTGGGCATCTTCGCCGCCATGCACCAGAACCGGCTGGGCGACGCGGGGGCCAGCCTCGTGGCGTTCATCGGCATGACCGTGCCGCGCTTCGTGATGGCGCTGATCATCCTCTACTGGCTCGCCTTCGTCGTGGGCGCCAGCAGCATCGGCTCGCTGCATTCGCCCGCCTACACGCTGGCGCCGTGGTCGCTGGGCAAGATGTGGGACGTGGCCCTGCATGTCTGGCCCGTCGTGCTCATCGCGGTGTTCGGTGGCCTGGCCTACAACATGCGCATCATGCGCTCCAACCTGCTGGACGTGATGCGGCAGCCCTTCATCGAAGCGGCCCGGGCGCGCGGCCTGTCGCGCACGGCGGTGGTGATGCGCCACGCCATGCCCAACGCCCTGCACCCGCTGATCATGCACCAGGGGGTGATCATGCCCTACATGATCTCGGGCGAGCTGGAGGTGGCGCTGATCCTGTCCATCCCCACCATCGGGCCGCTGATGTTCGACAGCCTGACCCAGCAGGACGTGTTCGTGACCTCGACGATCCTGCTGCTGCTGTCCGCGGTGCTGGTGGCGGGCAACCTGCTGGCCGACCTCGCGCTCGCGATGCTCGACCCGCGCGTCAGGGTGGGCGGGTGATGCGTCCGCCGCTGGAAGCCGGGGGCACGGGGGCCGACGACGCGGCGATCGGCGATCTCGCGGCCGATGCGCGCGCGGCGGACGCGCCGCCCGACACCTATCGCGCCCGCCTGTTCCGCCGTTTCCGCCGCAGCCGCACCGGTGTCGCCGGCCTCGTCCTGGTTTCGCTGATCCTGCTGGCGAGCTTTCTCGCCCCCGCCCTGTCGCCCTACGACCCGACGGAGCGCGACCGCGCCAGCCAGAACTCGCCGCCGCAACGATTGCGCTTCGACGGCGGCTTGTTCGTCCATCCGCTCAAGGTCGATCTCGATCCGGTGACCTTCGAGCCGCGCTTCGTCGCCGATATCGACCGGCGCTGCGCGCTGGCTCCGTTCGGCCGCGGCTGGACCTACACGCTGCTCGGCGTGGCCATGGACCGCCACCTGCTGGCGGCGCCGGCGGATTGTCCGGCGCATCTGCTCGGCACCGACGGCCAGGGGCGCGACATGCTCAGCCGCATCCTGGTCGGCAGCCGGCTGACCCTGGCCATGGCGGCGCTGGTGGTGGCGATCAGCGCCACGATCGGCACGGCCGTCGGCCTGTTCTCGGGCTTTCGCGGCGGCTGGGTGGATGACTGGATGCAGCGGTTCACCGAGCTGGTGCTGGCCCTTCCCGAACTGCCGCTCTACCTCGCGCTCGTCGTGGTCATTCCCCGCAACGCCGATCCGTTGCTGGTGTTCTTCACCCTCGCCGCCATCCTGTCGCTGCTGCGCTGGGCCGGGCTGGCGCGCGAGCTGCGCGGCAAGACCCTGGCCCTGCGCCATGCCGACTACGTGCGCGCGGCCGAGGCGGTGGGGGCGGGCACCGGGCGGATCCTGTTCCGCCACGTGCTGCCCAACGTGCTGAGCCATGTGGTGGTGGTGATCACGCTGATGGTGCCGGGCATCGTGCTGCTGGAGAGCTTCCTGTCCTTCCTGGGCATCGGCGTGCAGACGCCGATGGTGAGCTGGGGGCTGCTGCTCAACGCCGCCAAGGATTTGCAGACCCTGGGCTCGCATCCCTGGATGCTGCTGCCGGTCGGCGCCATCCTGGCCACCGTGCTCGGCTTCAACATGCTGGGTGACGGGCTGCGCGACGCGATCGACCCGCATGAGTGAGCTGCTGACCGTCGATGACCTGTCCGTGCGGTTCACCCTCGACCGCACGGCGATCGATGCGGTGCGCGGCACCTCGTTCAGCCTGCGCCGCGGCGAAACCCTCGGGCTGGTGGGCGAAAGCGGCTCGGGCAAGTCGGTCACGGCGCGCGCGGTGATGGGGCTGCTGCCGCGCAACGCCCGGCTCGGGCCGGACACGCGGATCACCTTCCAGGGCCGGCGCCTGGACCGGCTGTCCGAGCCCGACCTGCAACGCCTGCGCGGCGACCGGCTGGCGATGATCTTCCAGGAGCCGATGACCAGCCTGAACCCGATCTATCGCATCGGCACGCATATCGCCGAAACGCTGCGCCTGCATCGGGGCATCGGCAAGCGGGAGGCGTGGGAGCGAGCCGCGTCCCTGCTGGACGAGGTGCGCATCCCCGATCCCGCGGCGAGGCTGCTGCAATACCCGCACCAGCTGTCGGGCGGCCAGCGGCAGCGGGTGATGATCGCCGTGGCGCTGGCCAACAACCCCGACCTGCTGATCGCCGACGAACCGACCACGGCGCTGGACGTGACGGTGCAGGCCGAAATCCTCGCCCTGCTCCGTGGCCTGCAGGAACGCCACGGCATGGCGATCCTGCTGATCACCCACGACCTGACGGTGGTGCGGCGGGTGTGCGACCGCGTCTGCGTGATGCGGCGCGGGCTTCTGGTCGAGCAGGCCGCGGCGCGCACGCTGTTCGCGGCGCCGGCGCATGCCTACACCAAGGCGTTGCTGCGGGCCGAACCGTCCGGCCAGCCGGCCCCCGTGGCCCAGGACGCGCCGGCGGTGCTGCGTGCCGAGGAGGTGCGGGTCAGTTTTCGCCTGTCGCGGCCTGGCTTGTTTCGGGCCCCCGCGATCCTGCGCGCGGTGGACGGCGTGAGTCTCGACCTGCGGCAGGGCGAAACCCTGGGGATCGTCGGCGAAAGCGGCTCCGGCAAGACCACGCTGGGCCGGGCGCTGCTGCGCCTCGCCGCCTCGGACGGTGGACGGATCACCTTCGACGGCCGGCGCATCGACGGCCTGACCCGCGAGCAGATGCGCCCGTTGCGGCCGCGCATGCAGATCGTGTTCCAGGACCCGTTCGCCTCGCTCAACCCGCGCCTGTCGGTGCGCCAGATCATCGAGGAGGGGTTGATCGTCGCCCGCATCCCCGCCGCCGAGCGCGAGCGCCGCATCCGCCAGTCGCTGGAGGAGGTGAACCTGCCGGCCAGCGCGCTCGGCCGCTTTCCGCACGAATTCAGCGGCGGCCAGCGCCAGCGCATCGCCATCGCCCGGGCGCTTGTCCTGAACCCCGAGCTGGTGCTGCTGGACGAACCCACTTCCGCCCTCGACCTGTCGGTGCAGACCCAGATCGTCGCCCTGCTGCGCGACCTCCAGGCCCGCAAGGGGCTGAGCTACCTGTTCATCAGCCACGACCTGAAAGTGGTCCGCGCCATGTGCCACGCGCTGATCGTGATGCGGCATGGCCGCGTGGTGGAGCAGGGGAGCTGCGCGCAGGTCATCGCCGCTCCCACCCAGGACTACACCCGCCTGCTCATGCGCGCGGCATTCGACGCGTCGATGTGATCGGCGTGCCCGACGAATGGCGGTCCTGGCCTGCCTTCACGCCACCGCCAGCTTGTCCTGCGTCTTCGTCTCGAAATCGCTCGCCTCATGGCGTTCGTGGAGTTGCTGGGCGGGGTCGCCGCTGGTGCGGTTGACCATGCGGCCGCGCGCCACGGCCGGGCGGGCGAAGAGCGCGTCGGCCCAGCGGATGACATGCGTGTAGTCCTGCACGGAGAGGAATTCGCCGGCGCCGTAAACCAGGCCCTTGGCCAGGGCGCCGTACCAGGGCAGCACGGCCATGTCGGCGATGGTGTAGGTGCTGCCCGCGAGATACTCGCTTTCGGCGAGGCGGCGGTTCAGCACGTCGAGCTGGCGCTTGGCTTCCATGGCGAAGCGGTCGATGGCGTATTCGATCTTGGTGGGGGCGTAGGCGAAGAAATGGCCGAACCCGCCGCCGAGATAGGGGGCGCTGCCCATCTGCCAGAACAGCCAGGACAGGCATTCGGCGCGCGCCGGCTGGGCGGTGGGCAGGAATTCGCCGAATTTCTCCGCGAGGTGCAGCAGGATGGCGCCGGATTCGAACACCCGCACCGGCTCGGGGCCCGAGCGGTCGAGCAGAGCGGGGATTTTCGAGTTGGGGTTGATGGCGACGAAGCCGCTGCCGAATTGCTGGCCCTCGCCGATGCGGATCAGCCAGGCGTCGTATTCCGCCCCTTCATGGCCGAGGGCGAGCAACTCCTCCAGCAGGATGGTCACCTTCTGGCCGTTGGGCGTGCCGAGCGAGTAGAGCTGGAGCGGGTGGCGGCCGACCGGCAGCTCCTTCTCATGCGTCGGCCCGGCGATGGGGCGGTTGATGCTGGCGAACTGGCCGCCGCTGCCCTTGTTCCAGGTCCAGACTTTGGGGGGCGTGTACTCGGTCATGTCCGTGGGTCCTTTGCGAAAGATCAAGGTTGGCCGATGCCATACAGGCCGAGGCATCCGCCGGCCGCCAGCAGGATGAGGGGATGAAGCCGGGTCAGCGTGGCCGCCGCCGCCACCCCGGCCACGATCAGCGCCAGGCTCCAGCTCGGGGCGGAGGCGCCGGTGATCACCACGGCGCTGGCCGCGACCAGCCCGGCGGTGACCGGCGCCAGCCCCGCGCGCACCGCGTTGCGCCACGGCCGGTCCTGGAACCGGTTCCAGACATGCAGCGCAAGGGCCGTGAGCAGCGAGGACGGGCCGAACTTGGCGAGGGAGCTGACGAGCACGCCGGGAAATCCTGCAACGTGCCATCCGATCAGCGGCACGATCATCATATTGGGTCCCGGGGCCGCCTGGGCCAGGGCGAACATCGCGCTGAACTGGCTGGCGGTGATCCAGTGATGCACCTCCACCACCTGGCGCTGCATTTCCGGCAGCACGGTGTTGCCGCCGCCGAAGGCCAGCAGCGAGAGCTGGGTGAAGATCAGCGCCAGCGCCGCGAGATCGCCGGTCATGCGGCGCGCCGTGCGTGCAGCGCGATGCTGAGCGGCGCCAGCACCAGCATGGTCGGCAGCAGCGGCAGGCGCAGCACCGCCACCGCGACCACGCCGAGGGCGGCGATCGCCAGCCCCGCGGCGCTGCGTCGCAACGGCCGGGCCAGCTTCACCGCCAGCGAGACCAGCAGCCCGGCGGCCGCGGCGGAGAGCCCGGCGAAGAGATGGCGGATATGCGGGTCGTCCTGGGTGCGGTCGTAGATCACGCCCAGGCCGATCACCACCGCCGTGGGCGCGGCGATCAGGCCGAGGATCGCGGCGAGGGCGCCGGCCACGCCGCGGAACTTCATGCCCACCGCCACGGACAGGTTGATGATGTTGCCGCCCGGCAGGAACTGGCACAGCCCCAGCAGCTCGGTGAACTGCTCCGCCGTCAACCAGCCGCGCCGCTCCACCAGCATCCGCCGCGCCAGCGGCAGCACGCCGCCGAACCCGGTGAGGCCGAGCTGGAAGAAGCCGAGGAACAGCCCGGCCGTGCTGGGCGCATCCTGCCTGGCCGAACCGTCCATCCCGCGCTCCCCGCTGCTCTGCGGCATCGCAGCAGACCAGACCGGCCGGCGGGTGGGAAGCCCGCGCCCGATATGGCAGACTCCCGCCGGCAGGGTGGGGGGCTGGATGGAACTGGTGGGGCGCGGCATCGGCCAGGTCTTCGGCGACGTCACGGCGCTCGCGGAGATCGACGTGCATGTCGCCGATGGCGAGGTGCTGGGCGTGATCGGCCCGTCCGGCTGCGGCAAATCCACCTTGCTGGCCATCCTCGGCGGATTGCTGAAACCCAGCCGGGGCACGGTGGAGGTTTCCGGCCGCAAGCCGCCGGACTGCCTCGCCGAGATCGCCTATGTCTTCCAGGACTTCAACCTGCTGCCCTGGCGCACGGCGGAGGGCAATGTCCGCCTGCCGCTGGAGCATCACAGCATGCCCGAGGCCGAGCGGCGGGAGAGGGTGGCGGAGGCGCTGGCGCTGATCGGCCTGACCGAATTCGCCGCCGCCTTCCCCCGGCAATTGTCCGGCGGCATGCGCCAGCGGGTGGGCATCGCCCGGGCCCTCGCCGTCCGCCCCGCCGTGCTGCTGCTGGACGAGCCGCTCTCGGCGCTCGACGCCCAGACCCGCGAGCTGCTGATGGAGGATTTCCAGCGCATCTGGCTGCGCGACCGCACCACCGCCATCTATGTCACCCACAACCTCACCGAGGCGCTGCAACTGGCCGACCGCATCGCCGTGTTCACCCGCCGCCCCGGGCGGGTGCGCGAGATCGTGGCGGTGGACGTGAACCGGGCCGATCGCGCCACGCCCGCCGGCCGCGCCCGGCTCGCGGAGCTGCACGACCATCTGTGGGGCGCCATCCGCCAGGAAGCGCTGGTGGCCGACCGCGAGCTGGAACATGCCTGACGGCGCGATGCAGGCGGCCCGCCCGGTGCGCTTCCGCGCCCGCGGCTTCGTGGCGCGGCGCCATCCCGCCGCCTCCGTCGTGGTCTTCCTCGCGCTGATCGCGGCGTGGGAGGCGGCGGTGCGGCTCGGGCTGATCAGCGAGCTGTTCCTGCCCGCGCCCTCCTCCGTGCTCGCCGCGCTGCGGGAACTGATCGAAGACGGCACGCTGCGCGACAACCTCGCCGCCTCGCTGTTCCGCCTGCTGACGGGCTGGGCGGCGGGCACCATCGTGGGCATCGCCGCCGGATTCGCGATCGGGCTGTCGTCGCTGGCGCGGGCCGCGGGCATTCCGGTGATATCGGCGATCTACCCGATCCCCAAGATCGCGCTGCTGCCGCTGTTCATCCTGTGGCTGGGCATCGGCGAGACCTCGCGGGTCACGGTGGTGGCGCTGGGCGTGTTCTTCCCCACCTGCATCGCCACCTTCGGCGCCATCGACAACATTCCGCGCGGCATCATCCGCATGGCGCAGAGCTTCGACGTGCCGCCGCTCGCCATCCTGCGCAAGGTGGTGCTGCCCGCGGCGCTGCCCGGCATCCTCTCGGCCTTCCGCATCACCGCCGCGGTCGCGCTGCTGCTGCTGGTGGCGGCGGAGATGATCGGCGCGCAATCCGGCATCGGCGCCTATGTGCTGGCCCAGGGCCAGCTGATGCAGACCGACCATCTGCTGGCCGGAGTATTGGTGATATCCGTGCTGGGGCTGCTGATCGGCACGGGCCTGTCATGGCTGGAGAAACGGCTGCTCACCTGGAGGTGAGAAAGGGAGGAAACAGGATGGAACGTCGCGTATTTCTCGGCCTCGCCGCCGGCCTGGCCGCGCCACGCCTCGCGCGGGCGCAGGAGGCGGACACGGTCGCGGTCGGCGGCATCCAGCTGCCCACCAACGCGCCGCTGTTCATCGGCATCGAGAAGGGCTTCTTCGCGAAAGAAGGCATCAAGGTGAAACTCACCTGGTTCACCGCCGCGGCCGCGGTGTTCCCGGCCGTGGTGTCGCGCGATGTCGATGTGGCCACCACCAGCGCCACCGCCGCCACCTTCAACCTCGCCGCCAAGGGCGGGTTCCGCATCATCGCCGGCACCACGCGCGACGCGCCGCACTTCCCGTTGAACGGCGTGCTGGCCTCCAACAAGGCGTGGGATGCCGGCTTCACCTCGCTCGACAAGATGGGCGGCCGGCGCTGGGCGATGACCACCGCCGGCTCCACCCACCATTACGACATCGGCGCCATGGCCAGGAAATTCGGCGTGCCCATGTCCGGGCTGCAACTCGTGCCGCTGGAGAGCTACGGCAATATCGGCGCCGCCCTGCAATCCGGCCAGGTGGACGGCGCCATCCTGCCCCCCGCCCTGGTCACCCGCATGGTCGATGCCGGCACCGCCCGCTTCCTGGCCTGGACCGGCGACGTGGTGCCGATGCAACAAGGCGTGGTGTGCGCCAGCCCCCAGACCATCGCGGGCAAGCGCGACGTGATGACCCGCTTCATGCGCGGCTACATCCAGGGCGCGGCCGAATACATCCGCGTCTTCAACCAGGTCGATGCCGCCGGCAAACCGGTGCGCGGCCCCGACTACGCCCCCCTGCTCGACATCATCGCCCGCTACGCCAACATCAAACCCGCCGAGGCCGAAGCCGCGATCGCCTTCATCATCCCCGGCCTGCGCCCGGACGAAGCCGATCTGCGCGCCCAGATCGCCTTCTGGCAGGAAGCCGGGCTGGTTTCGCGTACCGCCGACTTCAAGGACCTGTTCGACTTGTCGCTGCTGCCGGCGTAAGGAAGGAAGCGCTTCTTTCTTGAAAGAAAGAAGCAAAGAACTTCTATTCGTTTTGGCTTGTACATGCGGCGGCGCCTCGGGAACCTGTCCCAAGGAAAAATG
>CAMFLK010000025.1 GCA_945957135.1 uncultured Rhodospirillales bacterium
CACGCCGCCGCCGCGCCACTCGCCGCCGCCTCCCTCGCCGGCCTGCTGGCGTTGCAGGAGGAGCAGGCGGAGGGGGTGGGCGACCGCCGCGCCCGCCGCCATGGGCAGGACATCCTCGCCGCGCTGGCCAGGTTGCAGCGCGAGATGCTCGCGGGCGGCCCGGGCGCGGACACGCTGGCCGGCCTCGCCACGCTGGCGGCGGAGATGCCGGCGGCCGAGCATCCCGGCCTCGCCGCCGTGCTCGCGGAGATCCGGCTGCGCGTGGCGGTGGAACTGGCCCATGCCGACTTCACCCGAACTTCATCCGCGCGAACTTCATCCGCCACATGAACGTCATGCCCGCGCCCGTTCTTGCCCTTGGCGGCTCGCGAGGCGATGGCTATAAGCCCGCTCGACCGGAAGGCCTGGGGGGCTGACTGTCAGCCTCGCCGCGCGCGTATCGCGGCGTTCTCCCGTGGCCGGCCGCAACGAAGCGAGATTGCCACGCGATGATGGTCACCTTGCCTGCCGACTACCGCCCCTCGGATGCCGAGGAATTCATGAACCCCCAACAGATCGAGTATTTCCGCCAGAAACTGCTGCGCTGGCGGGCGGAGCTGCTGCGCGAGGCCGACGGCACCCTGGCCAGCCTGTCCGAGGGCGGCATCCACGAGGCCGACATCACCGACCGCGCCAGCGTGGAGACCGACCGGGCGCTGGAACTGCGCACCCGCGACCGCGCCCGCAAGCTGATCAACAAGATCGACCAGGCGCTGCTGCGGGTGGAAAGCGGCAGCTACGGCTTCTGCGAGGAAACCGGCGAGCCGATCGGCCTGCGCAGGCTGGAGGCGCGGCCCATCGCCACCCTGTCGATCGAGGCGCAGGAGCGGCACGAACGGATGGAGCGCGTCCACCGCGACGACTAGACCCGTTTCGCCTTGATCGTCCGCTTCGCGGCCGGGCGAAACGTGTCCAGTCGTTTGATTTGGGACTGCGATTCACACCTCCGACGTTCCGCCTTCGGTGATCGCAGTCCGGCTCGCCTCATGATATAGCCATCGCATTGAACCCCCGGCCCAACGAGGCCGGGGCCCAAGGGAGGAAACCGAACGATGATCCGCCGCCGCCACCTGTTGCAGGCCTCCGCCGGCCTGCTCGCCGCCCCCGCCCTCGTCGAGAAGGTGGGCGCCCAGAGCGCCTTCGACTGGAAGCAGTTCAAGGGCACCAAGCTCGAGGTGAACTTCGCCAAGTCGCCGCGCGCCGACGTGCTGCAGGCGCACCAGAAGGAATTCGAGGAGCTGACCGGCATGAAGGTCGGCTCCGAACAGATCCCCGAGCAGCAGCAGCGCCCCAAGGTGGCGCTGGAATTCTCCTCGGGCCGCCCCAGCTTCGACGTGGTGAACGTCGCGCTGCACGTGCAGAAGAAGCAGATCGAGAAGGGCAACTGGATGGCCGACATCCGGCCCTTCCTGAAAGACCCCAAGCTCACCGCCGCGGATTACGACTTCGCCGATTTCGGCGGCCCCGGCGTGCGCGCCGCCACCCGCGCGGACGGGCTGATGCACACCATCCCGCTCAACCAGGACCTGTTCATCCTGTTCTGGAACAAGGCGATGTTCGCCGAGAAGGGCCTGGGCGTGCCCAAGACCTATGACGAGCTGATGGCCGCCGCCGCCAAGCTGACCGACAAGTCCAAGAACGTCGCCGGCTTCGTCGGCCGCGGGCTGAAGAACGCCAACGTGGTGCTCTACGACACCTTCCTGCTCGGCTACGACCAGGAAACCATCTCCGCCGACGGCAAGACGCTGCTGATGGACACGCCGGCCGCCATCGCCTGCGCCGAATATTACGGCAAGCTGCTGCGCGACTACGCGCCGCAGGGCGTTGTCGGCTTCAACTGGAACGAATCCCAGACCACCTTCAGCCAGGCCCGCGCGGCGATGTGGCTGGACGGGGTGGGCTTCTCGGCCCCGCTGATGGACAAGACCAAGTCCAAGGTGGCGGAGAACGTGGGCTTCGCCCCGGTGCCCGCCGGCAGCAAGGCCCGCAACACCGCCACCTTCATCGACGGCATCGGCATCGCCGAGGGCAGCAAGAACAAGGGCGCCGCCTGGCTGTACTGCCAATGGGCCACCAGCAAGGCGATGTGCCTGGAAATGCTGCGCACCGGCTCCGGCACCCCCGCCCGCGCCAGCTCCTACACCAACGACGACGTGCAGAAAGCCTCGCCCTTCCCCAAGGAATGGTTCGACACGGTGAAGGAATCCCTGAAGCTCGCCCGCTCCGGCCTGCCGGAAATCGTCGCGGTGACGGAATTCCGTGACACGTTCGGCATCGCGCTGACCAACATCATCGGCGGCGCCGATGCGGCCACCGAACTGCGCAAGGCCACCGAGGCGTTCAAGCCAATCCTGGCGAAGGAACTCGCCTGATCCGATTGGGTGCGTCGAATGGAAGCGGCCGGGGGCGGAAGTCCCCGGCCGTTTCTGTTTGGGGGGAAGGAAGTAATACCAGCGGCGCGAAGCGATGGAAGAGTCATCGCTTCGCGCCGCTGGTATTATGCGAAGCCATCACCGAATGGCGGAGCCCCACCGCGTGGATGGGCGGGTCAAGCCCGCCCATGACGAGGGGGAGAGCGAAGGAGCCGGCCCGCCCCTCACATGCCCGTCAGCGTCCGCCGCACCGCATCCCGCCACCCCGCATAGGCGCGCTCGCGCGTCGCGCCGTCCATCTGCGGCGTGAAGCGGCGTTGCAGCGCCCAGGACTCGGCGAACCCGTCCTGGTCCGGGCACACGCCGGCGGCGAAGCCGGCCAGCCAGGCGGCGCCGAGGGCGGTGGTTTCCTGCACCACCGGGCGATCGACCGGCGCGTTCAGCATGTCCGCGAGGAACTGCATGGTCCAGTCCGAGGCGGTCATGCCGCCATCCACCCGCAGCACGGTCTCGTCCCCGCCCTGACTGCCGGGTTTCCGCCAGTCCGCCCGCATCGCCTCGATCAGGTCGCGGGTCTGGTAGGCCACGCTTTCCAGCGCGGCGCGGGCCAGCTCGGCCGGGCCGGTGCCGCGGGTCAGGCCAAACAGGGCGCCGCGCGCCTCCGCATCCCAATGCGGCGCGCCCAGCCCGGTGAAGGCGGGCACGAGATAGACGGATTGCGCCGGGTCCGCGGCGGCGGCCAGCCGGCCGGTCTCCGCCGCGTCGGCCACCACGCCCAGCCCGTCGCGCAGCCATTGCACGGCGGCCCCGGCGATGAAGATCGCCCCCTCCAGCGCGTAGCTGCGCCGCCCCGCGAGCTGGTAGGCCACGGTGGTCAGCATGCGGGCGCGCGAGGGCACCGGCCGGTCGCCGGTGTTGAGCAGCAGGAAGCAGCCGGTGCCGTAGGTCGATTTCACCATGCCCGGCTTGAAGCAGGCCTGGCCGATCACCGCCGCCTGCTGGTCGCCGGCGATGCCGAGGATGGGCACGGCGCCGCCGAGCAGGGCAGGGGCGGCATGGCCGAACGGGCCGGCGCAGTCGCGCACCTCCGGCAGCAGGGCGCGGGGGATGCGGAACAGCCGCAGCAATTCCTCGTCCCAGCACCCGTCATGGATGTTGAACAGCATGGTGCGGCTGGCATTGGTGGCGTCCGTGGCGTGAACCCAGCCCTCGGTCAGCCGCCACAGCAGCCAGGTATCGACCGTGCCGAAGGCGAGCTTGCCGGCCTCCGCCTCCGCCCGCGCGCCGGGGATCGTGTCGAGCAGCCAGGCGATCTTGGTGGCGCAGAAATAGGGGTCGATCAGCAGGCCGGTGCGGGCAGTGACCTCCGGCTCGTGGCCGGCGGCGCGCAGGGCGGCGCAGGCATCGGCGGTGCGGCGGTCCTGCCAGACGATGGCGCGGTGGATGGGCTGGCCGGTGTCGCGCCGCCAGATCAGCGTGGTCTCGCGCTGGTTGGTGATGCCGATGCCCGCGACATCCCCCGGCTGCCCGCCGGCCTGGGCCAGCGCCTCGCGCAGCACCGCGACGGAATGGGCGAACAGATCCTCGGGCTCGTGCTCCACCCAGCCGCTGGCGGGGAAATGCTGGTCCAGCGCGCGGCGCGCCACCGCCACCGGGGCGAGATGGGGCGCGCGGAAGGCGAAGGCGCGGGTGGAGGTGGTGCCCTGGTCGAGCGCCAGCACAAGGTCTTTCGCCATTTCCGCCTCCCCTGACGCCCTCCCCTGACGCTCCAGGGAGGCGCCAGGGGAGGCGTCAGGTCGCGCCCTGTCAAGGCCGGGCTACGTCGGGAACGATAACGACTAATTTCTCCATATTTAACGACATAGGTCCTTGTTCCAGCGAAAATACCTGGATATATCATCCGGCATGTCCGAAACCCCGGCCTTTCACCCCTTCTACAGCCACATCCGGACACCCCTGGCGATGCAGTTCGCCTGGTCCGTGCATGTGATTCGCGAGGCGATCGGCCGGTTCTGCCAGTTCCGCACCCACCACACCGCCGCCATGGCCATCCTCGCCTTGGCCTCCTGGCGCCTCGGCCGTGCCCTCAACGGGATCGACGCGCTGATGGTGAGATGGAAGGCGGGCACGCTGCCCAAGCCCCGGCCGTCCCGCGCCGGCCAGCCGCGCGAGCCGGTGCCCGAGGGCGGCGAGGAAGCCCGAATTCGCCGCATCCGCCCCTGGGCGCCCGATGGCGGCCCCGCGCCGCGCCTGTCGCGTGCCCGTGGCTGGCTGCTGCGCATGGTGCAGCCCACCGCCCAGGGCATTCCGGCCTTCGAGCGGATGATCGACGACCCCGAATTCCGCGCCCTGCTGCAGGACGCGCCGCAGGCCGGCCGGCTGGTGCGGCCGATCGCGGGCTGGTTCGCCATCTCCCGCCCCTGGCTCGACCTGCCAAGACGGACGCGCGCGCCCCGGCCGAAGCGGGACATCAACCCCGCCTCCCGCCCGCGCGATGCGCGCGACACGCCGGGGCCGTACCAGGTGCCCAGGAAATGGCGCCTGCAAATTCCCAAGCGCAGTTGGGATGGCGGGGAGTCCGGCTGGGAAAAGTCGGGGTGACGGCCGGTCGGTCAGGCTACACCGTTGCACAACCGTCATGGCCAGGCTTGTCCTGGCGGCCGTGCCGTGCCGCCGGCGGCGGCGGGAGGGACGCACGATGCGTCGGCCTCGGGCGAAGCCATTATCTTACGGCGGGGCCTCACCGCTGCCGCGACAAGGGGTCGCGGCGGGCTGACCGGGACAAGCCCGGTCAAGACGATTTTTCCTTTGAGTTTCCCTCCATCGCCCCTTATGGGGCCGCCTCTGTTGGCCCTGGTCCGCGGGGTCTGGGGGCCGTCGCCCCCAGCGGGTCCAGGGCAGAGCCCTGGCCTTCCCTTTTTCTACCCCGCGACCTTCCCCAGCAGCCGCGCATGGCTGCGCGCCCCCTGCCGGAAGCAGCGGGTCTCGAATTTCTCGTTGGGCGAGTGGACCTGGTCGTCGTCCAGGCCGAAGCCCATGAGGATGCAGTCCAGGCCGAGCACGTTGCGGATCGTGTCCACCACGGGGATGCTGCCGCCGCAGCCGATCAGCGCGGCGGGGCGGCCGTATTCCTCGGCCAGGGCGGCCTGGGCGGCGCGCATGAACGGGTTGTCCATCGGCATTTCCAGGCCGGGGCTGGTGCCGAACACCTTGAACTCCAGCTTGGCGTCCTTGGGCACGCGGGCGGCCATGAAGCGGCGGAAGCCCTCGGCGACCTGTTCGGGGTCCTGGCCCGGCACCAGGCGGAAGGACACTTTGGCCGAGGCTTCGGCGGGGATCACGGTCTTGGTGCCTTCGCCCATATAGCCGCCCCAGATGCCGCAGATATCCGCGGTGGGGCGCGCCCACAGCCGTTCGAGGGGCGAGCGGCCGGCCTCGCCGGCCGGTTCGGTGAGGCCGATATCGCCGAGGAACTTCGCCTCGTCGAAGCCCAGGCTGGCCCATTGGTTGGCCTTGCTGGCGGCGATGTCCCGCACCCCGTCGTAGAAGCCGGGCAGCTGGATGCGGCCGGCATCGTCCTTGAGGGCGCCGAGCGCGCGGGTGAGGGCGGTGATCGGGTTCAGCGCGGAGCCGCCGTACATGCCGGAATGCAGGTCGCGGCTGGCGGCGCGCAGCGTGACTTCCATGTAGGTCATGCCGCGCAGCGAGGTGGACAGCGCGGGCGTGTCGATGTCCCACATGCCCGTGTCGGAGATGACGCAGATATCGGCGCGCAGCTCGTCGCGATGGGCGGCGACGAAGGGCTTGAAGTTGACGCTGCCGGTCTCCTCCTCGCCCTCGATCAGGGCGGTGACGCGGCAGGGCAGCGAGCCGGTCTGCTCCACCCAGGCGCGGAAGGCGGCGAGCCACATGGAGACTTGGCCCTTGTCGTCCACCGCGCCGCGGGCATAGACGCGCTTGCCGTGCGGGCCATCGACCATCGTCGGCTCGAAGGGCGGCGAGTTCCACAGCTCCAGCGGGTCGGCCGGCTGCACGTCGTAATGGCCGTAATAGAGGAGGTGGGGGGCGTTCTTTCCGGGGCCGGGGTGGTGGGCGACCACGGCGGGGTGGCCCTTGGTCTCGCGCAGTTCGGCGGTGAAGCCGAGGGAGGCGAGGTCGGCGCGGGCGTGCTCGGCGGCGCGGCGGCAATCGGCGGCGTGGGCGGGCTGGGCGCCGATGCTGGGAATGCGCAGCCAGTCCATCCAGCGCGCCTGGGCGGCGTCCATGCCGGCATCGAGCCGGGCGAGCACGTCGTCGGTGGTGGTCATGTCGTTTCCTCCGTGTGGCCGTAATTCTGGTAGCGCAGGATCGCGGCGTCCATCTGCGCGCGTGTCAGCAGGCGCGGCCGGCCGGCGGCGCGGGCGATGAGATATTGCCGGCACAGCGCCTCCAGCTTCAGCGCGGCGCGCAGCGCGCCGGCGGCGGTGGGCGCGTGGCAGATCATGCCGTGATTGGCGAGCAGGCAGGCGGTGCGCCCGGCGATGGCGGCGGCGGCGAGGCGGGCGAGCTCCGGCGTGCCGAAGGTGGCGTAGGGGGCGATGCGCACGTCATCGCCGCCGAACTCGGCCACGCCGTAATGGAAGCCGGGCAAAGGGAGATTGAGGCAGGCCAGCGCGGTGGCGTGGTCGGAATGGGTGTGCACGATCACCTGGGCGCGCGGATCGGCCGCGTAGATCAGCGCGTGCATCTGCCATTCGGAGGAGGGCGCGCCGGCGGATGTGCCGTCCAGCGCCGTCTCCACCAGGGAGTCGGGGCGCACCGTGTCGCCGGTGATCCCCGTTTGGGTGATGACCATGCCGCCCGGCCGCCGCGCGCTGACATTGCCGGAGCTGCCGACATTGAGGCCCCTGCGCCCCAGCTCCCGGTACAGATCGGCGATGTCCTCGCGGGAGGGGGGGCGGGAGGCGGGGCGGGAGGAGGGGCGGGAGGCGGGCGCGGGCAGGGTCATGGGCAGATTTCACCCGCCGGGCGCGCGATGCGCAACCGGCCCCCCGCGTTGACCGGGGGCGCAGGAAGTCTAGGCTCGTCGGCGATTATAAGAGCTGGAAGACTCGCGCGTGGGTTGGGGCCGTCCTGTCGTTCTGCTGCTGGGCCTGTGCGCCTGCACCATGGGTCCGGATTTCGCGGCGCCGGCGCCCTGGTGGTCTCCGCAATCCTGGGGAACCGCGCCCTCTCGCCCGAAGCCAGCCAGCGTGCCGGTGGCCGAGCCGGTCGATCCGCAGTGGTGGGTGCTGCTGGGCGATCCGCTTCTGACGCGGCTGGAGACGCAGCTGGTCGCCGCCAATCTCGATATCCGCATCGCCGAGCTGCATCTCGCCGAGGCGCGCGCCCAGCTGGGCATCACCAGCGCCGCGCAGTTCCCGGTGGTCAACGGCAACGCCTCGGCCACGCGCATCCAGCAGAGCCGGGAAGGCGCGCTGTCGCTGGCCAGCACCAATCCCGCCGCCAACAGCAACGGCCTGGGCGGGCGCACCGCCACGCCGAACAGCACGATCTTCCAGCCCTACGGCCTGTACCAGTACGGCTTCGACGCGGCCTGGGAAATCGACCTCTGGGGGCGGGTGCGGCGCAGCGTGGAATCGGCGAACGCCCAGGTGGAGGCGAGCGAGGAGGCGCTGCACGACGCGCTGATCACCGCGACGGCCGAGCTGGCGCGCGACTACGTGGCCTTGCGCGGCGTGCAGGCGAAGCTCGACATCACCCGCCGCAACCGCGACATCGCGCGGCGCGTGGTGCAGCTGACCCAGGACCGCGCGGCCGGGGGCGTGACGACGGAGCTGGACGTCGCCAATGCCCGCGCCCAGCTCGCCACCACCGAGGCGCAGCTGCCGGGGCTGGAGACGCAGGAAGCCAACCTGATCAACGCCATCGCCCGCCTGCTCGGCCAGCCGCCGGGGGCGATGCGGGCAGAGCTGGGGGCGATCAAGCCGATCCCCGCCGTGCCCGCCCGCGTGCCGGTGGGCGTGCCCTCGGAGCTCGCGCGACGGCGGCCGGACATCCGGCAAGCCGAGGCCAAGCTGCACGCGGCGACGGCGGATATCGGCGTGGCCACCGCCGATTTCTTCCCGCGCTTCCTGCTGTCGGGCAGCGGGGCGATCCAGGCGGTGCAGTTCGGCAATCTCGCGGACTGGGCGGCGCATACCTATTCCTTCGGCCCCTCCGTCACCCTGCCGATCTTCGAGGGCGGGCGGCTGCGGGCCACGCTGGAACTGCGCAACGCCCAGCAGCAGGACGCGGCGATCGTGTACCAGCGCACCCTGCTGGTGGCGCTGCACGAGACCGACGACGCGCTGACCGCCTATGCCGCCGAACAGCGCCGGCGGGTGCAGCTGGAACAGGCGGTGGCCGACAACCGCCGCGCCCTGCTGCTGGCGAGCCAGCGCTACGAGCAGGGGGTGGCCGACTTCCTCCAGGTGCTCAACGCCCAGCGCGGCCTGCTGGGCGCCGAGCAGGACCTCGCCGACAGCATCGCGCTGGTCTCCACCGACCTGGTGCTGCTCTACAAATCGCTCGGCGGCGGGTGGGAGCAGGCGCGGGACTAGAGCGGGATGACATCGCTTGCGCTCAGCCATCCCGCTCTATGCCTTTGTTTGATCGCGTGATTCAGACTTTTTGGCGATTCCGCCAAACGTCATCACGCTCTAGCCGCGCGCCGCCTGGATCGCCGCCCACACGCGCTCGGGCGTCGCGGGCATGTCGATATGGGTGATGCCGTATTCCGCCAGCGCATCGACCAGCGCGTTCATCACGCTGGGCAGCGCGCCGGCGCAGCCGGCCTCGCCGCAGCCCTTGGCGCCGAGCTCGTTGGTCTTCGCCGGCACGGGGTGGCTGGTGAACTTGAAGCTCGGCGCCTGGTCGGCGCGGGGAATCGCGTAGTCCATGTAGGAGCCGCTGAGCAGCTGGCCCGCCGCGTCGTAGGACACCGATTCCGTCAGCGCCTGGCCGATGCCCTGCACCACCCCGCCATGCGCCTGGCCTTCCACCAGCAGCGGATTGAGCAGCACGCCGAAATCGTTGACCATGCTGTAGCGCACCACCTCCACCGTGCCGGTCTCGGGATCGACCTCCACCTCGCACACGTGGCAGCCATTGGGAAAGGCGCTGGGCACGCCGGGAAAGACCAGCGCCGCATCCAGCGTGGGCGGCACGTCCTCGGGAAGTTGCAGGCCGTCGCGCAGCTTTTCGGCAAGCTCCATGATGCCGATGCCACGATCCGTGCCGGCGATGCTGAAGCGGCCGGCGGAGAACTCGATGTCCGCCGCCGCGGCCTCCAGCACATGGGCGGCGATCTTGGTGCCCTTGGCGATCACCTCGTTGCCGGCCGCCGCGATGGCGCCGCCGCCGTTCATCGCCGAGCGCGAGCCGCCGGTACCGCCGCCGGCGAGCAGCTGGTCGGAATCCCCCTGCACCAGCCTGATCTTTTCGAAGGGCACGCCGAGCTTGTCCACCAGCACCTGGGCGAAGGGCGTCCAGTGGCCCTGGCCATAGTCGAGCGTGCCGCTGATCATCGTCACCGTGCCGTCCGCCTCGAAGCGGATGCCGCCCATCTCGTTGTTGGCCGGCGCGGTGACTTCCAGATACTGGCCGATGCCGCGCCCGCGCAGCCTGCCGCGTGCCCGGCTCTCGCGCCGGCGGGCGGCGAAGCCGTCCCACTCCGCCTCGTCCAGCGCGCGGTCGAGAATGGTGGGGAAGGCGCCGCCGTCGTATTCCATGGTGGAGGGCGCCTTGTACGGCATCTGCTCCGGGGCGATATGGTTGCGCCGGCGCAGTTCCACCCGGTCGATCCCCATCTCGCGCGCGGCCGTCTCCACCAGCCGCTCCATGTAGTAGTTGCCTTCCGGCCGGCCCGCGCCGCGATAGGCGCCGACCGGGGTGGTGTTGGTGAACATGCAGCGCACCTCGGCGAAGATCAGCGGCGTGCGGTACACGCCGATCATGTTCTTCACGATGTTCATGGTCGGCGGCAGGGTGGTGGCGTTGGACAGGCAGGCGCCGACATTGCCGTAGCCGGTGACGCGCAGCGCGAGGAAACGCCCCTCGCCATCCAGCGCCAGCTCGGCGGTGTGGTCGTGGTCGCGGCCATGGCTGTCGGAGAGGAAGCTGTCGCTGCGCTCGTCGGTCCATTTCACCGGCCGGCCCAGCTGGCGCGCGGCGAACAGGGCGCAGACATATTCGGGGTAGCAGGAGGCCTTCATGCCGAACGAGCCGCCGACATGGCCGGTGAGCACCCGCACCTGCTCCGTCTCCACGCCGAGCACCGTCTTCACCGCGTTGCGCAGCCCGAACACGCCCTGGCAGCCGACGCGCAGCACGTAGCGCTCGCCGTCATGCTCGCCGATCGCCGAGCGCGGCTCCATGGCGCTGACCACGATGCGGCTGTTGCGGATGGGCAGGCGGGTGACGTGGGCGGCGGCCGCGAAGGCGGCCTCCACCGCCGCCTTGTCGCCGAACCGCCAGTCGAGCACCAGATTGTCCGGCGCCTCGTCGTACAGCGCGGGGGCGCCGGGTGCCGCGGCCTCGGCCGGGGTGGTGACGGCGGGCAGGGCGTCGATATCGACGAGCACCGCTTCGGCGGCGTCCTTGGCCTGCTTCGCGGTCTCCGCCACCACGAAGGCCACGGGCTCGCCGACATAGCGCACCTTGGCGCGGGCCAGCGCGTATTGCGCCGGCTTGGGCGAGGGGCGGCCGTCATGGTTGGCGCCGGTGACGTTGGCGGCCATCGGGTGGATGCCGCCGGCGATCAGGTCGTCCACCGTGTGGATGGCGAGCACGCCGGGCATGGCGCGCGCCGCCGCCGCGTCGATGCCGGTGAGCACGCCATGCGCCACCCGGCTGCGCACCACCACGCCATGCGCCTGGCCGGGCCGGTTGAGGTCGTCGGAATAGCGGCCCTCGCCGCGCAGCAGCACGGGGTCCTCGAGGCGGGAGACCGGCTGGCCGACGGCGAAACGGCCCGGTGCCAAGGCGGGCGAGATCATGGTCATGGGGGCGTCTCCGGGCTCGGGGAATGCATGCCGACATGGGGATGCATGGCTGACCTTACGACCGGTCGGCGGACGATGGAAACCCGGCCGCGAGGATCAGGGGGCGGCCATGATGGCCCGGCACGCGGCGGGCAGGGGTGGGGGCGGCTTGGGTTTCGTGGGCGGGGCGGGCGGGGCGTCGAGCTGGTCGAACCACCATTGCAGGCTGGCGTCGCAGCCGTCGCCGGCGGGCGGCGGGGCGAAATCCGGCCCGCATTCCGGCTGGTCGGCCGGGCAGCGGAAATGGATGTGCATGTGCGAGGCGTGGCCGTAGAACGGGCGCACCAGCCGCAGCCAGGCGCGGTCGCCGGTCACGCTCTCGCAGAGCTGGCGCTTGATGGCGGCGTTGACCAGCACGCGGTCCACGCCGGGCAGGCCGGTGGCCAGCTGGATCAGCGTGGCGTGTTCGGGCCGCCAGCGCGCGAGATCGACGCCGCGCCCGTCCGGCCGCACCAGGCTGGGCGGCTCCAGAGTCTCGCGGGCGGCCACCGGCAGGAGCGGATGCGGGGTCACGTCCAGCCACACATCGGCGTCCAGCCCCACCTGGTGGCTGAGATGGCCGCCGGGGAAGGGGCCGCCGCGCGGGGCGGAGATGTCGTTCATGTAGAGGTCGGGCAGCCCCGCCGCCTTGGCCCGCCGGCCGAGCAGCAGCAGCGCGTCGATGGTGGCCGGCGTGCCCCAGAAGAAGCTCTTGCCGGTGCGGATGGCCTGCAGGCCCGGTGCGGTGTCCGGCAGGCGCACCGCGCCGGCGATGCAGCCCGGCCCGCGCCCGCCGATCAGCCGCAGCGGGCCGGGCGCCGGGGTGGTGGCCAGTGGTGCCGCGGCCCCGAGCAGCCATGCCGCGCATAGCAGCAGCAGCGCCCTCATGGCTCCGGCGTCCGCGCCGCGGGAATGGCGAGATAGGCCAGCCGCTTCATCTCGATCCGCCCGCGCGCGACGGAGTCCAGGATCAGCCCGCAGGTGAGCGACAGGAAGGCCGACAGCATCAGCCCGGTGGCCAGCACCGCCGTGGGCAGGCGCGGCACCAGCCCGGTCTCGAACCAGTCCTTCACCACGGGCAGGGCGAGCAGCAGCGCCGCCGCCGCCAGCACGGCGGCGCAGCTGGCGAAGAAGGCGAAGGGCCGCCCTTCCTTCACCAGCATCACGATGGTGCGCAGGATGCGCAGCCCGTCGCGATACGTGTTCAGCTTGGAGACCGAGCCCGCCGGGCGGTCGCGATAGGCCACGTTCATCTCGCCCACCGGCATCTTCAGCGCCAGCGCGTGGACGGTGAACTCCGTCTCCGTCTCGAAGCCGGCGGCCAGCGCGGGGAAGGATTTCACGAAGCGGCGGCTGAACACGCGATAGCCGGAGAGCATGTCGGTGATCCGGTCGCCGAACAGCCGGCGGACCAGCCCGGTCAGCACGCGGTTGCCCAGCCGGTGGCCGGGCCGGTAGGCGGCCTGGATGTCGGTCACCCGCGTGCCCGTCACCATGTCCAGCCGGTCGGCCAGCAGCATGGCCACCATGGAAGGCGCGGCGGCGGCGTCGTAGGTGTCGTCGCCATCCACCATCACATAGACATCCGCCTCCACGTCGGCGAAGGCGCGGCGGATGACGTGGCCCTTGCCCTGCAGGGTCTCGCGCGCCACCAGCGCGCCGGCCGCCCGCGCCGCGGCGGCGGTGCCGTCCTTCGAGTTGTTGTCATAGACATGGATCGCCGCGTCCGGCAGCGCCGCGCGGAAATCGGCCACCACGCGGGGAATGGCCACTTCCTCGTTGTAGCAGGGGATCAGCACGGCGACGCGCGGCGGGCTCACCGGAACACCCGCGTGCGCGAGAAGTGGAAGTTGAGGAACATGCCGGCGACGCTGCCCGCCGCCACGGCGAACACCGGCTGGTCCGCGCACAGCGCGCTCACCGTCACCAGCACCGCGTACACGCCGCGATTGACGACGAAGCCCAGCGCGTTGAAGGCCAGGAAGGCCGCCCATTGCCGGTGCAGCGCCGTGCCCGCGCCCTGGCCGGCGAAGGTCCAGGCGCGGTTGATCGCCCAGTTCACCGTCGCCGCCGTCAGGAACGCCACCGCGCCCGCGCCGTACAGCCCCAGCCAGCCCTTCAGCGCGTACACCGTCGCGGTGTCCACCAGGAAGCCGCCGGCGCCGACCACGCCGAAGCGCAGGAACTGGCCGAGCAGCCGGGCCTGGGCCGGGGAGAGCAGGCGGGTGAGGGCATCGAGCATCGCGCCCGCCTTAGCCGGAACCGGCGAGGGAGGGAAGCCGGGTGGATTCGCGGTGGATGACAACTCGGTGTTGCGGTCATCACATGGCCGCTCCATAAAGACGGCATGGCGGCGGGGTCGCACCTCCGACCGCCGGCGGCAACGAGGTGCGAGGGGAATGCCGGTCTCCGGCCCGATCATGGTGAGGCGATGGCCTTGTCCGGACGATGCGCCGGCGTGGCCGCGACGGAGGATTCCGGGTGCGCGAAGGTCTGCTTTGGCGTGACGTGTTGAAGGCGGGGGCCGCGACGGCCGCCGTGCCCGCCCCCGGCGACATCGCCGCCGCGCGACCGGCGCGCGCGGCCACCAACCTGTACCGCCTCGTCCCCGCGCCCGCTGCCGTGGCGCGGGGCGTGCGGAAAAGCTGAGCAAGGGCCTGCCATGTTCGCCTATATCGTCCGCCGCGTCGTCGCCACCATCCCGGTCATGGCCATCGTGGCCCTGTTCGTGTTCAGCCTGCTCTACCTCGCCCCGGGCGACCCCGCGGCGATCATCGCCGGCGACCAGGCCACGCCGGCGGACGTGGAGCGCATCCGCGCCTCGCTCGGGCTCGATCGGCCGTTCCTGGTGCGCTTCGGCGACTGGGGCTGGAAGGTGCTCAACGGCGACCTCGGCGTCTCCATCTTCACCAACCTGCCGGTGACCCAGATGATCAAGCAGCGCATCGAGCCGACGATGTCGCTGATGGTGCTCACCCTCGCCCTGTCGCTGTCCATCGCCATCCCCGCCGGCGTGCTGGCGGCGTGGAAGCATGGCGGCTGGGTGGACCGGCTGGTGATGGTGATGGCGGTGTTCGGCTTCTCCGTGCCGGTCTTCGTGGTCGGCTATCTCATGGCCTATATCTTCGCGCTCCAGCTCGACTGGTTTCCGGTGCAGGGCTACACGCCCATCGCCACGGGCTTCCTGCCCTGGCTGCAGAACCTCGCCTTGCCCGCGGTGGTGCTGGGCGGGGCCTTCATCGCGCTGATCGCGCGCATCACCCGCGCGACCATGCTGGAAGTGCTCGGCCAGGACTACGTGCGCACCGCCAAGGCCAAGGGGGTGGGCCAGCGCAGCGTGCTGATGGTGCACGCGCTGAAGAACGCCGCCGTGCCCATCGTCACCATCGTCGGCATCGGCTTCGCCGCGCTGATCGGCGGCGCGGTGGTGACCGAGAGCGTGTTCGCCATCCCCGGCGTGGGGCGTCTGGTGGTCGATGCCATCCTGCGGCGCGACTACCCGGTGATCCAGGGCGTCGTGCTGATGTTCAGCTTCGTCTATGTGCTGGTGAACCTGGGCGTGGACCTTCTCTACACCGTATTTGACCCGAGGATCCGCTATTGAGCACGACAACCCTCAACGGCCTTCCGGTTTCGGAGGCGCCGACGCTCCCCGACGTGCTGCCGCCGCGCAAGAAGCGGGGGCGGATCGGCATGTTCTGCTACCGCCATCCCACCATCGCCGCCGGCGGCGTGCTGGTGGCGATCGTGGTGCTGATCGCGATCTTCGCCCCGTTCCTCGCCACGGTCGATCCCACCGCGCTGGCCCCGGCGCGGCGCACCCGCCCGCCCTCGGCGCAGTACTGGTTCGGCACGGACATGCTGGGGCGCGACGTGTATTCGCGCGTGCTGTACGGCTCGCGCGTGTCGCTGGTGGTCGGTTTCTCCGTGGCGCTGCTGTCCTCGGTCATCGGCATGACGATCGGGCTGACCTCCGGCTTCGTGCGGCTGCTCGACACCATCGTCATGCGCATCATGGACGGGCTGATGTCCATCCCGCCCATCCTGCTGGCCATCGCGCTGATGGCGCTGACCCGCGCCTCGGTGCAGAACGTGATCATCGCCATCACCGTGGCGCAGGTGCCCAGCGTGTCGCGCCTGGTGCGCGGCGTGGTGCTGTCGCTGCGCGAGCAGCCCTATGTGGAGGCGGCGATCGCCTCCGGCACCCGCGTGCCCAAGATCATCTGGAAGCACATCCTGCCCAACACGCTGGCGCCGATCACCGTGCAGGCCACCTTCATCTGCGCCTCGGCGATGATCGCGGAGGCCACGCTGTCGTTCATCGGCGCGGGCACGCCGCCGATCATTCCGAGCTGGGGCAACATCATGGCCGAGGGCCGGGCCCTGTGGCAGGTGAAGCCCTATATCGTGTTCTTCCCCGCCGTGTTCCTGTCGATCACCGTGCTGGCGGTGAACCTGCTCGGCGACGGGCTGCGCGACGCGCTCGACCCGCGTCTGGCCAAGAGGATCTGACGCTCGTGGCGCTTCTTTCGGTCGAGAACCTGCAGACCCATTTCGGCACGCTCGACGGCGTGGTGCGCGCCGTGGAGGGGCTGTCCTTCACCATCGACGAGGGCGAGACGGTGGCCATCGTGGGTGAATCCGGCTGCGGCAAGTCGGTCACCTCGATGTCCATCCTGCGCCTGATCCCCGAGCCGCCGGGCCGCATCGCCGGGCGCATCGTCTTCCAGGGCCGCGACCTGCTGGGCCTGTCGGAGGAGGAGATGCGCACGATCCGCGGCAAGGACGTCTCGATGATCTTCCAGGAGCCGATGACCAGCCTGAACCCGGTGCTGACCGTGGGGCGGCAGATCGGCGAGACGCTGCGGCTGCACGAGGGGCTTTCGGCCAAGCAGGCGGAGGCGAAGGCGATCGAGGCGCTGGCGCTGGTCGGCATCCCGGCCCCGGCACGGCGGGTGCGCGAATACCCGCACCAGCTCTCGGGCGGCATGCGCCAGCGCGTGATGATCGCCATGGCGCTGGCCTGCTCGCCCAAGCTGCTGATCGCCGACGAGCCGACCACGGCGCTGGACGTGACCATCCAGGCGCAGATCCTCGACCTGATGCGCGACCTGAAGACGCGGGTGGGGGCGGCGATCATGCTCATCACCCACGATCTCGGCGTGGTCGCGGAAATGGCCCAGCGGGTGGTGGTGATGTATGCCGGGCGCAAGGTGGAGGAGGGGCCGGTGGAGGCCATCTTCGGCCGCCCGCTGCACCCCTACACGCGCGGCCTGCTCGGCGCGGTGCCCAAGCTCGGCTCCTCGCTGGAGGAGGAGGGGCGCACGAAACTCACGGAAATTCCCGGCCAGGTGCCCAGCCTGCGCAGCCGCATCGTGGGCTGCGCCTTCGCCGGGCGCTGCCCGATGGTCACCGATCTGTGCCGGGCCGTGGCGCCGGCGGTGGAGGTGAAGCAGCCCGGCCATCTCGCCGCCTGCCACTACGCGGAAAGGGCGCTCGCGGCATGAGCGGCAAGAACGAACGGCCCCTGCTGGAAGTCAACGCGCTCAAGAAGCACTTCCCCATCCATGGCGGCATCTTCGGCCGGCAGACCGCCAAGGTGCACGCGGTGGACGGGGTGAGCTTCACCATCCGCCGCGGCGAGACGCTGTCGGTGGTGGGGGAGAGCGGCTGCGGCAAATCGACCGTGGGCAAGGCCATCCTGCGCCTGGTCCCGATCACCGACGGCGAGGTGTTCCTCGACGGCGAGCGCATCGACAACCTGCCGCCCGGCAAGCTGCGGCCGATGCGCAGGCGGGTGCAGGTGGTGTTCCAGGACCCGTTCAGCAGCCTTAACCCGCGCCAGAGCGTGCGCGACATCATCGCCGAGCCGATCGTCAATTTCGGCCTGGCCAGCGGCTCGGAACTCACCGACCGGGTCGCCGCGCTGATGGACAAGGTGCGCCTGCCGCGCGAGGCGATGCACCGGCTGCCGCACGAATTCTCCGGCGGCCAGCGCCAGCGCATCGGCATCGCCCGCGCGCTGGCGCCTGGCTCCGACCTCATCATCTGCGACGAGGCGGTCTCGGCGTTGGACGTGTCGGTGAAGGCGCAGATCGTCAACCTGCTGTCCGACCTGCAGGACGAACTCGGCCTGGCGCTGCTGTTCATCAGCCACGACCTCGCCATCGTCGAGCATCTCACCCATCGCGTGGCGGTGATGTATCTCGGCAAGGTGGTGGAGCTGGCCGACCGGCGCACCCTGTTCGCGACGCCGCACCACCCCTACACGCGGGCCCTGCTCTCCGCCGTGCCGGTGCCGGACCCCACGGTGAAGCGCCAGCGCATCATCCTGCGCGGCGACGTGCCGAGCCCGATCAACCCGCCCAGCGGCTGCCGCTTCCACACGCGCTGCCCCTTCGTGTTCGACCGCTGCCGCGTCGATGAGCCGGTGCTGCGCGACGTGGGCAACGGCACCCAGTCCGCCTGCCATCTCGACGTGGTGCCGGACGCGCCCGCTATAGCCCAGGCAGCATAGCGATCCCTTTGATTTCAAGGCGTTGTGGCCGCCGCCGCTTGACCCTGCGCGGCGGCGGTGCAAACGTCCGGGCTTGCGGACAACGCGGCAGGCAAGGGAGAGAGCGATGCCTCAGGTGACGCTGACGGTGAACGGCAAGAGCGCGTCGGTGGAGGTTGAGGCGCGCACGCTGCTGGTCGAATTGCTGCGCGAATCGCTGCGCCTGACCGGCACCCATGTCGGTTGCGACACCAGCCAGTGCGGCGCCTGCGTGGTGCATGTCGATGGCAAATCGGTGAAATCCTGCACCATGCTCGCGGTGCAGGCCGACGGCTGCAGCGTCACCACCATCGAGGGGCTGGCGGCGGCCGACGGCACGCTGCACCCGATGCAGGAGATGTTCCGCGAGCATCACGCCCTGCAATGCGGCTTCTGCACCCCGGGCATGGTGATGAGCGCCATCGACCTGGTGAAGAGCAACCCGCAGGGCCTGACCGAGGAGGAGATCCGCCACGGGCTGGAGGGCAATCTCTGCCGCTGCACCGGCTACCACAACATCGTCAAGGCGATCGCCGCCGCGGCGCCGCTGATGAACGCAACCCCCGCCGAATAAAAGCAGGGGCGTTTCACGAAGCGGGCGCGACAAGCGCCAGGGGGGATGGGATGGACGCAGCTTTCGAAGGCATCGGCGCCTCGGTCCGGCGCAAGGAAGATCTCCGCTTCATCAGCGGGCGCGGCAACTACACCGACGACATCAACCGGCCGCACCAGATGCACGCCTTCATCAAGCGCAGCGACCGGCCGCACGCGCGCATCGTGCGCATCGACACGGCGGCGGCGAAGGCGGCCCCCGGCGTGGTGGCGGTGTTCACCGGCGCCGACCTCGCCGCCATCGGCGGCCTGCCCTGCGGCTGGCAGATCCACAGCAAGGACGGCACGCCGATGGTGGAGCCGAAGCATCCGGTGCTGGCGGAGGGCAAGGTGCGCCATGTCGGCGACCCCATCGCCGTGGTGATCGCCGAGACCCGCCAGCAGGCCAAGGACGCGGCGGAGCTGCTGGACATCGAACTCGCCGACCTGCCCTCCATCGCCGGCGTGACCGACGCGGTGGCGCCCAGCGCGCCGCTGGTGCATGACGAGGCCGCGGGCAACCAGTGCTACGACTGGCATATCGGCGACAAGGACGCGGTGGACGCGGCCTTCGCCCAGGCGGCGCATGTGGTGAAGCTCGACCTCACCAACAACCGCCTCGTGCCCAACGCCATGGAGCCGCGCGCCGCGCTGGGCGATTTCGATCCCTCCACCGGCGACTACACGCTGTTCACCACCAGCCAGAACCCGCATGTGATCCGGCTGCTGATGGGCGCCTTCGTGCTCGGCCTGCCGGAACACAAGCTGCGCGTGGTGGCGCCGGACGTGGGCGGCGGCTTCGGCAGCAAGATCTACCACTATGCCGAGGAAGCTATCGTCACCTGGGCGGCCGGGCAGGTGAAGCGGCCGGTGAAATGGACCGCCGAGCGCAACGAAAGCTTCGTCTCCGACGCGCATGGCCGCGACCATGTCTCCACCGCCGAGATGGCGCTGGACCCGCAGGGCAAGTTCCTCGCGCTGCGCGTCCACACCCTGTGCAACATGGGCGCCTATCTCTCCACCTTCGCCCCGGCGGTGCCCACCTATCTCTATGCCACGCTGCTGGCCGGCACCTACACCACGCCGGCGATCTACGTGGAGGTGAAGGCGGTGTTCACCAACACCGTGCCGGTGGATGCCTATCGCGGCGCCGGGCGGCCGGAGGCCACCTTCCTGCTGGAACGGCTGGTGGACACTATCGCCCACGACACCGGGCTGGACCGGGTGGAGATCCGCCGCCGCAACTTCATCCCGCGCGACGCCTTCCCCTACCAGACGCCGGTGGCGCTGCAATATGACAGCGGCGACTATGTCGCCACGCTGGAGACGGCACTGAAGGCGGCGGACTGGGCCGGCTTCCCCGCCCGCCGCGCCGCCGCCGCGGCGAAGGGCAGGCTGCGCGGCATCGGCATCTCCACCTATCTCGAGGCCTGCGGCATCGCGCCCTCCGCCGTGGTCGGCTCGCTCGGCGCGCGGGCGGGGCTGTACGAGGTGGCGAATATCCGCGTGCATCCCACCGGCAGCGTGAGCGTGTTCACCGGCACCCACAGCCACGGCCAGGGGCACGAGACCACGCTGGCGCAGCTGGTGTGCGACCAGCTCGGCGTGGCGCTGAAGGACGTGGACGTGGTGCATGGCGACACCGCCCGCATCCCGTTCGGCATGGGCACCTATGGCAGCCGCAGCCTCGCCGTGGGCGGCAGCGCCATGGTGAAGGCGATGGACAAGATCATCGCCAAGGGCAAGAAGATCGCCGCCCATCTGCTGGAAGCCTCGGCCGACGACATCGAGTTCAAGGACGGCAAGTTCACCGTGGCCGGCACCGACAAGGTGAAGACGCTGGGCGAGGTGGCGCTGACCGCCTACGTGCCGCACAACTACCCGATCGACGAGATCGAGCCCGGCCTGGACGAGACCGCCTTCTACGACCCGAAGAACTTCACCTATCCCGGCGGCTGCCATGTCTGCGAGGTGGAGATCGACCCGGAGACCGGCGTGACCCGCGTGGTGAACTTCACCGCCGTCGATGATGTCGGCCGGGTGGTGAACCCGATGATCGTGGAGGGCCAGGTGCAGGGCGGCGTGGCCCAGGGCATCGGCCAGGCGCTGCTGGAGAACGCCGTGTACGACAAGGACGGCCAGCTGCTGTCCGGCTCGTTCATGGACTACACCATGCCGCGCGCCGACGACCTGCCGAACTTCACCGTCGCCACCGAGAACACGATGTGCACCCACAACCCGCTGGGCTCCAAGGGCTGCGGCGAGGTGGGGGCGATCGGCTCGCCGCCGGCGGTGATCAACGCCGTGGTGGACGCGCTGCGCGACTACGGCGTGCGCCATCTGGACATGCCGGCCAGCCCGCAGAAGATCTGGTCGATCATCAATGCCGGGCGCCTGCCCGTCGCTGCCGAATAAGAGGGAATCGAGCGATGTATGATTTCACCTATCAGAAGCCGGCGAGCCTGCCCGACGCGGTGAAGGCGCTGGGCACCGAGGACGCCAAGGCGCTGGCCGGCGGCATGACCTTCATCCCCGTGCTGAAGCAGCGGCTGAACAAGCCCAGCGTGGTGGTCGATCTCGCCAAGCTCGGCCTGACCGGCATCACCGTCACCGGCGACACCGTCACCATCGGCGCGATGACCACGCATGAGACGGTGGCCAACTCGGCCGAGGTGAAGCGCGCCATCCCCGGCCTCGCCGACCTCGCGGCCAATATCGGCGACAAGGAAGTGCGCCATCGCGGCACGATCGGCGGCAGCCTGGCCAACAACGACCCCTCGGCCTGCTACCCCTCGGCCCTGCTCGCCCTCGGCGGCACGGTGAAGACCGACCGGCGCACCATCTCCGCCGACGACTATTTCCAAGGCATGTTCACCACGGCGCTGGAGCCGGACGAGGTGATCACCGAAGTCAGCTTCCCCATTCCGCAGAAGGCGGCCTACGCCAAGTTCCGCAACCCCGCCTCGCGCTACGCCATGGTCGGCGTGTTCGTGGCCAAGGGGCCGAAGGGCGTGCGCGTGGCCATCACCGGCGCCGGCCAGAACGGCGTGTTCCGCCATGCCGGGCTGGAAGCCGCGCTGGCCGCCAACTGGTCGGCGGATGCCTGCAAGGGCGTGTCCACCCCGGCGGACGGGCTGAACAGCGACATCCATGCCAGCGCGGAGTATCGCGCCCACCTGATCGGCGTGATGGCCGGCCGCGCGGTGACCGCCGCCGGCTGATCAGCCGGCCCTGCGGACGGAGCCGTCCACCGTCAGGAAGGCGTGCCCGCGCGAACAGCGCTCGATGCGGGCCTCCACGCCATAGACCTCGCGCAGCAGCGCGGGGGTCAGCACCGAAGCCGGCGCGCCGGCGGCGACCACGCGCCCGCCGCCCAGCACCACCACCTGGTCGGCGAAGCGCAGCGCCTGGTTGAGGTCGTGGATGGCGACCACCACGCACAGCCCGTCGCGGCGGGCGAGGTCGCGCAGCAGGTGCAGCACCTCCACCTGGCGTTGCAGGTCGAGCGCGCTGGTCGGCTCGTCGAGCAGCAGGATGCGCGGCTGGCGCACCAGCGCCTGGGCGAGCCCGACCATCTGGCGCTGGCCGCCGCTGAGTTCGGTGAGGAAGCGGCCGGCGAGGTCGCCAATCTCCAGCAGCGCCAGCGTGCGGGTGACGTCGTCGGCCTCCGCATCCGTCACCGCCCAGCCGCCGGCGCCCTGCTTGGCGGCGAGCAGCACCGCCTCGAACACCGTCAGCGCGGCGTTGGCGCTGCTGTCCTGCGGCAGGTAGCAGGGGCGAGTGGGGTCCTGCGGCGGCAGGCCGGGCAGCGCCTGCCCGTCCACCGCCACCGTGCCGGGGCCGGCGAGCTGGCCGACGAGGCGGCGGAACAGGGTGGACTTGCCGGCGGCGTTGGGCCCGAGCAGGGCGGTGACCTCGCCGCCGCGCAGTTCCGGCAGGCTGACCCCGCGCAGCACGGCGCGGTTGCCATAGGACACGTCGAGCCCGGTGGCGGTCAGGCTCACCATGGCCGGCTACGCGTGGACAGAATCAGGCTGAAGAAGAACGGCACGCCGACCAGCGCGGTGACGATGCCGATCGGCAGGATCAGCCCCGGCAGGATCGACTTGCTGAGCACCGAGGCGGCGGACAGCACCAGCGCCCCGGCGAGCGCCGAGCCGGGCAGGAAGAAGCGCTGGTCCTCGCCCACCAGCATGCGCGCGATATGCGGGCCGACCAGCCCGATGAAGCCGATCGTGCCGACGAAGGCCACGCAGATCGAGGCGAGCGCGCTGACCAGCAGGATGGTGTGCAGCCTGAGCCGCCCCACGCCGATGCCGAAGCTGGCCGCCTTGTGCTCGCCCAGCCGCAGCGCGGTGAGCGCCCAGGCCTGGCGGGCGAACAACGGCCACACCGCGGCCAGCGCGAGGGCGGTGATGGCCAGCTTGGGCCAGGTGGTGCGGCCCAGGCTGCCCATGGTCCAGAACACCACCGCCGCCAGCGCCTGTTCCGAGGCGATGAATTCCAGCGCGGAGAGGGCCGCGTTGAAGGTGAACACCAGCGCGATGCCGAGCAGCACGATGGTCTCCGTCGTCATGCCCCGGCGCTGGCTGAGCGCGTGGATCAGCAGCGAACAGGCCATGGCGCAGAGGAAGGCGTTGAACGGGATGGTCCAGGCCGACCAGCCGCTGGGCAGCAGGTTCACCCCCAGCACGAAGCCTAGCGCCGCGCCAAAACCGGCGGCGGCGGAGATGCCCAGGGTGAACGGGCTGGCCAGCGGATTGTTCAGCACGGTCTGCATCTGCGCCCCGCACACCGCCAGCGACGCGCCGACCACCACGGCCATCAGCGCCACCGGCAGGCGGATGTCCCACACCACCACGCTCACCGCCGGCGGACCCTCGAACCCCAGCAGGGCGCCGACCACCTCGCCATATCCGTAGCGGGCCGGGCCGAGGGTGAGGTCGGCGACCAGGCTGGCGGCCAGCAGGGCGGCCATCAGCGCCAGCAGCCCCACCCTGCGCCGCGCGAGCCGGCGATAGGCGAGGCGGCCCTGGGCGAGGCCCACCGCCGCGCTCATGGGGAAAGCGACACCCAGTAGCCGGGGCTGTAGGGCAGGGGCAGGAAGCGGGCGTGGAATTCGCGGAACGTGGCGTCGGGGTCGATATCGGCGAACAGTGTGGGGTGCAGCCATTTGGCGATGGCCTGGATGGCGACGAACTGGTAGGGGCTGTCGTAGAACTGGTGCCAGATGGCGTGCACCCGTCCGCTGGTGGCCACCGGCAGGGTGCGGTAGGCCGGCCGCTCCATCAGCCTGGCCAGCCGCGCCCGCGCCACCGCCTGGTCGGCGCCCGGCCCGACGCCGACCCAGGTGCCGTCGGGCGTGAACAGTTTCCAGTTCGAGCCGGTGACGATCACCACCTCCGGCCGCGCGGCCACCACCTGCTCGGGGTTCACCGTGCCGAACGTGCCGGGAATCAGGCCGGCGGCGATGTTCACGCCCCCGGCGACGGCGACCATGCGGCCGAAATTCTCGTTGCCGAACGACATGCAGCAGCTTTCGTCGTAGCCGGCCGCACGCTCGATCATCACGCGCGGCCTCGGGCCGGCGTAGCCCTCCAGGCGGGAGGTGACGCGGGCGATCTGCGCGCGACGATAGGCGGCGAGCGCGGTGCCCTGGGCCTCGCGCCCGATCAGCTGGGCCATGATGGCGATGCTGCGCTCGGCATTCTCGAACGGCTTCTCGCGGAAATCGATGAACACGATGGGAATGCCCACCCGCTCCAGCTTGCCGATCAACCCGCCATCGTCGATCGCCACCTTCGATTCCAGGTTCATCACCACCACGTCCGGGCGCAACGCGATCACCTGCTCGATGTCGAAGGCGCCGTCCTTCCAGCCGCCGAAGCTGGGCAGGCGACCGATCTCCGGGTAGCGCTGGGCGTAGAGCGTGTAGCCGTCGAAATCCGCCTTGCGGAAATCGTCGCGCCAGCCCACCACGCGGCCAAACGGGTTGTCGCGGTCGAGTGCCGCGACCAGGTAGGTCTGCCGCCCCTCGCCCAGGATCATGCGGCCGACCGGCGCTTTCACCGTCACCGTGCGCCCGGCGATGTCGGTGACGGTCATGCGGTCATCCGCCCGGGCGCGGGTGGAGAGCAAAGCTGCGCCGGCAAGGGCGGCCAGGCGGCGGCGGCTGATCGGCATCGGGATACCTCGTTGGCGTGCCCGCGCCGTCTATCCCGAATTGCGAATGCTTCGCAATATCTTTTGCGTGCCGCCCCGCCGCCAGGCGGGGCGGCCGTCGCCCGTCAGTACATGTGCTGGCCGCCGTTGATCGACAGGGTGGAGCCGGTGATGAAATCGGCGTCGTCGGCGGTCAGGAAGCATACGCCGCGGGCGATGTCCTCGGCATGGCCCAGCCGGCCCATGGGGATGCGGGCGATGATCTTCTGCAGCACGTCCGCCGGCACCGCGCGCACCATGTCGGTATCGACATAGCCCGGCGCGATGGCGTTGACGGTGATGCCGAAGCGCGCCCCTTCCTGGGCCAGCGCCTTGGTGAATCCGTGGATGCCGGATTTCGCGGCGGCGTAGTTCACCTGGCCGTACTGCCCGGCCTGGCCGTTGATGCTGCCGATATTGACGATGCGGCCGAACTTCGCCGCGCGCATGTCGTCGAAGGTCAGCTTGCACAGGTTGAAGCAGGAGCCGAGATTGGTGTCGATCACCGCGTCCCACATGTCCCGCGTCAGCCGCGTCATCGTCGCGTCGCGGGTGATGCCGGCGTTGTTCACGAGAATCTCGATCTTGCCGACATTGGCGTGGATTTCCTCCACCGCCGCCTGGCAGGCCGCGAAATCGCCCGCGTCGAACTTGCGCACGGCGATGCCGGTCTCGTCGGCGAATTCCTTGGCGGCGGCGTCGTTGCCGGCATAGCTGGCCACCACGACGCGCCCGGCCGCCTTCAACTGGCGGCTGATCTCGGCGCCGATGCCGCGTGTGCCGCCGGTGACGAGTGCGATCCTGCTCATGCGTCTGCTCCCTGTTGAACGGCGATCGCCGCGGCCGCCGCCTTGACCGTTCTGTACGCTGCCGGTGCTTGCCGATCAAGCCGTTACGGTGCGGCCCAGAGCTGGGCGAAGCGGAGCAGCTCTTCCGGCTCCACATCCGAGACCGCGCGGAACGCCATGCCGTCGCGGGTCCAGCCGACTATGGCGTAGCCGTGCCCGCCGCTTCGGGCGGGCGGCGCGTCGGCCCCCGGCGCCGGCCAGAGATAGAGGTCGATGACATGCCGGTCGCGCTGATAGACCAGCACCGCCACTGGCCGCCCGCCGACATAGTCGAGCCGTCCGCCGACGAGGGGAAAGCCCTCCACCGCGAAATCGCGCACCGGCGGCGCGTAGTCGATCCGCCCGTCGAACCACGGCTTCACCGTGTGCTGGCTGGAGGAGAGCACGTCGGTCAGATGGCCGGGCTGCAACGCCCGCACATGGCTCGCCGCCAGCTCCGCATCCAGACCGCGATCGGGGCCGCGATCGGGTTGGGGCAGCAGCAGCATCACCCCGGCCGCGATGGCCGCCCCCCCGATCAGCGCCGCGAACGGGGCGAGACGGCGGGAAGCCGCGCGACGCTGCCAGCT